>DATKXF010000099.1:0-13266 GCA_035529155.1 Methanomassiliicoccales archaeon | reverse complement strand
AGCTCCCTGACGTATCGAGCCCTCTCGAATTCCCCGTCCCCTCCATTCTCTGGCCCTATAGCGGGAATACGGAGTAACTCCTTGAGAGCCTCGATCATTTCCTCTCGGTAGCTGTCAATAGATGCAATGAGTCCATCGATGGATGGCATATGAATCCCAGTGGAAAACTGTCTTCTCATAATAAAGGATTTATGTTCAAATTCCAATTTGATAATAATAAATCAACAATCGTCTGGATACCTGGTCATCCGACTCAGAGTCCCTGTACTCCCTCTTACGACCATATTGAAGGTTTCGATTCTAAGGATTTACATATTAATATTTAATTGATTCTCATTATTGAACATTCATAAATATTCTGACCAGCAAATTCAGTTGTTGGTTGATTTTTCAAATTTGGAAGGGGTTTGGAGGCTAGCGCCTCAAGATCATGGAGACCGCATTCCCACCGCCAAGGCATAGTGTGGCGAGGCCGGTTTCTGCTTTTCTGTTTTTCATGGCGTAAAGGAGCGTGGTAAGAACCCTTGCACCGCTGCACCCTATGGGATGGCCAAGTGCAACTGCTCCACCATTCACGTTGAAGATGTCGTCCGGGACATTGAGCTCCTTCTTGACCGCGACCGATGCCGTGGCAAAGGCCTCGTTGTGCTCGAACAGGTCTATGTCCTCTATCGTCAGGCCGGTCTTATCCAGGAGTTTTCGGGTCGTTGCAATGGGTGCCTCCATTATCCACTCGGGCTTGGTGCCGCTCGTAGTGTATCCAACGATCGTGGCCAGAGGTTCGATTCCATTTGAATCGGCAAACTCTCGTGAGGCGATGACCAGGGCAGAGGCACCATCGCTAATCTGTGAGGAGTTCCCAGCGGTGACGACCCCGTCTTTCTTGAAAACTGGCTTCAATCGGGCCAGGGTTTCCATGGTCGTGTCGGGTCTGATGCCCTCGTCGACATTGTGCTCGATCTCCTTCTTCTTCACCTTGATGGTCAGGGGGAGGATCTCATCCTCAAAGCTGCCCTCATCCGTGGCCCGCTTGGCCTTCATGTGGCTCTGGTAGGCCAGCTCGTCGGCATCCTCCCGGGTTACGTTGTACCTTTCGGCCACGATCTCCCCGGTCAGACCCATGTGAACATCGTTGAAGATTTCCCATAGCCCATCGTAGACCATGGAGTCCACCACAGTGCTGTCGTTCATCCTCATTCCCCAGCGGGCATCCCTCATGATGTAGGGGGCAGCACTCATGTTCTCCATTCCTCCAGCGACAACGACCTCGTGCTCCTCTGATTTAATGGAGTTGGCGGCCAACATCACGGTCTTCATGCCGGACCCGCAGACCTTGTTGATTGTCGTGGACCCCATCTCCTCCGGAAGACCAGCGTATATCGCGCACTGCCTTGCGGGGTTCTGGCCAACCCCGGCGGGGAGAACGATCCCCATGAGGCACTCGTTTATCTCTTGGGGCTCCACATTGGCCCTGGAAACTGCCTCTTTGACTGCTTCTGCGCCAATCTTGGTGATCGGCATGCCAGTGAGATTTCCTCCAAATTTGCCAATCGCGGTCCTGACCGCGCTGAGAATGACAACTTCCTTCATATGATCATGACTCCTGCGTTTTGCTCCCTGAGCTCTTTTACAGGCTGTTCGTTGCTAAAACATGAGTGTATAAAAAATTGTCGGTATCTCTATTCGACTTTGAACGAAGTCCTATGATTTGCTCATTCTTTTCAGGGGTTTGCTCAGATGCCTTCTGGCCGATACCGGAGGCTCGTACCATCCACTCCCAAGGTTTCTTTCTATCGGAAGGATGACGGCTGAGGATTCTTCGGCCCTTGTCCCGCACCGCCTGCACCTATATCCTTTTCCCAAGCCTGTGGATTTCATCCGCTTTCCACAGGATGGGCAGCTCGGGTTGGAGACCTTCTTCCATTGGGTGGTCGGGTCCAGCAGCTCAAGTTTCTCAAGATTGAGCGTCCGCGGCTTCTCTCTCAGCTCCCCGACAACCCTCAGGGAATCGCCTGGAAGGAGGGACCTGACAATCTCTCTGAATCTCTTGGTGGGTTCGTAGGCCGTCACATCCAGCGGTCCGGCCGTGGTTTCGATGGTTACAATGGTGTGTCCCCCGGAAAGATCCTTGGGTTGACTGATGACCTTTCCCCGAATGGAGTAGGACCTGTTTGGAGAGAGCTCTTTCCACCTATAGATTACGTGATCATCGGTTGCCTGGTTGGTGAGAAACAGGAGGTGGCTGTTGCCCTCTTCGGACATGAGCATCTTCCTGGCCTGCAGAAGATCGTCGGGATTGTCCCCACGTATGCCGTAAAGAACAGGGCAGGGAGAGTTGGGACAGATCACTATCTTATTCTCGTGATAATCATAGTTGTTGAATGTGGAGGGAAAGGACCGATCCATTGATATGATTGATCTCTTATCGACGATCCTCTCCGTCCCCCATCTATCGCGCTTCCTGTATGCAAGGATCTCGTAGGTCCGGTCTTTTGGTCTCCAAGACATGGCTGCTGATGCTCCGATGACCCCCCTCCCGTCGTTGAGCCCGCCCCAAACCGCCTCGGGGGGGAGTATTTCGACCACATCCTTCTTGAGAACCAGGTCCCTGACCGCTTTCCAGTAGAGTTCTTGTTTGG
Source organism: Methanomassiliicoccales archaeon (assembly GCA_035529155.1). Classification (GTDB taxonomy): domain Archaea; phylum Thermoplasmatota; class Thermoplasmata; order Methanomassiliicoccales; family JAAEEP01; genus JAAEEP01. The sequence continues at coordinate 10,627 of DATKXF010000099.1, read as the reverse complement.
GTTTGACGGGGGAGACGACGACGCCGGGTGAGGCGCCTTCCCCCACTCTGGCCCAGTCCTCAACTAGCCCCATTGCCACATCGAAGAGTTGCTGTCTATCCGCCGATTCTGTGCTGCGTTCAAAGGCTCTTACCTCCTTTCCCTCAATCTCCCCAACTGGTCGGTTTTGTCCTGCTCCACGGCCGAAACGAAGGCAGATCGCCCCGTTTCCTCTGGTCTTCCAGGGAACGGCGGGATTGAGCCTCACCAGGCGTGGAAGCCCGATAAGATCGTAATCAGGTAGCGAAGCTATGAGCTGCTCGGCCAGGAACGTGGTGCACATCCAGCTCTTGGAATCCGTATCGTCGATTGCGACATACATCGTGCTTCTTCGCCAGCTAGACCTCGAGAGCCTTTATATCTTTCCTTCGCTCGGATTGCGGAGCGAGATGCCCCTTATGAACAGAAAGAGATCTGGGTCGAATGACGTTATCGCCTTGACCTCCAATATCGTTCCCTCAGGGAATGGAGAGGGCATTAGTGCCTCTGGACAGAATCCCAGCACGGTCACGGATTTGGGGTCCATTAGTGTGAGTATCCAGCCGTCATCGGTCCTCTTCAGATCGACCAGGGCACAGACCGCGAAGATCTCCTCTCCGTCGTCCCGCAGGTCCCCGAATCCTGAGATTTGCGGGGGTGCGAGATCTGAAGCCAGGAGCAAAAGTGCAATCGAGGTCAGAGAGAGAACGAAGAGTTCTCTTTCTGATATCCTTGGGGTCCACATGACACTGACGGATGAGGGGGTTGTTCAAGCATGGTACTAATTGCAGCATATTTGTCTTTTTAATTCCATATTCATTTGTAAATGTAGGGAAAGATTGAAGATAGACCTTCATCTTGGGCAATTCATGGCAAAGCCTTTCTTGATAGAGAAAGCCCCTGTCTTTTCGGGTTTGCTGTTCATAGCGGGTTTGGCTGTGACCCTTATCGGAATCGCCAGTCTATTGAGTCCCGATCTGATTGAGATGGGGGGAGTGGAATTCATCGTGCTAATCGTCGGCATTCTGTTTCTTCTCATCGGGCTGGTATGGATTATGAGCTTTCAGTCGACGGTGAGAAAATTCGATAATATGCTTTCCGAGAACAGAAAGGCGACTTTCGTCAAGAATCTTGATGAGATTGAGTATTTGGCTTGGAAATTGCCAATGAGGTACGAGGAGGAGCTAGAGGAGAAGAAAAGGAAGTTGGGAATTAGGTAGAAGGGGGGGACCCCTTCATTTCCTGTGGAAACGAAAATCGAGGGGGTGCGGGGTTTAAAATTGTTCTTTTAAGATTCCTCTACCGAAGAATTATCATTCGTTCAGATTGTTTTGTGGTTGTTGTCTCTATGATCAAGGGAGATGATATGACCGTGGAGCGTGTCAATCGTCTTAGATATCGTGTCCAAGTCCTTGTCCCTGCATTCGATTGAGATTCTGACTTCAGAATTGTATTTGACGCTCGTTACATCCGAGATCTCGTAAAGGTGCGATATGAATGATTGCGATTCAGATGAATTGGGTATTGAAAAGACCATCATACATTCATAACTAAAGAAATCGATGATTTTCTCAATTAATGCGTCTACGCCCCAATCATACGCGAGGGATATGGGCAACACCTTCGTTCCAGGTAACATTTTTCCTACTTTCCCTATATTATCTTCTACCCTACCCGGAGCTATATCCGTCTTGTTAAGAATGATAATGATGTTGTTTGGTGATGTCTCCGGCAGAAGTATTTTTATTGAAGTATCGAGTTTTACCTTGATAAGGTCGACGGGGTCAGACGAATCGATGACCAAGAGCACGAGATCTGATAGATAAAGAGCTTCAATGGTTGTCATGAACGATTCTATCATGAAGTGTGGAAGATCCCGAATGAAACCTATGGTGTCGGAAATCAAGACATCTTTTTTCACATCATTCAATCGTCTAGTGGTTGTAGAAAGAGTGGAAAACATGTGATTTTCGACCAATACTCTTTCACCGGTCAGTCTATTTAAGAGGGAGGATTTTCCAGCGTTGGTATAACCCGCAATACCCACAAGAAAGAATCCTTTACCCCTCCTATGCTTCCTTCTGATATCTTCCCCTATATTGATGGCTCTCAATTCCTCACTAATCTTTCTAGTCCTTCTCTTCACAAGATCGTAGTATACATCGACCTGATACTCACCACCCCCCAGAAAACCCGGATGCTCTCCCATCTTTGCACTGTGTATCCATTCCCTAAGAAGAGGGATTTCATATTCCAGACGAGCTTTCTCCACCTGCAACCTGGCTTTCTTATCTCTTGCCTTTTCAGCGAATATAAGAAGCACCAATCCAACCCTGTCCAGACATTCGATCTTTAAGCTGTTCTCCAGGTTGAAATGCTGCTTTGGCTTCAAATCACCATTAATCAAGACAACATCAACCGGACGGTTTGACAACAGATCCTTGAGACCTCTCAACTTCCCCTTTCCCAAGAACGTGGAGGCGTTCTCGTTCACTTTTCTCTGGATTACTTCAAATTTAACCTCGAATCCAGCAGATTCTGCCAGCATTTCCATTTCATAGACATCCTCGTTCAAGGTGACGATCGCGGCTGACCGTCTATGCTTTGAATGTTGGATATTACTTAATATCGAGTTCATAGTACTCGGTCGCGGGATTTAATGTTCTACCCATCCATATCTCACCAGGCATCTTGGTTACTAAGATCTCGTTGAGGTTAGTGACCGTCCCACCGAAAAGATGTCCACCGACCACCTCATAATTCCTGCCCGCTAGAGACGCGTGGAGGTGTATCGGAACCTCGGCATCAAGTGTAACGGTCCCGGTCAACGAGAGGAGTTCATACGGTTCCTCGAACGTCCTCTTAAGATATCCCCCTCTAGTATAGTATCCAATAGTAAAATTACGCAGAATTCCTATCCCCGAGTGGACCCAACCCATCCGGATGTCGTTCTTCTCGCACGCGCTCAAAAGGCTCTCGTGAACGTCCTCCCCATCATCCAGCTTGATGATCATCACGTTCTCAGCATTTTTATGCTTCATGCTATCGACATTCTATCCCGTAATCATTATTTCAAGGTTAGTGAACTGCAAACCTTCCCCGATATGGTTTTTCGGTTTCCACAGGAAATGAAGGGGTGGGTGTGTATTCCTGGGTTATCTCTGTTAACTGCAAGTACGGAGCCTACAAAGTTGCCCAATTGCCGATAAAAGTAAAGTACATCTATCCGTTCTGCTATCTTGACTTGGAGACGGGATACCTCGTTTTTCCATAGGAAATAAAGGGGTGGGACTCCTTTTAGTCACCAACTCAACTCAAACGGGGGAGAGTATCTGGAGGATAACGTATTCACTCAGCATCTCAGGGTCAATCGCATTTTCAGGAGGAACAGGGAGATATTAAGACCGTCATATATACCAGACGAGCTTCCCCACAGACAGCACGAAATTGACCAGCTAGCCTCAGTCCTGGTGACGGCTCTGAAAGGAGAACGCCCCTCAAATATACTCATTTTCGGAAAGACGGGTACTGGCAAGACAGCCTCTTTGAAATTCTTGGGTCAGGAGATTCAGAAGGCGGACTCGGATTTCAATCGTGTGACCTTCATCTACATGAACTGCGAGGTCGTTGACACCCAGTACGGAGTCCTACAGAATATTGGTAACAGGTTCATCGGGGACTTCGATGAAAGGATCCCATTCACCGGTTGGAGCACGGAGAGGGTCTACAACATCCTGAGGGAGAGGCTAGATGAAGAGAGAAGGATCGTCATAATCGTTCTAGACGAGATCGACAAACTCGTTTACAAGAGCGGTGACGATGTCCTTTACCACCTCTCCAAGATCAACGACGACCTGAAGAACGCGAAAGTATCGCTGATCGGGGTCTCCAACGATCTCAAGTTCACCGAGTTCCTGGATCCGAGGGTCAGGAGCAGGTTGGGTGAGGAAAAGATGGTGTTCCCACCCTACAACGCAGAACAGCTAAAGGACATTCTTCATCAGAGGGCCGAACTGGCCTTCTTCGACGAAGCGATCGACCCCGGGGTCATTCCCCTGTGTGCGGCGCTGGCCGCCCAGGAGCACGGCGATGCAAGAAGGGCACTCGATCTGCTGAGGGTTGCCGCGGAGATAGCCGAGAGGGCGAGCGACGATCGGATCACCGAGGCCCATGTTTACAAGGCCAAGAACAAGATCGAACTAGACTGCGTGACCGAGACCGTCAGGACGCTCCCGGCGCAATCCAAATTGGTTCTTTACGCGATAATAACGAACGAGGAGTGCGGCACCAACCGCCAGACGACAGGAGAGGTCTATCAGACTTACAAGGACCTTGCCAGAATGGCCGGAGTGAGCGTGATAACTCAGAGGCGGGTCACCGATCTGATATCGGAGCTCGACATGCTGGGAATAATCCACGCAAGGGTGAAATCCTTCGGCAGAGGGGGCCGAACAAGGGAGATCGAGTGCAGCGTTTCAACGGCCGACACCAAGAGGCTCCTGGAAGAAGACGAGATGCTCCATAACCTCAAGAGGTACAAGCCCAAGACACAGACCACACTTATTTAGTCTTGTCCTTCGGACCTTTCTTCTTGGGATCATGGACGGTTTCTGAAAGACGTTCATCGTCTGTTTTTTTGGAACGCCATAAATTGAGCTTCCTGGTCCACACCCAGATGTCTACACCTCTGCGCTTCATCACGATCGTCGTGACGTCGATTACTATCGGCAGGCCTATTATGATGCCCAAAGACAACCACAAGTTGGTGACACTGTTCTGAGGGACGTTGGTGGGGGCATCCCCGGTCACCCAGAGTTTGAGAAGGCCGAACCACGGAAGCTCCCCCCTAGCCGCGCCCAAGACCCAACTCTCTTGAATCGGCTCCCTGCAGATGGCCAGTTGGTCATACACACCAACAAGCTCACCACCCTGGTACGCCATGTTGTGATCTCCCATGGTGATGAAGCCGCCGTGCGGGACACGTCCACGATCATGGAAGTAATCGAGCAGGGCATCCAGGTCCAGATGGATCGTGACCTCCATGTATCCTATGTCATAGATCTCTACCACGCCATCAAGGTTCCACCATACCTGCTGGCTGGATCCTTGGATCTTCCACTGATCCGTGGGTATGCCCGCCAGTTCTGGGATGTCGAAACCACCCCCTGTGGTGTTGTACTCTACCCTGCAGATTGCCCTGTGGATGATCGACTTGTAGGTAGGGTTACCATATCGTTGGTAAATGACGACATCTCCATACTCCCCGTAGGTCTGATATCCCATCTCCTGGCCCTGGAGGCAAGTGATAATGGTGGCGGGATCTTTCTCCTTGACTAGGACAAGGTCTCCCGTATCAATTATCCCGATAAAGCTCCTATCACTAGAATGCTGCATACTGTCGGATTCCACGACGACCATCGGGGGCCACATCCCAGTGTAGGCATAGAGAGAAGCCAAGATGATGGCGACCACCACAACCGCCACTATCACGCCCTTGATGGCACCAGGTACGCTCTTGGATCTCCTGTCCTCTTGGGGCACGGGGCTTCAAATGTATTTTCATTATTTATATTTGTAGTAATCACGATGGCCCGTTCGCCCACATCCATTCTCATCGATGAAAAAAGCGATATACCCTGGTGAGGTTGACTTGTTAGATGGAAAGACCTGACAACGACACCTACTTCATGATGATGGCCGATCTGGTATCCACCAGATCCACCTGCCTAAGACGTCATGTTGGGGCCGTCATTGTCAAGGAGAAGCGTGTGCTGAGCACGGGTTACAACGGTGCACCCAGAGGAATCAAGCATTGCGCCGAGGTCGGGTGCGTCAGGGAGAAGAACAACGTCGAGTCCGGTACCAGACACGAGCTGTGCAGGGGGGTGCACGCCGAGCAGAACGCCGTCATCCAAGCAGCCTATTTCGGGGTGTCTATTAAAGACGGGAAAATCTACACCACGGCATTCCCTTGCGTCCTATGCGCCAAGATCCTGGTGAACGCTGGCATCAGGGAGGTCGTGTATAAGGACGACTACGTGGACGACCTCTCGAAGAGCATTCTGGAGGAGAGCAAGGTCAAGATAAGGCGTTTCGACGGATCCTTTGAAGTAAGTCGTTAATAAGAAAAACATCAATAAACGGCATTTAGAAGAGCCATACATCCCCAATTTTGGCAACCCACTGGACAAAACCTCTGCAATTCGACTTATATCGATTTCATTCGGCTACGACATTCGCATTTTGGGAAATACTATAAGTACGATGAGCCTATTTCCCCCGAAATCTTACGGGGAGAGGCACTTGAGTCGGGCTGAAATACTTCTTAAAATAAAGGACGCCGAACAGGATGCCCAGCAGATACTTTTTAAAGCTCAGGAGAGGCAGAAAAACATCGTTTCCTCAGCTCGAAAGGAAGCCGTTGATATGTTGCTAAGTGCTGAGGCAAATCTTCGAGAGGAACACAATTCTGCCCTTTCTTCAGAAAGAGACCGCGTTACAGGTCTCCGGAATGAGCTTCTGAAAAAGGGAAAAGAAGAGGCTGCGGCGATTGATAAGAAATCTAGTGAGCTCGTCAAAAGGGCTAAAATCCACCTTAAATCACTGTTCGAGAGGACAATAGATGCTACTTCCTGAATCAATGACAAAGATTTTCATTGCAGGCTCGAAGGAACAACTCGAGAGGACAATAGGGCTCCTCTACGACCTGGAATCTATTCACCTCGTCGATTTTTCTTCCGAAGAGGAGGGAATGAGCCTAGGGACGCCCCTCAGACAGGCGTCATCCGCATCGCAGAAGCTGCTCAAGCTGAGGGCGGTTCAGAAGGACCTCGAGATCGAGGATGAGGTGGTAGAAGAGAAAGTGACCGCCGAAAGGATCCGGAAGGAGTTTGATGAAGCCCTTGCCGCACTTCAGATGGAGACGGCTGGTGTGGCGGACTCCAAGAACAAGATCCAGCAGGGGCTTAGCGAGCTCGATTCCAAGAAGAAGGATCTGGAACCTTTCATGGGATTGCCACTTGACCTTGACCTATATGGGGGTTATGAGAGCATCACCGTCTTCGTTGGGTCGGTAAGGGCAGATCCAGAGGGTGTTTTGAGAGAGTCGCTGGAGAACTTCGAGCTTTTCAAGAGCGCAGACGTCAAACATGTGGCGCTGTTCGTTGAAAACAAGGAGGCAGCCGAAGCCCAGAGGCTCTTGATCCAGAACGGCTACTCCGAGATCTCGGTTCCCGAGGGTGAGGGAAATCCCGCGGACATAATCAAAGGCATCGAAAAGGAGGAGGCCGAACTCGGTGTGAAATTCGAGGAGGTCTCCGGCACCCTTGAGAAGTTGAGAGAAAAGCACCTCTCCTTCGTGCTTGCAGCAGAGGAGGAGCTGAGCATAGAGGTCGAGAAGGCGGAGACGCCCCTTCGTTTCGGAGCGACCGATCATGCCTTTGTGATCGACGCCTGGGTCCCGACCAAGAAGATCAAGATCATCGAAAAATCACTGAAGGACGGGATAGGCGACGACATCCACCTGGAGGTCCTCATGGAACAGGATCGAAAGGGGGCGGAGGAGGCCGAACACAAGGGTGAGGAAGATCCCGATGATGTGCCGGTCGACTTCAACAATGGCAAGAGCGTTGGCAGGTTCCAATTCCTTATCGAGCTGATTTCGATGCCTAAGTACAATGAGGCCGACCCCACCTGGCTCGTATCAATATTCTTTCCGCTATTCTTCGGTTTCATGGTAGGAGATGTGGGCTACGGCATTTCATTCCTCATACTCGGATGGCTAGGGCTGAAGAGGTGCACCTCCCCAGAGTGGCGCACAATCGCAACCATGCTCTTCTACGGAGGTATTTGGGCCACATTAATCGGGCTCTTCTTCTTCGGAGAAGCGCTGGGTATGCACTTTGCCCCGACCGGACACGAGGGGGATATCACTTGGACAGCGCTCTTCCACCAGATGGGCATTGAATTCGAGTTCCCCCACCATATTGACCTTGGGTTGACGACCATACCACTGGGGATTTACAGCAAGCTGCACGATGTGAAGATCCTGCTGTACATCAGCCTGTGGATCGGAGTCGCCCACCTGTTCGTGGGCTTCGTCATGGGAGCGGCCAATGTGGCCATGAGGCATGGTGCGAAGGAGGCTCTGTTCGAGAAGGGAAGCTGGCTTCTCATACTGGTCGGCGGCGTGATGTTCGGCCTTGAGATGATAAACATCCTGATATTTGGTCAGGATTTCGTCCTGGGTCCGATATTCATCGGCGGCATCGCCCTCATTATCGTGGGCACGATACTCGCCGTAAAAGCCGAGGGAGGAACGGCGATACTTGAGCTACCTGAGCTCATGAGCAACATCTTCTCCTACACTCGTCTTACCGCCATTGGCATGTCCAAGGCGGGTATGGCGCTGGCCTTCAATACCATCGCCATCGTGCTGATTGCCCCCGGTGGGGGAATCATGATCGTATTCGCCCTCTTGATCTTCATAATAGGACATCTGATGATCTTCATCTTGGCGATACTCTCGGCAGGACTGCACGGTATCAGGTTGCAGTATGTCGAGTTCTTCACCAAGTTCTTTGAGGGCGGCGGGTCGAAGTTCAACCCGCTCAAAATCGTTAGGAAGTACACAACGGAGGTGTAAAGAAATGGCAATAGAGGCAGGGCTAATCGCTCTGGGTGCAGGACTCGCAGTAGGTCTAGGTGCCCTTGGCTCCGGTATTGCGGAGAAGGACATCGGTTCCGCTGCTATCGGCGCAATGGCCGAGAACGAGAAGCTGTTCGGTAAGGGTCTGATCCTTACTGTGATTCCGGAGACCATCGTCATCTTCGGTATGATCATCGCTATCCTGCTCTGGACGACTATCGGTTCAGTGTAAGCTGATTTGAACGGGGCCGTTTCATGGCGCTTGACAAAGTAGTGAAGGATATCATAGACAGCGCCAGGCGGGAGGCAGACGCGCTCATCGAGCGCGCGGAGGAAGAGAAGAAAGCGATCCTCGGGGAATCTGAAGAGCAGATCTCCAAGATGCGCAAGGCGCAGGAGAAGGATCTCGAAGATACCCTCAAACGCCTCCGCCGGCAAGAAATATCCAGTGCCGAGCTTGAGGCAAAGAAGATCGTGCTGAACAAGAAGAAGGAGATCCTCGATCGTACCTTTGAGGAGGCCTTGAGCGAGCTCTCGGCCATGCCCTCCAATGACAAGGCACGGGTGTACAGGAAGTCCATCGACGCTGCAAAGGCCGCCTTTCCTAGGCCGAAAGTCTTCTGCCCCAGAGGAGACTCTGGGCTGCTGAATGGCATACAGGGGTTGGCAGCCGTCAACGAGATGGACATCGAGGCTGGACTCATACTCGAGAATGAGGATGGGTCGGTACGCCTGGACTACCGTTTCAAGACCATATTGGAAGGTATTTGGGAGCAAGAGCTCAAAGAGGTCTCAGAGATCCTGTTCGGGTGAGAATATGGTATTGAACTGGGGTAGAAAGGGGAACTATTCGTACGCCTGCGCAAGGGCGAAGGCAAAGAAGAGCCTTCTGTTGACTAGGGACAACTACCCCAAGCTACTCATGATGGACCTGAACGAGATCGGTCGATTCCTTGGGGAGACCCAGTACCAGAATGAGATGGCAGAACTGGCTTCCCGGTACTCTGGCGTCAACCTAATCGAACTGGGCACAAGCCGCAATCTGGCAAGGATGAACTCCAACGTGCTTGGATTCTGCACGGGGGAACTCAAGGAGATGATCGAAGCCTATCTTTTCAGGTGGGATTTCTGGAACATCAAGACCATCCTGAGGGGCAAGTTCTATGGGGCCACCGCCGAGGAGATTCAAGATGAACTAGTCCCGGCAGGCAAGCTCACTGAGGAGTATCTGAACTCACTGATCGTTATGGAGAGTAATATTGAGATATTAGAAGCGGTCAGGAGAAAGGAAGGTCTGAGCATCCCGGATGATGTGATGACCATCTTCGAGGAGTCCGGATCCCTGCAGCCCATAGAGGATTTCCTGGATAAGATCTACTACACCAGGCTTTTCGAGAAGATCAAGCCCACCAGCAAGCCCATGAAGCTATTCCTCTCCTTCATGAGGAGGGAGATCGATGTTACAAATGTGCGTACACTTCTCAAGTTGAAGCGGGCCAAGATCCCCGCTGAGAGGATGAGCGGCTTTTTCATCGGAGGGGGTGAGGAACTCAGCATAAATGAGCTCACTCGGCTGGCGGGAGTAGATACCTTCGAGCAAATGGTGGACGAATTCAGCAAGTTCAGCTTCTTTGAAAACATCAACGAGGGCCTGGAGGAAGCCAAGAAAGGCGACTCGTTGACAACGGTTATGCGGGAGCTGCAGAGGCATCTCATGAGACAGTCTGAGAGGTTCTCTCACATCTATCCGCTGTCCGCGCTTCCCGTTCTGGATTACTTGATAAGGAAGAAGATTGAGGTTGAGAACATCAGGATCATAGCCCGCGGAAAAGAAAGCGGTATGGATTCTGATGTCATCAAGAGTCTATTGGTGATATAATGGAAATCGCGGTCTTGGGAGATGAGGAATTCGTGCTGGGTTTCAGGCTTGCAGGTCTGAAGCGCATCTATACCGCGGGTTCG
>DATKXF010000098.1:0-4805 GCA_035529155.1 Methanomassiliicoccales archaeon | reverse complement strand
GTGGAAGAAGGCATTCTGGAAGAGGATTGGACAATCCTATTCGAAAGCTTCAGGAACATGAGACACAACCAGCAATATGGGCTGAACCCATATCCTCCTGAGGAGGAGATATGTCAGATTCTTGTTTCGACCGAAGATTTCGTCGCCAGAATGGAAGGCTTCCTGGCATACAGTTCTTCTGGATAATAATGATGAAGATGTACAAGAGAATCTAAGACCCATATCTCCTGCTACTTCGATACCGGCTCCGGTCTCGGGAATCTGAGTCACATTTCAGGACCGGCTCCCGCGGCCGATACATTCGAACTACACCACCGCGATGGTACACCCTGTTGATGTAGTGGTCTTGGTTGACCACCATCACCGTCATGTAGCGATCACCGGCGTCTGGCATGGTGAGGGTGGCACCTTGGCTGATGTCAGCGATAACGGCGCTATACAGCGTATCGCAGTGGTCTCGACAATTTCACGCCCTATAAGGGATAGGATTTGCTCAAGGCCTAGAGGGCGGTGACACGCTATTCGGTGGTCGCATGGATTATTGCGGGAGGAAAACGATCAAAGGCCGCAGAGTAGTCTGGCATTCATTGCTAGAGGCGAGACATAACTATCATATACTCTACTCTATCTTGATATCTATCAAAGAGAAATTTAGGGGGGTATTCTAGCTGGTCGAACCTATAGGCATTCTCAGCCCCTGCGGCTTGAATTGTGAGTGGTGCATTTATAATAAAATGGACAAATCGAATGAATGCAGCTGCCCTGGTTGTCTCCAAAGATGTTGTTGCATCAGGGATTGTGTTGAGAAGGAAAGCTGCGGATCATGTGAAGCGTGCACTGCTTTCCCGTGCTATGAATTCTCGAAGGGCTATCAGTGCATGCAGGAACACTATACCTACTAGCAGCCGATTTCTCTAATGATCAGTGCTTGAGAATGGAATCTCTGGGACAGACCTGATATGAATCGTGATAAGCGCCTAGTAACGCTTGATAAAGCGATCGAAGAGCATGGTCACCATAGGAACGCACTGCTTGAGATACTTCAGAGGGCTCAGGAGCTCTACGGATTCCTCGACTTTGAAGTGTTGTTCCATATCTCCGAATCTCTGAAACTGCCCCCTAGTCATGTTTACGGGGCAGCGACATTCTACAACTTCTTCAGATTGCAGAAGCCGGGACAGCACATCATAACACCCTGCTTGGGCACCGCATGCTATGTTAAGGGGGTTGATGACATCATACTGGCGGTTGAGCGCGAGTATGAAGTACAGCGTGGCGGATCCACCCCGGACGGCAGGCTCTCCCTTTTCATCACACGATGCATAGGAGCATGCGCTCAAGCTCCAAACGTCGTCGTTGACGGAGACACCATAGGTAAGGCCACCAAAGAGGATGTACTCAAGAAGGTCGAGGCCGTGCTTGGAGGCGAGGAGCATGAAGACTTCTGATATCCTTAGAATGGCCGAGATCGAGGCTGAGAAGCAAATTGGTTTCAAGTATCGGATTAACGTCTGCTGTTCCAGTGGCTGCATTCCACTTGGGGCCTTGAAGGTACTGAAGGCATTTGAGGATACCGTCAAAGATTTGGGGAAAGAGGAGGAGTGCAAGGTCGCCCGCACCGGCTGCGTGGGCACCTGTTACGTTGGACCGGCTGTTGTCGTTGAGCCGGGTGACTATCTCTACCAGGGGGTCACCCCTGACATGGCCAGAGAGATCGTTGAGGAGCATATCGTCAAAGGAACTCCTGTGGAAAAGCTCCTGTACAAGAAAGCCGAGTTCTTCGAAAAGCAAAGAAGACTGGTGCTCAGGAATGCCGGTAAGATCGATCCCTTCAGGATTGAGGACTACATAGCAAGCGGAGGCTACTCCGCACTGATCAAGTGCCTGACCGAAATGGAGCCCAAGCAGGTCATCGATGAAGTAACCAAGAGTGGGCTCAGGGGAAGAGGTGGGGCTGGATTTCAAACTGGTACGAAGTGGAATTTTGTTTCAAGGGCCACAGGCTCCCCCAAATACATAATCGCCAATCTGGATGAGGGGGACCCAGGCGTGTTCGCCAACCGGACCTTGGCGGAGGCCGACCCCCATGCCATAATCGAGGGGATGCTCATCGCCTCCTATGCTCTGGGAGCTGAAATTGGCTACATCTACGTGAGGGCGGAATATCCACTTGCGATCGAAACCTTGAGGAAAGCCCTGGATCAGGCAAGGTCCCTGGGACTGCTCGGGGACAGCGTTCTGGAGACCCCCATGAAGTTCAACATCGACCTCAGATTAGGGGCGGGCGCTTTCATAGCAGGTGAGGAGACCGCAATTCTAGCCTCGGTGGAGGGGTACAGGGCCATGCCCCGCCCTCGTCCACCCTATCCAGCCAACAAGGGTCTTTGGGGAAAGCCCACGTTGGTTCAGAATGTGGAGACAATGGCGAATCTGCCTTTGATCATTCGGGAAGGCGGTTCGTGGTTCTTGGGAATAGGCACCTCAACCTGCAGCGGTACCAAATGCTTCTCGCTGACAGGAAATGTAAGCAACCCCGGGTTGATCGAGGTCCCGATGGGGATCACCTTGAAAGAGGTGGTCTTCGAGATAGGAGGGGGTGTGCCCGATGGAAGAAAGTTCAAGGCGGTGCTGGTTGGGGGACCTTCCGGCGGATGCCTTCCCGAGTCCATGCTTGACCTACCCATAGACTATGAGTCCCTGACCAAGGCCGGGGCGATAATGGGGTCGGGAGGCATTGTGGTAATCGACGACCAATCCTGCATGGTGAACACCGCCAACTTTTTCGTGGATTTCTGCGTTGACGAATCCTGCGGAAGATGCAGTCCCTGCCGGGCCGGTCTCTTCAACCTGAAGAAGATCTTCGCTAGGATCATGAGGGGTGAGGGTGAGCCTAAGGACCTGGACGCTCTGCAAGTGGCGAGCGAATACATCAGAGAGACCAGCCTTTGCGGCCTGGGCCAGACCGCCCCCAACCCGGTACTGACCACCCTGCGCTACTTCGGGGACGAATACAGGGTCCACATCGTGGATAAGAGATGCCCGACCAGCACCTGCCCTATGAACGGTACGGATACCAAGGAGGGTGAATCATGACGGTCAAGCTCAAGTTCGATGGGAAGGAGATCGAGGCCGAGGAAGGGGTCATGATCCTCGAAGCCGCCCGTCAGAACGGGATAAGGATCCCCACCCTCTGCTACATGGAAGGGTTGACGAGCTACGGAGGGTGCAGGCTGTGCCTGGTCGAGATAGGGAAATCGCCCAAACCATTCGCCTCCTGCGTGACTCCAGTAGGCAATGGGATGGAGATCATCACCGATTCCCCCAAGTTGAAGGAGTACCGCAGGATGGCGGTTCAGTTTCTCCTTTCCGAGAGGACCCATATCTGTTCGGTCTGCGTTGCCAACGGAAGCTGCGAGCTTCAGAAACTGGCAAATGAGCTGGGTGTGGATCATGTGGCCTTCGAGCGGGAATGGCCCAGGCTCAAAGTGGATTCCAAGCACCCCTTCTTGGTGATAGATAGGAACAGGTGCGTGCTCTGCACCCGATGCATCAGGGTCTGCGACGAGATCGAGGGGGTCCACACCCTCGACCTGATGAGGAGGGGCAAGGAATCCCAGGTGATCATAGATCTCAACCAGGAGTGGAATGAGTCCACCTCCTGCACTTCCTGCAGGAAGTGCGCGAAGGTCTGCCCCGTCGGGGCGATTTACGTGGAGGGTGAGCCGCTCTCGTTCACTAAAGATGACCAGATAGCACAATACATTATGGAAAGGAGGGAGGCAGCCCGTGAGAAATGATGATAAGGTGAGATTCGCCACCATGTGGCTGAGTGGATGCTCGGGCTGCCACATGTCATTCCTCGATCAGGACGAGCTCCTGCTGGACCTGGCCAAGAAGGTCCGGTTGGTATACAGCCCACTGGTGGACGTCAAAGAGTTCCCCGATGAGGTGGACGTCACCATAGTCGAGGGTGCGGTTGGAAACGAGGAACAGCTGGCCTTGATCAAGCAGGCCAGAGCGAGTACGAGTGTCCTTATTTCCATGGGTGACTGCGCCGTCACAGGGAACGTCCCCGCCTTGAGAAACGCCTGGGAAAGGGGAGATGAGGCTGTTCTCAGGAGAGCCTACCTCGAGCTGGCGGAGGTGACACCTCAGATTCCGAAGGAGGTGCCGGCATTGCTTAAGAAGGCGTACCCCCTCCACGAGGTAGTGGAGGTGGACTATTTCATACCTGGATGTCCACCTCATGCTTCTCTGATCAACTATGTTCTGATGGAGCTGTTGGCGGGAAGGGAGCCCGATATGGAAGGGAGATCGAAGTTCGGATAGGGGTGGAGGAATGAAAGACAGGATCGTGATTAACCCGGTCACCAGGATAGAGGGACACGCCAAGGTGACCATCTTCCTGGACGAGAATGGTTCTGCCAAAGATGCCCGATTCCAGGTGACCTTCTTCAGGGGATTCGAGAAGTTCTGTGAGGGCCGTCCCTATTACGAGATGCCCAGCATCACCTCAAGAGCCTGCGGAATCTGCCCGGTGAGCCATCTCCTCGCCTCGGCCAAGGCATGCGACGAGTTGGCATCGGTGTCGATCCCGAGAACGGCTGAAATGCTGCGTCGCTTGATGCATATGGGACAGCTAATTCAATCTCACGCCCTCAACTTCTTCCATCTCTCATCCCCTGATCTCCTCCTTGGAATTGATTCAGATCCGGCCAACAGGAACATCTTTTACCTGATGGAGAAGCACCCCGATGTGGCCATGAACGGCATCAGGCTCAGGAAGTTCGGTCAGGAGATCATTG
>DATKXF010000097.1:0-4540 GCA_035529155.1 Methanomassiliicoccales archaeon | reverse complement strand
TGGAGTGGGGAATCGATGACGAGCGTCTCATATTCTCCTCCCTCCCCAGAGATATTGAAAGCATATCTGACCGAGGCGTTCTTGAGCTCCTCCAAAGACCGATCATCGATGAGCCTGCCCAGCCATTGATGGTCCAACCCTTCAGCAGAAACCACCACGATGATTGCACGCAGACCTGAGCTCAACATGTCCCTCATCAGCTGCTCCTGGTCCTTGCGCCAGAGCGGAGAGTACACGGCGAGGTCCAGATCCTGGCACACACCGTTGATGCGGTCCCACTGATAATCTGAGGCCAAGGCTCCGGTCACCACCCCATCTACATCCAGGTCCAATAGAGCGTCCTTGAGTGCTTTGAGATCGCCTTCTTCGGTTCCGTCGCTTGAGGCGGTCACCATGGGCTTTCCCATGGCCTCCGCCATTCTTGGCACCAGATGTAGGTTGGGCGTGTGAAATATCCAAGAGTGTCTGTCAGAGGGAATGATGCTGACCAGACAGCTGATCTCGTGTCCCTGCATCTCCATGATCTGGACGGCATGTGTGGAGTCCTTGCCCCCTGAGAAGAGCGCAGCCAACTTCACAACTCTTCATGCAAAGGACATGATTTCAATGTTGTGCAGGGATCAGGATTCTAAATGCCCACTTGGTGGAGATTTATTTATCTCCACCGCGATTCCCATTGGAGATGTACTGCCCGAAATGCAAGAAGAGTCTGAAGAAGGAAAGGTTGGAGAACCTGGAGAAGGAACTCAAGGAGAGGTTCGATAACGACTCACTGGAGAGGGGCCTATGTCCTGTTTGCGGAACCCCGCTCATTGATATTTCCCAGGAGAGGGATTGATTTGAAAATCGAGGAGATTACCACCACAGAACTCCAGAAGGAACTGGCCAGAAATCCTGTTGTCATAATTCCCATAGGCGCTACTGAGGCACACGGCCCTCACTTACCGCTTGGAACCGATTCGTTTCAGCCAGAGGCCGTGGCCGATATATTAGCCAAGAGGATAAACGGGCTTGTAGCCCCCCCGGTCAAGTATGGCCACCACAGCTCCACCAAGAACATGATAGGGACCATTGGCATCAGCTTCGATACTCTAAGGGCACTGACAAGAGACATTCTGGAAGCTCTTGTGGCCGATGGGTTCAGAAGGTTCGTGATCCTCAGTGGACATGCTGGCCATGTCCACTTGGCCGCCCTCAAGGTAGCGGTCGAGGAGGTTGTGAGCAAGAGCGAGGTCAAGATCATGCTGCTCACCGATTACGACCTTGCCTGGGAAGTATCTGAGGAAATGGGCATCAGAGAGAAGGATGGTCATGGTGGACTCATCGAGACATCAAGGATCATGGCCATTGCCCCACAACTCGTAGGGGAAGAGAGGGGAAGCGGAAAATTCTGTGACCAGGAGTACATGATAGTTGCGAACCCCGAGGTCTGCTATCCCGATGGGTTCGCCGGTCCGGCTGACAAGGCCACTGTCGAGCTTGGAGACAAGGTCAATGACCACATCGTAAACAGGCTCGAGGAATTGATCAGGAAGAACATGGGTGATTAGTATGGAAGAGAAGAAGAAGGCTGCTGCCCTCAAAGCGGTCGAGTGGATCCAAGATGGTATGGTTCTTGGCCTTGGAACGGGCTCGACCACTTTCTATGCCCTAGAGGCGATTGGAGAGATGATCGCCGAGGGGTACGATCTTGTCGGGATACCCACTTCGAAAAGCACTGAGAACCTGGCCACAAAGTTCGGCATACCATTGACCAGCCTCGATGAGGTGAAGAGCATTGATCTCACCATCGATGGTGCAGACGAAGTGGACCCTGCAAAGAGATTGATAAAGGGGATGGGCGGCGCTCTTTTGCGGGAGAAGATAGTGGCGTCGGTCTCAGAGGTGGAGATAATAGTGGTCGATGATTCAAAGATCGTTGATCTTCTTGGCACCAAATCCATGCTCCCTGTTGAGGTGATACCCTTTGGCCATATGCGAATCAAGGACAGGATAGAGGCAACTGGCTGCAAAGCCCATCTGAGAGGAGTAGGATCACCGTACATCACTGATAGTGGCAATTACATCTATGACTGCAGGTACGAAAGCATTGAATTCCCTGAGGAGTTGGAGCAAGAGCTTAATTCGGTACCAGGGGTTGTAGAAAACGGCCTCTTCATTAATCTAGCTAGTAAAATAATCATTGCGGGGAAGGAGGGCATCCAAGTAAGGGATTGATCTCAGGTATATCTCCTGAGCTCCTTGACGGTGGACTCGATATCAGCAATTCGTTTTCTCTCTTCCTTGTCGATCATTTCAACAATCTTCTCAAAAGGAATTGCCAACTTATACGAATGAACTGGACGGCCTTTCCCCTCCTTCTTGATATCTCGTTTAACGACCCATTTCCTTCTTCTCAAATCCTGCATGGCGATAGAAACCTCGGGTTGCCTGAGCGCAGTGGATGTCTCTATCTCCACTGATGTGGTTTCCTCTCGGTTTCTCAGGAAGGCCAACGTTCTGGCTACATTCTTGGCAATTCCTGTTTTGGTGAGAAGGTTGACCAGGGTCTCTTCCTCATCCGAAAATCCTTTAGATACCATAATCTCTATCCATTTATTAATCGCCACATATATATATCTTTTTCTATTCATATGCATGGACTTTTGTAATTGCCGGTGTCCAGACATGATGTTCGAATGATGTATCCTCTTATATCATGATCTCCTTACTCCGGATAACGATGAGGATAACCGAGTTTCCTTGCAATATATCCAGCACCTGAAAATGATATTTGAAAGCTGCTAAGGATTTATATACCGAATGCGTATTAGGGCAACTTGCTTCCAGAGGCGATAGGATGAAGATGCCCAGAACAATCAACACTTACTGTCCTACCTGCAAGGTCCATACGGCTCACGAAGTGGAGAGGGTCAAGAAGAAGAAGGCCAGTGAGCTCAAGTGGGGCCAGAGACGATTCAGGAGAGTAACTGCCGGATACGGTGGTTTCCCAAGGCCGAAACCCGAGGGTCGAGAGAAGCCTACAAAGAGGGTCCTTCTCCGATACAGATGCAAAACATGCAAGAAGGCGCATCAGAAATCGTGCTTCAGGGCGAAGCAGTTCGAGCTCACGGAGTGATCTTGAATGTCGGAAGAAGACAAAAAGAAGTTCATCAGAGTCAAATGCACTGACTGCGGTAATGAACAGATCTCCTTCATTAGGCCCTCGACAACTGTGATCTGTCACGTCTGCGGATCCACCCTCATCAAACCGACGGGTGGACTTGGTGACGTGAAAGGAGAACTGTTAGAGGTGGTCGATTAGATGGTGAGGGGTAGCGAGTTCCCTGAAGAGAGTGAACTGGTAATCTGCACCGTTCAGAATGTGAAGAATTTCGGTGCTTTTGTCTCGTTGGACGAGTACGACGGTAGAGAAGGGTTCATCCATATCAGGGACGTTGCTACTGGCTGGGTAAAATACATAAGGGACTACGTCCGGGAAGGGCAGAAGATCGTCTGCAAGGTCCTGGGCGTTGATTCATCAAAGGGCCACATTGACCTCTCCCTCAAATCTGTGAACGAACACCAAAAGAGGGAGAAGATCCAGCAGTGGAAGAACGAGAACAAGGCCGAAAGACTGCTGGGAATCGTAGCTGAGCGAATAGGAAAAACCTTGGATGAATGCTATGAGGAATTCGCTCTTGCCCTCATAGAGGATTTCGGAACCCTCTACATCGTTTTCGAGCAGTGCGCCGGGAACCCTGAGGTCCTTAACGAGGAGGGCTACGAAGGTGATTGGAAAACTACGTTCATTCAGGTGGCGGAGGAGAACGTCACACCTCCTTACGTCCAGATAGATGGTTATCTGGAACTCACCTGTCCCGCATCGAACGGAGTGGAGATCCTCAGGAATGCGCTCATTGCTGGAATAGATATATCAGAGCAAGAGGTCTCGATACAGTACATCGGTGCTCCCCGATATAGGCTGGTCATCAATGCACCAGATTACAAGATTGCGGAGGAGGAGCTCAAGGTTATCACAAGCCGCGTGATAACCGAGGTTGAGAAATGCGGTGGAGAGGCTAGCTTCCGTCGGGAATCGAAATAGGCGTTCGACCAAACATCATTTATGCTATCAGCATCTATTCTCCTTTCCCCGAGTTTCGGAGACGGTAAAGGAAAGATTAACTATGAGGACATTGCTAAGAAAGTGCCTGAGCTGCAATGAATACACTATGGGTGAATTGTGCAGCAGGTGCGGTTTGAAGACTGTAGTACCTCTACCACCCAGGTACTCCCCTGAGGACAAGTGGGGCGAGTACCGAAGAAGATTGAAGAAGGAAACACTTGGCAGGTAAAACAACGTGGTTTATATGGAAAGCATCAAGACCATCTTCTATGAGGAACCGGAATTAGTGGAGCCTATTCTTATCGAGGGACTCCCCGGAGTCGGCAACGTGGGAAAGCTCGCAGCCGAGCATCTCCTTGATCAAATAGATGCGGTAAAGTTCGCAGATATCTATTCTAAGCACTTTCCACCCCAAGTCGTGGTAAATGACGA
>DATKXF010000096.1:0-7185 GCA_035529155.1 Methanomassiliicoccales archaeon | reverse complement strand
CGGCCCTACCTGGAAGGCAAGCGATTCGATGGTGGCCCATGCACCATGCATTAGAATGAGCGGATCTCCTTCTCCGTGAATCTCGTAATAAAATCTGACGCCATCGATTTTCGCATAGTCTCCTGATCGCCCGAGCACCTGCCCGTCTGGCAAATTGAGCAGTTTCTCAAAATAATCCAAATTCATCACCGGTATTCCTCACACATCGGCTTTGATAATTATACCATTTCACTAGATTATCACATCGTATGACTGATGACATCTCACATGGTCGACAGCTTTTTCTGTCTGCTTCACACTCAATGCCATTGATGGAAAAGGACGAGATCTTGGACAGGGTGTACCGGCTCGCTTTTAATTACGAGAAGGAATGCAGAGGGTGCGCTCAGAGCACGTTAGCAGCTCTACAGGATGTTTTCGATATCAGGGATGACTCGACATTCCGTTCCGCGAGTGGGCTTTCGGGGGGAATCGGTCTCACCACCTGGGGCACTTGCGGGGCCCTCACCGGATGCTCAATGGCAATAGGGATGCTTTTTGGTAGGGAAAGGGAGAACTTCAAGGACGAAGGGAAAACCAGGATGGTCGCTTACCGCCTCTGCAAGCAACTTGCCGAAAGGTTCGTGGAGGAATATGGATCAGTGGTCTGCTGGGAGATCCAGAGAGCTCATCTTGGTAGGAACTATGACCTTTGGGATAGAGAGGTATACCGTGAATTTGACGATGTCGCTTATCAGAAGGAAAAATGCCCAGTTCTCGTGGGAAGAGCGGCTGTTTGGACGGCGGAAATAATTCTTGAGAATCTCGAACACGCAGATAGATGAGATCAATTTTTCAGACGATGAGAATCCTTAATACCCTCCGGCTTGATTTGAATCATCGGAGGGTTCGAAACGCCAAGAGTCAATCATTTCGACCTGAGCGCGGTGGATCCTGATCGCGCCATGAAGTTCTACCAGAATGTATTTGGATGGGGCTTCGTCAAGTGGGATGGACCCATGGATTATTGGATGTTCTCAACTGGAGAAGGGGAACCAGGAATCGATGGTGGTTTATCCAGAAAGAGTGAAATGTCACCACCAGTATACTTGACCATAGAGGTACCAGCAATAGATGACTTCATTGAGATGGTGGAGATCAATGGAGGAAAAATTGTTCGGGAAAAGATGGCCATTCCTGGTGTTGGATGGTTCGCCATGTTCCTGGATACCGAAGGCAACGCATTTGGTTTAATGGAGAATGATCAGAGTGCCAGATAAGGAGCGGGTTCGACGATCTTTGGGAATGGGAATATTGATCGCTTGCGCAATCTCATTGATTCTGGGTGGAGGATTTCTCTAAGTGAGCGAGTACAACTTAATGGTAGTCGGGACTTTCCTCGCGATCATAGGGGGGCCTTTGAGCCCGAAGCTTGAGACCTCCACAGTCAACATAATGAGAGGTTGAGTCAATACTCAATTGTTCATTCAAACGATTCGAGAGATGATTTCATGTTCTACTGTCCCAAGTGTGGAGAGGTCTTCAGGGATTTCCGCTATAGATGCGAGAAGTGCGACAGCGTTGTTCTAGTGGATTACGAGGATAAGAGCTGGGAACCTGAGGGTAGCGGGGTCTGGAGATACCAGTCCATGATCCCAGTGAAGCGGTCTGTGTCCATGGGAGAGGGCAGTACCCCCATGGTCAAAAGAAGGGACGTTCGCGAATCGATCTACATGAAGCTCGAGGGAGACAACCCTACTGGCTCGTTCAAAGACCGAGGAACCACGGTCGTTCTTTCCGACGCGATGAAGCGTGGATTCAGGCGCGTTACAGTAGCGTCAACTGGCAATATGGGGGCAAGCGTCTCTGCCTACAGTGCGTACGCAAACCTGGAGGCCAAGATCTTCGTTCCAGAGGATGTGTCGGAGGAGAAGATACTGCAGATGAAGGCGTACAACGCGAACCTTATCCGACTTCCGGGTGATTTCTCGGACATCGTTAATCGGTCCATTGAAGAAGCGGAGAAAGGTGCATACCTCGCCTCAACCGGGCTCAATCCCTACTTCATCGAAGGACTCAAGACCACGGGACTCGAGATATTCGAGCAAGTTGGAGTACCTGATTGGATTGTGGTTCCAACGGGTACCGGGGGACATCTTACAGCAATCTACAAAGCATTCAAGGAACTGAAAGAACTGGGTGTCCTTGGAAAACTCCCCAGGATGGTAGCCGTGCAAGCCCGTACTTGCTCTTCCATCGTCGATGCCTGGGAGAACGAATCCGAAATCTTACCGGCGGAGAATCCGGACACGATCGCATCGGCCATCAAGGTCAAAGTCCCTTTCAATGGCTACACCGCTCTGGATTCTATCAAGTCCTCAAAAGGAAGAGGCGTGGTCGTTGATGACCATGAGATCCTCCAGGCCATGAAGGATCTGGGAAAGGAAGGTGTTTTTGCAGAACCATCATCGGCCGCCTCGCTCGCCGCTCTCCCTAAGATCGATATGAGATCTGATGACAGAGTAGTATTGGTCATTACGGGATCGGGGCTCAAGGATCCTGAGGCAATAAGGATGGAATAGTCATTAAGGCGACACTTCATGGTTTGACATAGGCCCAGCCATCCACCTGCTTGCGGACTATCTCCCCTATGCCAGACCCGACGATGTCTACCTGATCGAGTAGATCCTCTTTCACCATTCCCCTACTGGCCAACGAGTTCGCGCATATCTTGAATGTGACCCCAAGTTTTCTCAATTTTTCCACTCTTTGGGAAATGTTTGATCCTTTTTCGAAAACTTTGACCCCCTTTCCATTTACCACCAGGATTACCTCTACATTGATTCTCCCGAGATCATCTATGAGGTTCTCGATGTTGGACAGTGTCGTTTTCACCTTCTCGTCATCATCCTCGTTCAGATGAAAAATTGCCTGATACCTGATCGCGGTCATTCCCCTGCTATTGAATCCTAGATAGATAGGATTTGCCTGAGATCTCCCATTATTTGCATCAATCAGATATCTATGTCGTTTTGAGGGCTCTGGCCTTGCCTTCATCCCTAATGAGGCCTTTGTAGTAATGACGAACCCAGGTGAACACCACGATCGAACCGACGGTGTTACCCAGAGCAATGCCTAGCCATATACCAGTCAGCCCCAATCCAAGGACATTTGCCAGAATGAATGCCAGCAGGAGCGTCAATATCAGTGTGCGAAGGACGGTCGCGATCAGCGAGGAAGTGCCTTTACCCACTCCTTGGAACACCGATGAGGAGAGCATCCCTAAGGCCACCGTAGGATTGGAGATTGCCAATATCTGGATGAACACTATTAGGTCCGGTGCTAGGTGAGAGGCTCCCTCCGAATGGGTGAAGACAGCGGCAATCTGAGCTGCGAACAGGAACATCAACAACCCCGTACACACCTCTATCAAAAGGCCCAGCTTGGTCGCGTATATATGAGTCGTTCTGATCTTCTCGAAAGTCCTGGCTCCAAATGCAGCTGCACTGATTGGTGTGACAGCAGAGGCGATACCTATCAGTGGGACCACTGCCACCGAGAATATACGCCATCCAGTTGAGTATATAGCCACACCGTCAGTTGTGGCCACTGTCAGTATGATAATGTTCATGATGAAGCTGGTCACTGACATTGAAAGTTGCTGCATTGAGGCGGGAAGGCCAACTCTCAGGATGTCCCTGACCACAGCCCCTTTGAACCTGAAACCTTTGAATCTAAAGGAAACGAATGTGGATTTCTCCATGATGAGCCAGTAGAATAGAAGCAATGATGCTATTCCAAACGAGATCAATGAGGCCCAGGCCGCTCCTGCCACCCCCATGTCAAAGCTGTAAATGAATATGGGGTCCAGGACTATGTTCAATATGGAACCCAGAACCATGGCGTACATGGGACGTTTGGCATCTCCCTCGCTCCTCAGGATGGCCATGGCCACGATGGAGAAGAAGAGTATAATGCTCCCGCCGAACAGTATCTGGGAGTACTCGGTAGCTAGTCCTGCCGTTCTCCCAGCACCAATGGCGATGAAGATGTCATCCGCAAAGATGAGGAGGGGGATGGTGAAGGCGACCGCCAATATCACCATCATTAATATGGTATGAGTTGCGGTGGAATCGGCTCCCTGCTTATCCCCGGCTCCAATCCGCCGCGAGATGGCCGATCCACCACCCACTCCCAGACCATTGGCCAGTCCCATGGCCATGAAGTATATGGGGAAAACAAAACCGATCGCGGCAAGCGCATCGGCACCCAAGCCCGCCACCCAGATGGCGTCAGCCAGGTTGTATGCTGTCTGGACCAGCATGGCTATGATCATCGGAATCGAAAGCTTGATGACCGCCTTCTTTGGATCCCCAAGAAGGGTTTCTATACCCTTGGTATTGTTACCCTTCCCAGTCTTGCCGTTGTGCTGATTGACCGCTATTCTCATCCCTCTTTCACTTGAGCTTCGATGCGTTCTCGTTCATTCGTCTGAGGAAACCACTAAGAAGTTCAATTTCTTCTGATGTGAAATTCTCGAGCAATTGTCTTTCCAGATCCAGTTGTATTCGTATTAGTTCTGGTCCCAGAGAGCGACCACTATCCGTAAGCAGGAGTTTGTAACCCCTCCGATCATCAGGATCCTTCCCCCTTACGACATAACCGTTCTCTATGAGCGGTCTGATGGACCGGGCAATGGTCGTCTTGTCCAGCTTGGATATCTCCGATAGTCTGCTCTGACTGATCCCCTCTGTACGAAGGAGGATCATCATGAAGCCGAACTGGCCGCTCCCTATTCCCAAGTGCTTCAATTCCCGGTCCTGGTATGCCTTTGAGAACCGATAGATCCTTGAGAAATACTTGCCAAGCAGCTCAACCTCTTGCACCTGCACACCGACCTAGGATTTGAATAGTTGTATATACAACTAGTATTTAAACATCGCTCATGCGACCATGTCCAATATTCCACGAGCTTCGAAACCAACTATTATATCCCAGGGTCCTGTATTCTTTCAATTGGTGACGGAAAGACGGTAGAGGGAATGGAGGATCTCGGAGGATCCTTTTTCCAAACGGTCACCCACGATCATGAAGTAGGTAATCGTCTCCCTTGTTGCTTGGAATGACGAGATTGCATCACTGAGGAATGTGAGATGGTGGACAAGGAAAAGGAAAAGATAACGGGGAAGCCGATGGTACTCGGGAACCTGGTCGAGTACCAGGAAGCATCTGTCGTAAGTCGTACGCTCATCGACAAGAAGGTGGGGACCGTGACGGCTTTCGCCTTTGACATGGGCCAGGGGTTGAGCGAGCACACAGCACCTTATGACGCCCTGGTGGAGATTCTTGATGGTGAGGTGGAGATCACGATCTCAGGAAATCCTCTGGGACTCAAGAAAGGCGAAATGGTCATCATGCCAGCCAATGAGCCTCACGCTCTCAAAGCCTTGACACGATTCAAGATGCTACTGACGATGATCCGCGAGTGAGGGAATGGAATCCTCTAAAGGTGAATCCAAATCTATTGATATGATCGACATTTTGTAGAGGCATTTCAGATTTGGATTGACCTTCCTTCAAGAAAATCCTTTATATTATCCAAATGATGAGAACTAGTTCAGCTTGGTGAAGATAATGTCAGCAATCAGGGATTTTTCAGAGGACTCCGATGAGAGGCTTCATGCTATATCAACCTGCCAATTCATGCAGAAGATGAACATAGAAGTCATTTTAATTGACGACAACGAGGTCCGTTTAGCAATGGACACCGAGGGAAACAGGAACGCCCTGGGCACTGCCCATGGTGGGGCATTGTTTTCCCTAGCCGATCAAGCATTCGCCCTTGCTGCAAACCGGAGGGGAGAACCCGAAGTGGCTATTTCCGCTAGCATCAACTACATGAAACCCGCCAAAGGCAGGCTAGAGGCGGTTGCCAAGAAGATTGATGAGAACAACACGACCTCTGTCTACCAGGTCATAGTATCCGATGGTGATAAGGTGGTGGCCATCTTTCAGGGCGTGGGATACAAGCTGAAGAGGAAGACTGCAAAGAGCTAGTCTCATTGAGGCAACTTGACCGAAGCAATATCATCATGAATTTCTCATCGAAGTTGGAGTCAAGTCTCATATGCGATGGCGTCGAGGCTCGGGGACGGCACATTCTTTATCGACTTGATGACGCGCTCAGAGCATGGAAATTTCAGTATGTCAGCACATGCTTGGCATCCTGGATCTCTCTCACCATGGCACCTGGGCTGGTCACTGTCACGCCTTCGATAAGCTCCTCAGACATAATGTTCCTCTTCTTCAGAGACGGCCCGGATACCAGAATTCTACCACCGCTGGTAAGGTATGATTCCACCAATGCATCTACTGGCGGAAATTCCGGGTCCCCGATCGTGGAGGCAAACCCCCTCTTAGCCAAAGCAACCGCATGAGATTGCAGGAGTATAACAGGATGCAGACCCGCTGAACTGGCATTGACCGCCATCATTAGCGGATGAATGCATTGCTCGGGATCGTCAGCAGCATGATTGATAATAATTACTATCTTTTCCAAGCATTTCCTCCTGGCCCTGCCGGAATTTGACCAGCGACTTGACAAATCCCCAACAGCAGAGGTATCTTCTTAGATAATAATGCTTGTCAATGATTATTCTAAATCATCAAAAGAATCAACACGAATAATGTGCTGTTTCGGAAATGAGATTGAACCTTCGTATCGGGCAACGACTATCTGTCCCTGTACTCCTCACGTGGTGGAGAGAACACGTCGATGTTCACGCAGTCCTCTATTGCCCTTGTACCGTGTTCCACATTGGAAGGTACGAAGTATCCGTCTCCGGGACCCAGATCGGCCTCCTCATCGGCTATCTTCACATGGAGCATTCCGCTTGCGATGTATCCAGTCTGCTCATGTGAGTGGGTATGCAGGGCAAATACCGCGCCTTTCGGGAGAAAGAACTCGATTATCTGGACCCGTTCCCCGCATGAGAGCATCTTTCTCTTTACACCGGTGACCGGTTCCGCTTCTTCAGCTTCCTTGTACCTAAAGAACATGGTATCCCAATATGAATGCTAAGGAGAATAAAACCTTCTTAATAAGGTGTGATGAGGTCTCTTAGAGATTTCTCTTGATAAGGAATTTCAGAATTTCTCTCTTAAAAAAATAAATGGTCGCTAACCGGTTTTTCCTGAATTCATATC
>DATKXF010000095.1:0-3092 GCA_035529155.1 Methanomassiliicoccales archaeon | reverse complement strand
GGCGGTAGCGAAGGCGGAAAGGTTTCCGTCCGCTTCCTGCTCCTTCATGTTCCTGAGGCGTATGTAGCGGGAAGGCATCAACTCCCTTCTCTCGATGGCGCGCTTCGCCTCCTCGATTATCCAGGGGAAGTAAAGGGCGCCTGCGATCTCCAATGTCACCCCGTAGGAATCATCGAATTCAAAGGAACTTACCTTCTCCCCGAGTATCATCTCTCGGTACTCTGGAATGCTTATGAAGCCCCCCTGGTCCCGCTTGTCTTCCAACCATTCCAGGTCCCTGGTGTATTCCGGACAGGCCTGTTCGGTCAAGGCCATAAGGTTGTCCAGGCTTCCAGATTTCTTTGCCCTGCGGTTGATCTCATCGACTCCGCCGTGTTCATCCAGCATTTCCAGGAGCGCGTTGATCAGAGGATTGTTCGGATCGAGCAGGAGCTCATTGATCTCATCGAGATAGCTGTATGGGATGGCCATTTTTTTCCTATCCATCAGGAACACCCTAAACCGCTATTATCCCATTAATCGTATTAATCGTTGATGACATGCAGGACCATCGTCCTGCGAATTCCGGGTACGAGAATCGGAGATCCGATCCCGGCACCAATACGATCAACTCATTCTGATCATGATAGAAGACCTTATCTAAGTACAAAGACAGATTCATATGTGGAGGCGTCCAGATGCGGAGACCGAGCCGAGAGAGAACCTTGCTGATGATCGCGTCCGCGGCATGTTTCCTACTTGCCGCCTTGATTTTTCTCTTCTACACCAGTATGGGACTCATGATGGAGTACCCATGGGGCGACTTCAGTTTGATCCAGCTCATACCCATTCTTGGTGTGGTCCTAATCATTTTCGGGATTATCGGAATATCGGTCGCGTACGAAAAAGGGAAGGGTGAAACGCCCTCGGACGAAGTTCTATCAGAGGATCCTGCCCGGTCAAATCGAGATCAATGATCAGGCCAGGAGATTGATCCAACTGATCGTTGAAGATACCTTGTCTCTCCTCCGGGAGAGTAACCTTCCTCCAAAAGAATGTTCTATCCTCAGCTTATAAATCGTGAACTTCGCAATTTCAGCATGAAGTAAGATATATTCACACATCATCAATATCGCGAATCTCATTTTAGACAACTTTGCCGACTGGCTTTCGCCGTTGATCATCATCCTGATATCTCCATTCGTCCTTTGGTACCTGTTCACCCCAAAGGTGAAGAGATGGGTCGGTTACTGATGACCAGACCGGCGGGTGCAATATCAAATATCGCCCGAAGGCCCTCTGAGCAGACCCTAACTCTCCAATTCAGCACCAGGTGACCGATGGCAAACGGTCCCAAAACAATGGCAAGAAGTACAATAGACCAGATCCTTTCAGACCACCAAGGAGTTCTCGGGCGGTTCTCCCTTTCAAGAGGAAAGAATAGGTCGATACCAGTCTTGATAATCCGATTATCAATTCATCCCAGGCCTATCAAAATCCGAAAACAATCTTCGATGTCCCGATGTCCCGGTAAGAATGATGCAAGTCACTCAATTGTTAAATCAAGAGATTAAATACACGATGTTAACATACATTCATAAGGTGGAAAATATGGCCAAGGTAGCTATCGTGTGCAACAGCACCGAACCGAGATGTGTATTCCCTACCTTCGTTCTTGGATCAAGTGGCCTTGCGGTTGGAAACGAGGTGATACTCTTTTTCACCCCCGGGGGTGGCCCAATACTGGTCAAGGGCGAGCTTGACAAGATGAAAGCCAAGGGATTGCCCGACATGAAGGACCTCGTGGAGAAGGTGAAGGCCCTAGGAGGAAAGATCTGGATCTGCGAACTCTGTCTGGAGGCAAAGGACCTGAAGCCCGAGCAGCTGATGGATGGCGTGGAGATCGTAGGCGCCACCGAATTCATGGCGGAGGCCAGCAGCGCGACGGTGACCTTCTCGTTCGGATGAAGTGATCGTATGACCATCCACACACTGGATGCGCTGGGGCTGAAGTGTCCTCAGCCCATACTCGAGGTAGCGGTGAAGGTGAAACAGCTGCCCCCAGGGGATGTGATTGAGGTGCTATCGGATTGCGAATCATTCCCCAGGGACGTCAGGGCCTGGTGTGAGAGGACTGGAAAGACCCTGATGTTCGTGGTGGACGAGGGTGGACATCACAAGGCCCAGATCCAGTTGTGAAACCGGATGGATCCAGTGAGCATACGGCGATCAAGCTCCAGTGGAATCCCTGTCCAGGAAAGGCGATGATGACGAAGTTCGAGCCCAGGATAGTGGGTTTCCTCTGCAACTGGTGCTCCTATGCGGGAGCGGATCAGGCTGGGGCATCAAGACTAGGGGTTCCCGCTTCCTTCACACCCATCCGGATCATGTGCTCCAGCCGTCTCGATCCCGTGCTCGTGATGACAGCGTTCCTCAGAGGGGCGGATGGGGTACTGGTTGCCGGTTGTCACCCCGGGGACTGTCACTATGAAGAGGGCAACTTCTACACCCGGAGAAGGTTCGCCCAATTGAAAAAGGTGGTGGAGACCCTTGGACTGGACGCTGACCGCCTCCAGCTTTCTTGGATATCCGCTTCCGAAGGGAAGCGTTTTGCCGAGGTGGTCGAGGACTTCGATCGCAGGATAAGGGAGATGGGCCCCAACCCCGTCAAGCTGAGACCGGAGGTCTGACCCTGTCCTGTGAAGGTAATTCTGATGTCCTCGTGATCGGCGGAGGGATCGCCGGTATCGAGGCCAGCCTCCTGCTTTCCAAAGCCGGCAGGAAGGTGCATCTGGTGGAGAGGAGTTCTTACACAGGAGGCAACTCCATTCGCTACGAGGAGGTCTTCACAAGCATGGAATGCGCCGCCTGCATGCTTGCCTCCAGGCAGCAGGAGTTGTTGCAGGACCCCAACATCGAACTGCTCACCTTGTCCGAGATCGAGAAGGTGGAGCGGTTGGACATGAGCTACAGGGTAAGCGTGAGGAAGAGGGCAGGATTCGTTGACCCACTTGCATGCATCGGGTGCGGAGCGTGCTACGATCCCTGTCCGGTGAGCGCCCCGAACGAGTTCGAGATGGGGCTATCTCAACGAAAGGCCATCTTCATTCCTT
>DATKXF010000094.1:0-10318 GCA_035529155.1 Methanomassiliicoccales archaeon | reverse complement strand
CTTCATCTCTAAGAACGAAAATAATTTATTTCACGCATTGAAATATCTCTTCCAGACCCGGCCCTGAAACAATTAATGTTCGGCCGACCAGGGAGAGGAGAAATGTCCAAGTGGTTCTATATCAAGTTAGCGGCCCTTTTCGGTGCACTGTCGGGATTGACATACTTTTCCCATTACCTCATCTTTCATGATGTCCATCACATTCTCATCTACCTGATAGGTGACCTGGGCTTCATGTTCCTTGAGGTCCTGCTGATAACTCTCGTCTTCCACGATCTACTGAGCAGACGGGAGAAGAGGCAGATGCTGGAGAAGCTGAACATGGTCATAGGAGCCTTCTTCAGCGAAGTCGGAACAGAACTCCTCAAATTCTTCTCCGACATGGACCCTCAGGAGGATAGGATCAGCAAGGAGCTCATAATTACCAAGGACTGGACCGATGAGGGATTCACTACCACAATAGCCAGGATAGAAGGTACCAAATTCGAGATAGACCCCTTGAGGGGGGACCTGCCAGGACTTCAGAAGTTCATGAAACAAAAGCGTGAGTTCCTTCTTCGACTGCTGGAGAATCCCAATCTACTGGAGCATGAAACGTTTACCAATGTTCTCTGGGCAGTCTTCCACCTTGGAGAGGAGCTATCCGCAAGAAAAAACATCGAAGATCTGGGAAGGGCAGATATAGGACATATCACGGGTGATATAAGTCGTGCCTATGGTCGGCTCATTCAAGAATGGCTTGAGTACATGCTGCATCTCAAGACCAACTATCCATATCTATTCTCACTGGCCATAAGGACCAATCCATTCGACCCAACCGCCCATCCAGAGATAACCGAGTGATCTCACGGCAGCCGTGGTCGACCGGGAGCCTATTCATGGCATTCAGCATGAGCCCATTTGAATTCATCATAGGAGAATTTGGTGACCCGGCTGAGGCATAGCGCCAATTTGAGTGAGTTGTGAGGAGGGAGTAACATTAATTACATCACGCTTCTGCCTCAGTTGATGGGTCTGTATTGGATGATACATCCAATAAGGAGGTACTGTATATTTATTGATTTCCAACATCGTCTGCGAATGACTCAGACTTCTTGACCACTACAGTATGTCCAGCGCTGCGGCTACTGCTCCATTCTCAGCATCATCGAAATTCTTGGCCGTACCTATTATGATCACATCCCCCTCCTTCAGTTCAAAGAGTTCACGAAGAACTTTGGAGTCCGCTGGTTTTTCAAGGTCAAGGTCGTAGTCAGGGGGAATAATGAGGCTGTGATTCTTGATAACGATGGTTGTGGCACCATCCGCCCCAGCTTTAATGGCGGAATCCCTCTGCTGTATTCCACTGGTGACCATGTTTGAGGAACTTTTCACCTGAACGGCCACATTGCTATCGCTTAGAGACATGTCCGTTGAGGGGAGCCTTTCCACCTTCAAAGGTATGCCCTCCAAGAAGTAGCTACCACTCTTGGTGATCTGAATGCCAGTCTGCCGAACCTCGATGAACCCTTTGTCCCTGAGGAACTCCAGGATCGTACGGATACTTCCCTCCCCGATCCTTATGCTATCGGCGAGGGATTTCCTGCCCCGGCGCTTGCCGTCTGAAAGTTGAGAGAGGGCCCTATACACATGATGATCACCGAAGCGGTGTATAGGGCCGTACTCCTTGAGATCAATGAGTTTCATTGGTCAGAAAACCGCAATCTCACCTTTTACAATTTTCTTCGTGACTTCATCGATGTTGTCCAACCAATAGGTGGTTATAGATTCAGACTCCTTGTACCATTTGGCACAATCAGCGCCGTCGCCCATAATCAGCTGAATGCTGGCGGTCTGGGGCTGGTCGATAGGCTTTCCAATCTGTGACAGAATACGTACCCTAACCTCCTCGACATCTCCGCCTGCCTCCTCAGCGATCTGGTTGGAGATTATCTTAGCCAGGATGTTGTAGAGCTTACCTACGTGGGTGACCGGATTCTTACCCGCTGCCGCCTCCATGCTCATCGGCCTGAATGGAGTTATCAACCCGTTGACCCTGTTGCCGCGGCCAACTGAGCCATCGTCACCATTCTCCATGGAGAGTCCGGTCACGGTGTTGTAGTAGATACCGTTGTCATAGTCATCTGCGGTGTTGATGTAGACGGCCACCTCGTTGTCCGTGATTCCGCTAGCGAAGTCCAATGCTCTGTCCTTGACCTCCTCGATAATGGAGACGTAGGCGTCCTTGTCGTCGATGTACTTGTCGACCATGGCACATGCGATGGTCAGTGTGATCGTATCGTTGAACCTTGATGCCATTACCTTTACGTCCTCCCCAGTTCCCTTCACTTTCTTCTTGAGGGAGTTGTTCATGAATTTCTCGGTCTCCAGAACCACGGTCTCGGTCTGGCTTAAAGGGGCGAATCCTACACCGAACGAGGTGTCATTTGCCAGAAGCTTGACCGAGGAATAGACTCCAGTAAGGTCGACGCTCCCCTTGCCGATCCGGGTATCAAGGGTGATGTCGGATTCTACATTAAGATTTGGGAAGTGCTGCTTCAAATAGTCGCCGGCAGCCATAAGAGCGACCTTTCGGTAGGGGAGTCTCTCTCCATTCACCTCGGTGGTCGCTCTTCCAACGAGCAGGATGTATACTGGCTCAAGGACCTCCCCGCCACCGAACTGGGGTGCTGACTGCCCACCCACGATCTGGGTCTCGTCCGTATTATGATGCAATATCTGATCGTATTCCTCCAGATACATCTTGCACAATGCACGGCTTACGGATTCGGCCAAACCATCAGCGATGCTATCAGGGTGCCCGATTCCCTTCCTCTCCACAAGCTCGACCCTCTGCTTGTAGACCGGCGTATAGTCTATCTCTTCTATCACGATGTTCTTTGACATTGAATATCACCTTTATCTCTCGATATTTGCCATCCAGGTGAAATATGAACATTAGTCAATTGTCCTGGAAGCATCCCATATAATCTTCGTAATAATTAATTGTTTATATAGGTGATTGACAGGATTATTCAAATATGAATATGAATATCAACTACATCCATGTTTCCTCTTCCATCAAAAATCAAGCAGATGCGTCTAGGAATAGATATGACGCAGGCTGAGCTTGCTACGAAATCAGGTGTCAGCCAGTCTACGGTAACCAAGATAGAGAGGGGCACCATCCATGGTTCATATGAGGCGGTCTCCAGCATCTTCAGAGTGCTCCAGGAAGAGATGGACAAGCATCGCGCGGGAAGGAGAGTCAAAGAGGTGGCCACTATGGACGTCATAAGCGTGCAGGTATCGGACAACCTGAGAAGGGCTTCGGAGATCATGAGGGAAAGGGGGTTCTCGCAGCTTCCGGTATTCGATGGAAAGATGCACGTTGGTAGCGTGAGTGAAAGGGGGGTGCTCCGCCTCCTTCGCGAGGGGATCAGCATGGCAGAACTCGGCGAACGAAGCGTGGAGTCCAGCATGGAGGAGTCCTTTCCCATCGTCAGCGAGGAAACCCTACTGGAGACCATAACACCACTGATTTCACACTCGGGCGCGGTTTTAGTGGCGGATAGGGGAAATATCATTGGGATCGTCACCTCATCGGATGTGCTAAGACTGATTTGAAGGGCGGGGAAATCGATAGGATTATCTAATACCGATTGAATAATTTATGATGGTGGGGTCCATGTCCAACTCGAGGTGTACACGTTGTGGTGAGCCCATTCAAGAGTGGTCTAGGTACTGTTCCAGATGCGGTTGGAAGCTCGTCCCTTCAGAACAAGCAGGACCGACTTATCAAGAGTCTCAATACCCAAGACCGAATTACCAAGGGTCTTACTACCCACCGCCCTACTACAGGTCATGGGTCAAGGAGAAGGATCCCGGCACTGTGCTCTTGCTGGCTCTCATCCTTGGATTGATAGGATTCATGGGCATTGGCCATCTGTATATCGGAAAGATTGCTAGAGGGGTCGTCCTTCTCATTTTCGGATTGATAATCGCTCCCATGTTCGCTGCTGCAATGATGTATCTGATGGTGAGTGGGATGGGTTACATTGACGAAACCGTGATCATTCCCTTCATTGTCTTGACAATAATATGGCTGATAGTCCTTATCTGGCAGACCTATGACGCCCATGAACTAGCCAAGCGGTATAATTACGTCCTAAGGACCACTGGGTTACCTCCATGGTGACTTCCTTGGTTCGATATCCAGTTACCTCAAGGAAAGCCCGCCCTCCTCGTCCACATCAGTGAAAGGATTCCAGGCTACCTCCCACAAGTGACCGTCCATGTCTCGGAATATGAAGAATATTCTCCCGACCTGATCATTCCTTTGAGCGAACCTCGATTGACATCAGGTCCTCTGCAACAAAGGTGTTGGGAAATATCGCCCGGGCTTCCTTCTCCAGAAGCGAAGTGTCCTCGTAGCGATTGGAGATGTGAGTGAGATAGAGGGAATCGACTCCCGCTTCTTTCGCGATCTTGGCAGCCCCTTCTGCCGTGGTGTGACCGTATTCCTCGGCCTTGTCCGCCATGTCCGAGGCATAGGTGCTCTCGTGTACCAATACATCTGCTCCGGCGGCGGCCTGAATCATGCTTTGGCATGGCGAGGTGTCTCCAGAGATCACTATCTTCCTACCCTTCCTCGGTGGGCCAAGAACCATATCTGGAGTGTATTTCCTTCCTTCCACATCAACGGTCTCCCCTGCTTGGAGCCTTCTGTACAGCGGTCCTTCGGGTATACCGAGTTCCTTCGCCCTATCCAGGTTGAACCTGCCCCTTCGCGGTTTCTCCTCTAAGACGTAACCCAGCCCAGGAACTCCGTGCTCTATGTTCACTGCCCTGACCGTATATTCTTCGAAGTCCAGGAGGTCATCGCTATTCAATTCGCCCACATGGATCTCGAAACCCCTGGCGAAATAGCCCATCTGGACCATGTCCTTGATGATCTTGACCATACCCTCTGGCCCAAAAACGTGAATTGGAGAATCTCGACCCATGAAACTCATGGACTGAAGGATGCCTGGCAATCCAAGGAAGTGATCCCCGTGGAAGTGGGTGATGAATATCTTGTCGACCTTCATGAATGAGAGGCTGGACATCATGAACTGCCTCTGGGTGCCCTCGGAGCAATCAAAGAGAAGAACTTCAGAACCGTATTGGATCGCTGTTGAGGTCAAGTTCCTATCCACCGATGGTATGGCGCCGCTGGTTCCCAGGAAGACCAATTTCACGCCCCAGCTATGCATCCCTGATTATATAGGAATTGCCAAACCGCTTCTGGGTCCACCGATCACCCCAGATGAACAGTGCCATGGCTATTGTGGCCATCGTCGCTGCCACGAACATGGCACCGTGATATCCATAGGCGTAGGAGATAACCCCTCCCACCATCGCCCCCATGATGGCCGATATGCTGATCGAGGACTGAAGCAGCCCGGCCGAGGTTCCCTTCTCCGGATTCCTGACCAGGATGTAGTTCAGAGACCCTATGTAGATGCAGGCCCAAGCAGTGGCGAGGACCACTTGCAGGGGAAGTATCTCCCAGAACATGTTGATACGAGTGAAGAGTATGAAAACGGTGGTGGAGAGGATTAGACCCGCCGCCATCAGGTATTTTGCTTGAAAACGCTCGATGAGCTGCATTGCGGTGAACTGCACCACCGCGTTGGTGGCGTAGATCACCCCTATGAAGAAAGGTTCTGCCCCGATGTCCTCAAGGAATATAGGAAATGTCACCCAGACCATATTTGCTCCCGTGTGCCGAATGATCACGGCTGCGTAGATCGGGAAGTTCTTCTTCATTATTTCCAACGGAAAAAGAGGGACCTTCTGATAAACTTCCTTTCCAAATGGCAGAACCAATGAGATGAGGAAGGCTACTGCCATGAGCAGGGATGAAGCGAGGAAGATTAGGTCGAAATCTCCAATGAAACCCGCTACGAGTACACCGAACCCAAAACCGAGTGAGCCGAAGGCGCTGAACCTCCCGATCTTCCCCTTCGCGTCGAAAACGTAGACCAGAAGCGCAGAAGGAAACATGCCTGCACAGAATCCGACCAGTACCCTGGCAATGATCAAGGATAATGTGTCAAAAGCTAGAATTTGGAGCGAGAGAGATATTACCGAGAGCAGGAGCCCCACTCTTAGTATCATCCTCCGCCCGTGAACATCGGATGCCCGTCCGAAGATATATGCTGAGATGAAGAGTGCGAGGGAATAGAACGCCACGATGAAACCGATCTCGACGTTGGTCGCGCCAAACTCATCGCGTGCCAGGTTTGGAATGAGAAGGATGGACGCGAACACTCCCGCGGTCGAGAAGAACTGGATGGCCGATGGCTTCATCGGGGTCCGAATCCCCGGAGCAATTAATAATGATTGGGCTATCTTCCTAGAGCCTCTAGTTTGCGGTCCGCCTTGGATAGTCTCTTGTATTCCTTGTAGTGCTCCTTGCAAAGGTGGACCTTTCCCCGGGACTCCTCCATCTCCAAGCCAGCCTGCTCCACCTTCTTCGCAGAAATGGAGCGCTCAACGGGTTTGTCACACCCCTCAACGTCGCACGTCTTCACCGAATCATCCCTTTGCTTGGCCATACTGACATTCAATCATTTTTCTGGGTAAAAGCTTTACTCTTGGATTCCCGGAGCGATGGGGGCATCATTGACAACCTTATGCG
The DNA here is from genome assembly GCA_035529155.1 of Methanomassiliicoccales archaeon. Taxonomy (GTDB): domain Archaea; phylum Thermoplasmatota; class Thermoplasmata; order Methanomassiliicoccales; family JAAEEP01; genus JAAEEP01. Next base: position 3,654 of record DATKXF010000094.1, on the reverse strand, counting down.
GATGTTACTCCAATTTTCAATATGGAGGGGCGCCCATAGAAATAAAGAGGATACTAGTCAGAGTGGACGGTTCGGAGAATTCCCTCAGAGCGGTGGAGTTCGCCTCGGAGATCGTTACCCGGTTCAATGCGTCGGTGACCTTACTTCTGGCCATCGCGCCTTCTGATGCTGTTCTTTTCAGCGAAAAGGACACCTATCTCCCCAAGAACGAGGGGATCCATCAGATAAGACTGAGGAAGGTCGAGAACATCCTCAACACGAAGGGGATTGCGATGGAGGAGCGGGTGGAACTCGAGCGCCCTGCACATGCAATCATAGAGGCATCTAATTTCGACGTAGTGATTGTGGGCTGTAGGGGCCTCAGCGGAATCAAGGGTTTCCTGATGGGCAGCGTTTCCAGCAATGGTCCATCAATGCAATAAACCTGTGATGGTTGTTCCATGAGACTCTGCTCTGTATAACTACATTGGTTCTGGCCGTTCAAAGGAATTTTGTTCAACCGATCTCATAAGAATCAATTTGTCATCTCTTGAAATATCATCGAATTCAGAACGGAATGCTGAGTTCCCTCAGAAACATTATTCTACATTCTCTCCGATTCACGACGGATGATCAAGGTTGCCCCTTCAATCCTCTCGGCGGACTTCAGCAGGCTGGGTGAGGAGGTTGGTAGAGTTGAGAATGCTGGGGCGGATTGGGTCCATGTGGATATCATGGACGGCAACTTCGTTCCCAATATAACAATCGGCCCGGGAGTGGTGAAAGCCATTCGCTCACATACCAGCCTTCCATTCGACGTGCACCTCATGATCCTGAGACCGGAGAACTACATCGAAAAGTTCGCAGAAGCGGGTGCTGACTTCATCACAATCCATGTGGAATCAACCAAGAATGTGGGAAAGGTCCTTGAGAGAATCAGAGGCTTGGGGAAGAAGCCCGGCATCTCGTTGAATCCAGAGACCCCCTTCAATGAAGTTGTACCATATATGGAAGAAATTGACCTCCTGCTCATAATGACGGTCAACCCGGGATTCGGCGGACAGTCGTTCATGCAAGAAGTCGTACCCAAGATAGTCGAGGCTGGAAGATTCGTCGAGGAAAATGGTCTCGAAGTAGAGATCGCGGTGGACGGAGGCATCAACGCGGCGACAGGAAAGATCGCGGTCGAGGCGGGAGCATCCGTCTTGGATGCGGGAAGCTCACTTTTCGGAGCTGAGGATATGGCTGCAGAGATAGCCAAATGGAAACTCTACTGATCAAACCATGTATCTGGCATCGTAAACATCAGAAGGGAATGCAAAGGGCATTGACTTTATCTGACTGGCCGTCAAGCCGTATCTGATGGCCATCCCGAAGATGTTGATCACCTCATCTGCCCGGTTTCCCATGATGTGTGCACCCAGTATGCGATCGGTCGCCTCTTCGACGAGAATCTTGTACTCTGAGTGACGGGTCATGACCCTTCTTGAGGAATGTGTGCCGGTCATATCCCCCTTCTTGACCTTGTACTTGATACAACCGGCAACACACTCCTTCTCGTTCATGCCTACGTTAGCGATGGGGGGAGTTGTAAACAACACCGTGGGAATGCCCTCGTAGTTTGCTTCCACTCGATTTCCTTTTACCAAATTCTCTCCCACCACGTAGGCTTCCATATCCGCCACGGGGCTCAGGGGCATTCCCTCAGCAGTTGCGTCTCCGGCCGCGTAGACGTCGAGATTGGAAACGCTCTGCATGTGGGCGTTAACGTGGATCCCCTTATTATCATAGGCGACATTGGCAACCTCAAGGTTCAAAGAACCAATATTGGGGACTCTTCCCGCACCGTGTACCGCTAGATCCGCTTCCACGATGACTTCTCCGTCCTGGCCGCAATGTGCTATGATGGTGTCCCCCTTCTTCTCAATGGATCCAAGGGATGTTTCGGTACGGACATCGATATTCATATCCTCTCGGAAAATGTAAACAATCCTCTCGGACAGATCCTTATCGAAATGCTTCAGAACCCTGGGACCGCGTTGGATTATGGTGACCTCGGCCCCTGCGATGGCAGCAACCTGGGCAAACTCGAAAGAGATGTAACCTCCACCTACGAAGAGTATTCGATTGGGCAGTCGCTCAAGCTCCAGGAAATCATCGCTGCTAATCAAGAACTCCTCACCCGGTAGTCCCAGCGTTTGAGGGATCGCTCCCGTCGCCACTAGTATCTTCCTTGAGTCAATGATCTCGCTTCCGATCTTCACCGAGGACTCGTTGACGAAACTGGCCTCTCCCCTGAAAACATCGATACCAAGCTGATGGTAGTTTCTTTCCCTGTCACCAGGTATGTGGTCGGTGAATTCCCTCTTGAACTTCATCAGTTCCGTCCAGACCAGCTCCGAACCCTGTGAAATGCCTTTCCCCCTCATCCTTCGAACTTGATCGATCGCCGCAGCGGTCGATGTTAGGACCTTCTTAGGGTTGCAACCCCTTAGGCCACAGGTGCCTCCGAGCTCTCGGTTGTCGGAGATCGCCACCTTCAAACCGAAGCGTGCGCATTTCTCGGCGACCTTATTCCCAGCCACTCCGGTGCCTATGACCATCAGATCGTACATTTCGGACATGAGCCTCGTGTATGAATTCACGAGACGGGATTAAATCCTTCTGGATATGATTTGATAATCTCAAGAGCATCGGACCGGTGGAAAATGAGGAGCACAGCACATAACAGAGGAGGAAGTCGCCCTCTCGACATCTGGCTCAATAGAGGTGCGTCATGAAACTATGTAATCGGATTCATCAACTTCATGCAAAGTTTCAATAATGACTCCTGCCATTTCGCGGAAAGGTACCTCAATGAGTGACTTCACCAGCAACAGATTCATCATTCTGCTGGCCGTGGTCTTTCCCATCATGCTGCTCGCCGCCGCGGTCTACCTTCAGTCTAACATCTGCATCATCATCTCGATCTTCATCTGGATAGGGGTGGTGATAACCATGTTGTACATACCCCATAACCGGAACAGCAAGAATTCTTAATCCTCACCCGGACATCAATCAAGGTGAAATATCGAGGTGTCCATTGGATGGACTGATAGAATGGGCGTGAACCTCTCGGATATAGTACCCTACGAAGAGATAGAGCTCGAGGATCTCAAGGGAAGGACAGTCGCCATCGATGCCTACAATGCGATATATCAATTTCTCTCGGTGATAAGGCAGCCTGATGGTACTCCACTTAAGGATTTCAAGGGCAAGGTGACCTCCCACCTTTCTGGATTACTATACCGCAACGTCAATCTGATCGAGTCGGGCATCCTCCCTGCCTACGTCTTCGACGGTATCCCTTCCAAACTCAAGAAAGATACCATCGCGGAGCGAGGGGAGAGGAGGGTAAAGGCCCAGAAGGAATGGAAAGACGCGGTGGAAAGGGGTGACCTTGAGGTGGCGTTCTCCAAGGCCACCCAGTCATCCAGGATAACAAACGAGATAGTCGAATCGTCCAGAATACTGCTCACCTATCTCGGGATACCAGTGGTACAGGCTCCGGAGGAGGGCGAGGCTCAAGCTGCGTTCATGGCTTCCAAAGGGGACGTCTGGGCCGCTTCTTCCCAGGACTTTGACTCTCTGCTTTTCGGAGCTCCCCGACTGGTGAGGAACCTCACCCTCACGGGA
>DATKXF010000093.1:0-21547 GCA_035529155.1 Methanomassiliicoccales archaeon | reverse complement strand
AGGTAATGTAGACCATCTCTCCCGATACGGCTATGTCGGGGTCAAATTGACCCTCGGTGGAGACCGCAACCTCTATCGCATTGGAGAATGAATTGCCTGAGTCATTTGACATTGCGAACATGATATCAGGACCATCTGGCCCTGACTCGGCCCAGGTCACGAAGATTGTACCTGTGGAGTTAACAACCACCTTGGGTTCCGCCTGGTCATCCGCGCTCTCATTCACTGGTTTCTTCTCAGAGAAAGTCTCTCCGCCATCATCACTGCAGGCGAAGTAGATCGACAGGGACTCGTAAACGTCGTATTCCTCCCATACCACCGATATGTTACCATCTTGTGAGACAGCTATGGCGGGATTCCTCTGAACCAAGCGGGAAGGATCCTCGCCACTCACCAGGACATTGTCGGAAAAGGATCTCTGTTCATCTCCCAGTGCTGGAGGCAATGAGGCAATGGTCGAGGCAAGAATCAGCAACGCGATCAGAATGGTGAACGTCCTCCTGAACATCAAAAGACCCCTCAAGTGTGCTTGATGGCCTAGTCCCCTTAAAATAACTTTCATTGATGTTGACCTTGAAATCATACTCTTCAGGTATGTCTGGTGTATGAGAGCCCGTATTCGTTTCCTCCAGCCACAGACAAAGAATTAAGTAGCATCTCTGGAATCCGCAGGCAGTATGAGGTTCGATTTTCGCAGATCTTGGGACCTGACCGGGATCATTGCGCTCTCGCTAATTTTGATCGCCGTGATCATGGCGGTCCCCGATAGCCTGGTCAGAGTGATAATCGGTCTGCCCTTCATTCTGTTCTTCCCGGGATACGCTTTGATCGCCTTCCTGTTCCCAAGGGAGGGGGACCTTGGCATCATAGAGAGGGTGGCACTCTCCTTCGGCCTCAGCATTGCCGTTACGCCATTGATAGGATTGGGTCTGAACTATACGCCCTTCGGCATAAGGCTGGAACCCATTCTTGCGTGCATAACCGCCTTCAACCTGATCTTCTCGTTCCTGGCCGAGTACAGAAGGTGGAAGGTGGCGGAACCTTACCATCCCATTCGGCCAGAGAGGATGAAGGGGCTCTTGGGCTCTGCATTCAAGGAAGGCACCCGATTGGATCGTGCCTTGACGGTGATACTGGTGGTATCCATCGCCTGCTCCCTTGTAGCCCTCGCCTATGTGATCGCCGTCCCCAAGCAGGGTGAGAAGTTCACCGAGTTCTACATACTCGGTCCAGGAGGCAAGGCCTCGGACTATCCCACCAACCTCACCACGGGGGAAGATGCTTCCCTCATCATAGGGATAGCCAATCACGAGTACGAAACTGTGTATTACGGAGTGGAGTTCTGGCTGGTGAACGCTTCCTTCGTTGACAATCAAACTCAAGTTCACCAGATGTACTTCTTCGATTCACTCAATGTCACATTGGAATCGATAACCCCCAACATCGAGGGCAACTGGACCCCTCAGTGGGAGATGAACTACAGCTTTACCGTGGACATCGAGGGACAGTACAAGATGTGGTTCCTTCTCTACAAGAATTCCCAAGAATTCAATGGAGTCAAGTACCAGGATTATGCTGGAACCGGCATGGAAGAGAAGATAATCCAGGCTGTCGAGGGAGATATCCTGAGCCTCAACCTCAACATGCGCATCACCGCTCCCTGATGTCACTCGATGCAGTTCCTGTCCATGAAGCACTTTCCACCAATATTGAGGCTAGCATCCTCAGCTATCGATCGGGTGTAATGCTCCGGATCTTCCATTACCGAAAGCTCGTTGCCATCTGGGTCAAGGAATGCAGCAAGCAGGCCCCCCCATTCCTGCCGCTCTGGCTTGAGGGTGAACCTGACATCGGAGTCGACAAGGCGCTTGTGGACATCGTATATGCTTTCTGTCCTGAACACGATCCCGGTTGGGCCTCCTGGCTGCCTGCGGTCAAAGGGGGATGGCTCGTACAATGCAATGTTTCCCAGTAGATCGGGAGAGCCTAGCTCCACCCAGTTGTTCTCCCTGCCATCAAGGACCAGCTTGAGACCTAGGACATCGGAATAGAAATCCAATCCTGCATCCATATCTGAGACCGGTATGGAGGCTATCCAGACGCCTGTGAGCTTTCCCACTTCCCCGTATTCCAGCTCGCCGCCCATGGGATCTCCGAGAGGCATGCTTTAAGATTGAAATCGGAGATATTTAAACCTTGGATGGAAGGATCAGTAGGGGAACACTGAGAAGAGAAAGAAGTTGATGGCACCGTGGAGGATGATCACGAAAAGAAGGCTTCTGGTTTTCTCGTACGATATACCGAAGATCAGACCTATGATGAAGACGTAGATCAGGTAGAATGAATTCGAGTATCCCGAGTGCATCAGGGTGAAAATGAGTGATGCCAGCAATATCGCTGATATGGCCCCCATCACCGTCTTTAAGCGGTCCTGAAGCAGGTATCTGAACACCAATTCCTCGCCTAGGCCCACGAAGACGAACATTACGATGCCCAAAAGGAGCATGGAGCCCAGTGAAATTTCGGGAATCAGCCTCTCTGGACTCAGTACCTGATACTCTATGAAACCGAGAAGAGCACCCAGACCAAGCCCAACCACGATATAGATGCCGATCCTCTTGATGTTGGCATCTCTGATTTTTCCGCGGGCGAGCTCGATTAATCCCCTGAGCGAGGGGGCATCATCCGAGAAGTTGTTAATTGCGATCATGAACCCCACGACTATGATGGGAGCGTAAATGAACGGAAGCCAGTAGATTGTCATGTCGAAGAAGACCGGCATGCCTATGTTCATCATTCTCAACAGGGAAACCAACGAGAAGGCTTGGAAGATTCCCGGGGGCAGATTCAGGAGAAACGGGGCCATGATGCAATACATCAGGTTAAGGCCGTGGAGGGCCAGTGGGACTTCGAGACCCTTCATGAAGAAGAAGACCTCAGCAAGACCTATCAGAACGGTTGGAACTACCACGGACAGTGCTAGAAAGGGGATGCCCTCTGCAAGTTGGGTGCCGTACGCACCCTTGATCTGCGTCTTCGAACTCACTCCTCCACTTTCCTGGACCACCTGGCTGTATTCGGGGAAATCATATTAAAAAATTGCCCGCCCAAGTCGGTGCGTGAAAAAAGACTAGAGCTCCAGCGAGTCACCGGTTGCAAGGGGGAAGCACTTCCTTCCTATCTCGGTCACCTTCTTGCAGAAAAAAATCGGATTCGCCCGGATCTGATCGAAGGTATCGTAATGCATCGGCACTACTGCCTGGGCTTCCAGGAGGCGCAACGCCTTCAGAGCATCCTCAGGACCCATGGTGTACCAGCCCCCTATGGGCAGTAGTGCGAGGTCCAAGGTGAACTCCTCACCGATCAGGGACATATCTCCAAAAAGAGCTGTGTCACCAGCGTGATATATGGCTCGGCCATCCATCGAGATGACGAAGGAGCAGGGAACTCCGATCATCCTTCCTCCGATAGAGGAAGAATGCCAGGCTGGAAAAATCTTTACGGTACAGATTCCCCTGTCAACGACGCCCCCCATATGTGCGGCGATGGAAACGGCCCCCTGTTCGAGACAGTAATGGGCAATTTCGGGTGTGGTGAGAATCGGTGCCCCACATGCCTTCGATATCTGAATGGCATCGCCCAGGTGGTCGTGATGAGCATGTGAGACCAGGATAAGATCGGGGGTCACCTCTTCTGGTCTCAAGGCAGCATTGGGGTTCTCCTCCAAGAAGGGGTCAATAAGCACTGATCCACCTTCACCAACGAGTAAAAAGGCTGCGTGTCCGAGATATTCCACCCTCATCAAATGTTCCCAAAGAAAAATGGGAAACCCTATAGAAAAGGATTGTGAGAGGTGCTATTCTCGACGATGAAGAGTTGTTCCTGAAATCAGGTGAACGATGGGAGTGGGGACAAAGTATGATGAAATTGTCCTTATCTGAGCGGATAGAGGATGAGCAAAGCCTTCATAGCCTGTCACATATGCTCCGTTTCAGTAGACGAAGGAGGAACACTCTCGAATTTATTTTCTGCCATTGGATATAGTTCCCCAACGATAATATAAGGAGAAATCATTAAGCCGCCACAACGGGAAAGAGATGGTGTGGGATTGAGCAGCCCGGAGAATGACTGGTGGAAATTCGAATATTGGTGCAAGCTCATTGGGGCAATTATTGGTGCACTTCTAGTCATAGAAGGGGTTATTTGCATCCTCTACCTGGCAGACCCAAACCTGATCGCAGGACTCCTGCTTGAAATAATGGTACCCTTCGGGGTCCACCTTATCATTATCGGAGTCATCCTGATCGTATACTGGTTGCTCAAGGGCACGGGATTTCCCGGTGCCAGACTGACCGACAATCGGTGGGTCTCACTTTTCTTATTATTAATTGGTATACTGCTGATCATCGAGTCTTTCTGCTTTGCTTATTACCTGTCTTATCATTACAGCTATCCCGGCCACATCCGCAACTTCTGGATAGCTGCAGCGGCCGCCCAACTGTTCGTTCTTGGAATGATGGTCATTTTTGGATGGCTCTCCAGGAACATGGAGGAAGTGAAGACGGGATGGGCGAGAACAGCCGCCTACACCTTAAGCTCGATTGTCGCCGCCCAAGGGCTATTCATCATGGCAGCGGCTGTACCTGTTGAAATAGAGGGCATAGGCGGTGTTACCGCAGGAACCTTCTCGCTGTTCGGATTGCAGCTGTTCGCCCTGAGCGTGATCATAGCCATCATATGGGGATTCAAGGACAAGACGCTCTTTGGAAGAAAACCCTTCTCCCACTGGCTGGTTCTAGATCTTCCCATACTGCTGGCTGAGATAGTTACCATCGAAGGCATACTCATAATAGTCTTCGCGGCACCCATCAACCCTCATATTATTGGGATAGATTGGCTCGGCAAGTGGGTGATGGTCGCTTTGGGCGCCCAGCTATTCTTCCTGATCACGATATGCGCCATCGCCTGGTTCTGGATGGAGAAGGGGCCTTGGGAGTCCAAGCCCGTCACCGTGATCGGTGCCGCCATCGGCACCCTGCTGGCCACAGAGGGAATATTCATCATGGGGGTCGCCGCCCCAATAATAGTGGACAGCATCGGAGGGATGCTTGCCCGTACCGTCACACTGGCGGGAGCTCAACTTCTGATCATAGGTCTAATTCTTCTTTTCTTCTGGCTCCTAAAGGACAGCGACATCTTCAAAAGGAACATCACCTCCAACAGGGTGGTCTCTCTGGCCCCACTCATCCTGGGAGCGAGCGTGGCAGTACAGGGCTTGGTCCTCGTGGGATACGCCTCACCCGTTTACCTGGAAGGGGTCGGACATATAAGGGCTGCCTGGATGACCCTGGCTGGTATTCAGCTGTTCCTAGTGGGCGGTGTTATGTGTATGCTGTGGTACTGGCGCAACCACCCCAGGTCGGAGTCATCTCTCACTAGGATATGCGAGCCGATCATGGCCTGGACCATTGCTGCCCAGGGCCTATTCATCATGGGGATTGCGGCCCCAATGATCATCGATGGTATTGGCGGAATATTGGAAAGGACCGTGGCAATTGCGGGGGCACAGCTGTTCTTGCTCGCCCTAGCAATCATTGGCTTGAGGTTCTGCAGGGGCAGGGACCTGCTTCAAAAAGAGGTCATGGGAATCAGGTTATCAGAACTGCTGACATACGTGATATGGGCACTCATCACGGTGGAGGGGCTGGCGATCATGGCCTTGGCCGCCAACGTCTACATCGAGAACTTTGGGGGAATCTCGGGCATATACATAGCTCTCACCGGAGCACAGCTCTCCCTGATAGCAATCCTTGGCATGTCATTATGGCTCTGGAGAAACAAGGACATCACCTACAAGAGAAGCCAGCAGCTTGTCCTTGTGATACTATTCCTGCTGTTTCTGATACCTCCAGCGTTCATCCTGTAGATTGGTCGAAATGCGACCGCAGAAATGGGCTGAGTATCTCATTCGTCACCCTGAGATCATATGCCCTCTTTTGATCGGAGCAAGTGTCATCAATCGATACATGGAACGATGAGCAGGGACACCGTCACCTTGCGTATGACCTCCTCAGACACGCTTCCCAGGGTCATCTCGTGGAGAAGGCTCTTTCCGTGGGTTCCCATGATGATAAGGGAGGAGTCGAATTCCCTCGTCACCTCGAGTATGTTGTAGACCGGGCTGCCGAAGTGGACATGTGTTGAAATGTCACAGCCGCCAACCTCCAACTCATCCTTGAGCTTGTTCAACTCCTCCTTCACCCACTGAAATCGCTTGTCATCGCTGACCCGGTACTTGGAGGAATCGATGGTATGGAATAACACGGCCCTCTCGAGTCCGTTGTCGATGAGATATTGAATCTGTTCGAGGACGGGTTCGTTGCAACTCGAGAAGTCTATCGGGACTATCGCCATGCGGAAGAGATTGGCACATCGCTTCACGACCATCAACTCGCCTCCCTCCTCCGTGACTTCGAACTTGTCCAAGAATACCGGGATGTGTGAGTTCCTAATGACCCCCAGGGAGGTTGAGCCAACGATGAACTCCCTGGCCATGCCTTTTCCGGATGAGGACATCGCGATCATGGTGATGTCCTCTTTTTCCGCAACATCCAGAATGGTGTTCACGGGGCTACCGATCTCAGTCACGAACCTGGCCTTGATATCGTTCTCGGTCACCGAATCAATAAGCTCTTGGATCTTCCGCTTTTGATCGTTGGTAACCTCTTCTCCCCTGCCCATGACATTCAGCAGAATCATCTCATCGTTCCCCTTTCCGCAGAACTGGGCAACGCATTGGAACATTTGAAGTGACTGATCTGAGAAATCGATCGGAATGAGTATCCTCGCGAACATATCAATCTCAACCAGACATTGGAATTGCCCCATCATATCTTTTGTTATATATCGGCATCAGAATTGAGCGTATGTGGAATGATCGGATGATTAACAACAGTGGAATGTAGATAGAAATAAGCAAGGCGAACTCAAAATGAATTGGAAAAGGGTCTTTTCCTTCACTTTGATATTGAATAAGGCAGAAATCTGATTATGTGGTAACTTTGATGGGTCTCGGGTTTCAAGGGAGAGGTGAGCACGGTGGGCATCATGTCCAGCGAATTGATCACACCAGATAACACATTCATAAACATACCTAACAGGTCGGTGTGGGGACAGTCAATCTTCAACTACACTAGGAGACCCATAAGGCACGTGGATGTCTCCGTTGGCACCGCGTATGATGGGGACGGATGGAGACGTAAACAAGGCCATCGATGTGACGATGAAATTCATCAAGGAGTATCCACTGGTATTGGAAGAGCTTTCTCCCGCCGTCGTGGTCACCGAACTGGAAGATTCTTCCGTGAACCTGGCTCTGAAGGCCTGGAACAAGACTTAGGATCACTGGACAGTGAAAGGGGAGATGACCAAGGGTATTTTCGAAGAATACACCGGACAGAAAGCCGAGATACCGTTCCCACAGATGGATGTTCATCTGGACAAGGGGATTGAGCTCCCCTTCAACCTTTTTTCTAATGTTTTTCCAATAACGAGCCGCTATGAGGGTTTCTACTGGTCAAAGAGCCTCTAGATCTAATGGGATCGAACGATCTCGGACGAAATACGGTCTGAACGAAGACCCTTGTGCAATGGTTAAATCTCCCGGAACCTAATTGTATCAATCGATGTCGGGCAAGATAGAAGCGGAGGGAGTGACTGTTTCCGCCCAGGGCAAGGACATTATCAAAGAAGTGACAACAAGCATTCCTGAAAAGGAGATTTTCACCATAGTCGGACCCTCCGGAGCGGGGAAGTCCACATTCCTCAGGACGATCAATAGGCTGATCGATTTCCGCGAGGGAGACATCAGATTGGATGGGAGATCAATAAGAGAGTACGAACCAGTTGAACTGAGAAAGAGAGTGGGGATGGTCTTCCAGATCCCATTGGCATTCCAGGGTACGGTAGAGGATAACCTGCTCATGGGCCCTAGATTGACCGGTTCAGCCGAACCCGACTTAGACGAACTTCTTGATATGGTCGGCCTCGCAAGAGGATTCGTTAAGAGAAAGGCGTCCGAACTATCAGTTGGGGAGCAGCAGAGGATGTGTATCGCTAGAGCCATAGCGAATGGGCCTGAAGTCATACTGATGGATGAGCCCACAGCGTCTCTCGATCCAGAATCTGCTCGAAAGGTGGAGGAGCTGATTATGAGATTGAGCCAAGAGGTGGACCTGACACTCGTGGTGGTGACCCACAACATGGAACAGGGGATGCGCATAGGTGACTGGACCATGCTAATGAAGGAAGGAAGAGCCGTGACCACAATGAAGACAGATGAGTTCTTCGAGATGTATCCGGGGGTCTTAAGTTGAATATTGAACAGATCGTGTCGATGGAAGATGTGGTGAAACTGATCGTTGCCTCGATGCTCATCGGAGTGGTGATGATAATAAGCTATGTAAGGCGTTTGGAGCTGATATCGGACCTGGCTATCTCGTCCATAAGGGCATTCGTGCAACTGATGATCCTGGCACTCTTCCTTCAGGTGATTTTCGATATCCAGAACCTGTTCTGGATCAGCCTCATTCTGCTCGGCATGATGGTGATAGCCTCGTACACCTCGGCCAAGAGAGCGAAGGAGATAAGAAACGCATTCCGCATCAGTGCGACCTCTATCATCACCTCTTCCAGCGCGATCATCCTGGTGATGGTGGTACTTGGAGTCATACCTCTTCAGGCGGAATACATCATCCCACTGGGTGGAATGGTCATAGGGAACTGCATGAACATCACGTCTTTGGCAATGGAACGATTGAAGGGCGAGGTGGCGAACAACACAATGATGATCGACAACATACTAGCCCTTGGTGCCCGAACAGATCAAGCAATCTCTCCACTCATCAAGAAGAGCGTCAGGGCTTCGTTGATCCCAACCGTTGATAACATGAAGACCATGGGTCTCGTGTGGATCCCTGGCCTGATGTCAGGGATGATCATCGGGGGGATGGATCCAAGCAAGGCAGCAGTGTTTCAATTAATCATCATATTCATGATACTTGCCTCCAACACAATAGCTTCCGTGATATCCACTATGGAGATGTCGAAAAATATGTTCGGCAGTGCCGATCAGCTCATTTACAGACCATGAACAAATGATATCGAGTCAGATTATCAGTTCAAAAACAGTCGCTTTCCCATTACCGATACCGAGAGAAAGAGATAATAAATGAATAATTTCCACATACTGGCTATTATTCAAAAACGGAAATCAAATGTGATAATCAACTGAGATAGTTTTTATACCCTCATTTTGGTGCTTTCACTAAGGTGAGCAAATGCACGCTCTTGAGACTTCGAGACTGTTGACCGAGGAATACTCCGCGAAAATCCTGCTTGCAACTATGGGCAAGCCTAAGAGTGCATTCGAACTCAGCGAGAAGCTAGGGATACCGATAGCAGCGTGCTACCGGAAGATCAAGCTTCTCGAGAAGGCTGGCCTGATATATTGCCACGAGAGGCGCTTGACCCGCGCTGGGAAGAGAGTGAGCGTCTACAAGTCCAGGGTTCGGAACGCCCAGATCATCTTCGAAAAGGGGAAGATCAGGGCAAGACTGGAGATGGTCGATGGCACCACGGAGGATTACCACTACAATCTTGATGCGTCAGTCCTACTCACTCAAGATTCACCAATGGCCAACGCGTGATTCTATCGATATCCCCCCAGTGATTTCGAATCGCGCTTGGCCTCATTTCCCTTTAATTTCTTATTTCCTTTCTCGCATTCTTCAATGGATCGCCAATCAGCCTCAGGCTTATCTTGATCGAAGTGCAGTTGATCGTCCCTTAGAGGCTGCCTAGAAGTCGAAGAACCCGGCCAGACCGTCCCGCAAGGAGATACTGGGCTTAAAACCCAGCAGTTCTTTCGAGTTACTCGCATCTCCCAAACTGTGCCTTATGTCCCCCACTCTGGAAGGTACATGTACGACATCGACTGGCCTTGGCGCCACCGAGACCACGGTCTCGGCAAGTTCGTTGATGGAGGTAGCTTTGCCAGATCCAGAATTGAGGGTCACATTCCTAGCGCTGGATTTTAGGCAGGAATGGATCATTCTGGCCACGTCTCTGGCGTGTATGAAGTCCCGGGTCTGTTCCCCATCCCCCTCTATGGTCAGGGGTTTGCCATTCCTCGCGTTCTCCACGAATCGGGTAATGACCCCCGAGTAGGGACTCTTGGGGTCCGCCCTTGGGGAGTAGAGGTTGAACGGCCTGATAATGATGTAGTCCTGGTCGAAGCTCTCCTTAAACGCCCTCACGTAATGCTCAGAAGAAAGCTTGCTAGTACCGTAGAATGACTTTGGCCGGGTGGGATGACTCTCGTCCACCGGCAGATAGACGGGGTCACCATATACAGCGGCCGTAGAGATGTGGATGAAGAGGGGGACATCCTCATCTTGCGCAGCGCTCAACATGCTCAGAGTCCCGCCTACGTTCACTTCCATGTCCAAAGCGGGATCCTCCATGCTCTTCACCACGCTCACTTGGGCCGCAAGGTGTACTATCGCATCCGCACCGCGACAGGCGTCCTTCATGGATTCCGTGTTCCTGATATCCCCATCCCTATGAAAGGAGACATGTTCCCGTATGCGAGGAGCGATCAGATCAACCGAGATGACCTGGTGATCTCCAGATACCTCATCTAGCAGGTATGAGCCTAGTTGTCCCGATCCTCCGGTCAAAAGGACCTTCACAATCTTGTGAATGCTGGACCTAGTTAAACATTTTTTCCGACCAATGCAGGGTGGAATATCAGAAAATATGTGATGGGCCCGCCCCACTGAGCCCATATAGATGATCGGGTGGAGCGGACCATCTGTGCCTCTGAGGACCTCAGCCACTTCTGTACGAACTTAGGGGGTTATGGACTCGGATACTCATTCGACATCATTGCTATATAAAGGTCTGATTTAAATTATCAAAACAGAGAGCGAAAACAGTAGGTCAAACTTGGTCAAAACTGCGAAATGTGAATTTTGCATTTCAATGACTTTCACCGTACTTACGAGGAGGCTTTATTGCGCATTGATAACACTGGACAGGGAATGCGAAAGAGAAGAGGTTCGATATCGTACGATTGACGGTATGAACAAATGACGACTTGTTCTAATCATCGAAAGACAATTGTTCCAGATACCCTACGATATCTACAAAATAATACGACAATCAGTGAATTATTCGAATCCTGTACTCCAACAAGATATATATATGCGAATTGATGGTGCTTTTATATTAACGGTTCGAATGGCAATGACCTACCAGGGCCATTCCATCAAAAGGAGGTTCCGTATGAGCAATGGTAAGACCTTCGAGTCGATCATGGAGGAGAAGCGAAGATTCGCTCCTCCGAAAGAACTCAGCGATCAAGCATACATCGGCAGCATGGATGAGTACGAGAAAATCTATGCGGAGTCGATAAGGGACCCAAAGACATTCTGGGATAAGAAGGCGAAGGAGGAGATTGAATGGTTCTCTCCATGGGAGAGCGTCTTCGAATGGGATGTCGACGATGCAAAGTTTACATGGTTCAAGGGCGGGAAGCTCAACGCAACTTATAACTGTCTGGACAGACACGCGAAGGGCTGGAGGAAGAATAAGGCAGCAATAATATGGCAGGGGGAACCGTACGAGGACGTAAGGATATTCACCTACCAGCAGCTTCTTCACGAGGTGTGCAAGTTCTCCAACGTGCTGAAGAAGCACGGTGTGAAGAAGGGCGATCGTGTGTCCATATATCTGCCTATGGTCCCGGAGCTGGCCATCGCAATGCTGGCCTGCGCGAGGATCGGGGCGATTCACAGTATCGTTTTCGGTGGTTTCAGTGCGGATTCGCTGAGGGACCGGATTAGGGACAGCGACTGTTCTGTGCTGATAACATCCGATGGTAGCTTCAGAGGTGGGAAGCTTATTCCCCTCAAGAGCAACGCTGACATCGCGCTCTCGGCCAAGACACCGGTCAAGAAGGTGATCGTAGTCAAGAGAACCGGAGTCCCGGTGGAGATGAAGGAGGAAAGAGATGTCTGGTGGCACCAGGAGATGTCCGGTTCCTCTCCGGTATGCGAACCGGAGATCATGGACGCGGAGGATCCACTATTCATCCTCTATACCTCGGGTTCAACCGGAAAGCCAAAGGGGGTGCTGCACACCACTGGTGGATACATGCTGTTCACCACCCTCACTTTCAAGTACATCTTCGATTACCATGAAGATGACACCTTCTGGTGCACCGCAGATATCGGTTGGATCACCGGGCACTCGTACATCGTGTATGGTCCGCTCTCTGCTGGAGCTACAAGCATCATGTTCGAGGGCATTCCCACATATCCAGAAAAGGACAGGTTCTGGGAGATCGTGGAGAAGTTCAAGGTGACCATCTTCTACACTGCTCCCACCGCCATCAGATCGCTGATGAGGGAAGGGGAGGAGTGGCCGAACAGACGCGATCTATCATCGCTCCGTGTGCTCGGAAGTGTGGGAGAGGCCATCAATCCAGAAGCGTGGATGTGGTACTACAATGTCATCGGCAAGGGAAGATGCCCCATCGTTGATACCTGGTGGCAGACGGAGACCGGGGGAATACTCATCACCCCACTTCCTGGAGCAAACATCCTCAAACCAGGCGCTGCGCTCCGTCCCTTCTTCGGCATAGAACCACTTGTGGTGAAGGATAACGGAAGCCAGGCAGGAGTAAACGAAGGCGGATATCTCGTCATCAAGAAACCATGGCCAGCGCTGATGAGAACGGTTTACGGCCAGCATGAGAGATTCAAGGAGACCTACTGGTCGATGTTCCCTGGATACTATTTCACTGGAGATGGTGCTCGAGTGGACGAGGACGGCGACATCTGGTTGATGGGTCGGGTAGACGACGTCATCAATGTCTCTGGCCACAGGATCGGCGCCGCAGAGGTAGAAAGCGCTCTTGTCTCGCATGAGAAGGTCGCGGAGGCGGCCGTGGTTCCCATGCCTCATGAGATCAAGGGAGAGGCAATATACGCCTTCGTCACACTCAAGGCTGGCGTCGAAGAGAACGAGGAGCTAAAGAAGGAGCTGGCAAACCATGTCAGGAAGGCGGTAGGTGCAATCGCCAAGCCGGAGGTCATACAGTTCTCGTCTTCCCTGCCCAAGACCAGGAGCGGCAAGATCATGCGTCGCATCCTTAGAAAGGTCGCATCGGGAGAATACGAGAAGTTGGGTGACACAACGACACTTGCAGATCCTACAGTGGTGAAGAAGCTCATCGAGGCAAGGGTGGGGGCGGTCAAGTGATCTTCCTCATGCGCCTTTACCCAAAGGACAGCGCGGCGTCCATATGGAAATTCGTGAAATCCAAGATGCACTCCAGGGAAACCAGAAAGGTGGAACCCATACTGGCTTCCGTACAGGAGGAGGCGAAGTGGGTCACCTTGTACCTCATGTCGGATGACGTCGAGGCCATAGGTGACTTTATCGTCAAGGATCTGGGTGAATGCGATGACATACTGTACACCATGACCGTACCCTTGCTAAAGATGGTCTTCCTGCCCGTCTCCAAGAGCCTGTCTCCAGAGGCGAAGAGGTACAGCATCATGATCCGCTGCGACCTGCAGCACTACTACTCTGCATTCAAGAAGGTCATAGACCTCCATCCCAAGCCGGGACTGAACTCAACTTTCTCGGCATTCCTTCTTGGCAAGTACGACATCCTGCTATCCATGGTGGCGGAGTCAAGAGAGAAGCTTGATTCCTACGTGGAATCGAACATCAAGACCATCAAAGGTGTCAGGGAAGTGGAGGTTTTCCCGATCGACAAGTCTTGGATCGTAGCAGGTGAGGATGACTGGAAGCGACTTCAGCGCGCCATGCTGTACATCCCGTCCTGGATGACTCACTTCGGCGACGATATGGAATTCGCCTTCTACCTCACGGAAGAGGACATAAGCATATCTGGAATGATCAAGTGAACGCAGAAGCCAGGTTGACCCTGGCACCCTTATTTTTCTTTTGACATCAGATCAATGTAAACGAAGTAGGACCCGTCCTCCATCTCGGTCTGCACCTTCAATCCGGTGGAGTGGAAGACATGAAGCATTGCGATGTTCTGGGGGAGCACCTCTGCCGTGAAAGCCTTGATCCCCTTCTGCTTGGCGATCCGGACCATGTACTCCAACAGATAGGAGCCTATTCCCCGGTCCTGCCAATCATCACTCACGATGAAGGAAACCTCGGCTGTGTTGGTATTCTTGCCCAAGATATACCTAGAGACCGCAATTATCTTGGAGACCTCTTTTTCCCGGATTATCCCCACCAAAGCCATTTCGGTATCGTAATCGATGTTGGCGAATGGTTGAAGCTCACGATGCGGCATCTTGATTTTCATTGCCATGAAGCGCTGGTAGATGCTCTTCTCCGAAAGGGAGTAGAAGAGGTCCTTGAGCAGGGGCTCGTCGGTGGGCTTCACCGGACGGAAGTGCACCTGGATTCCATCGAATTCCTCGTAGATCTCCAACTCGTCAGGATAGGGAAGGCCGTGATATGGGACCTCAGACTGATCCAGGAAGACGTAGTGATGGAACTTCGCCGCATGAAGAAGCTGTTCGCGGAACTTGGGGTGAGCGATGTTTATCAACGCGAGAGCGCGCTGCATTATGCTTTTCCCATGAAGCTCGGCTACTCCCCATTCGGTGACCACATAATGAACGTCTCCTCGGGTGGTGGTCACCCCCGCCCCTTCTGAAAGTCGGGGGACTATCCTTGAGACCGCACCCCCTTTGGCGGTGGAGGGCAGGGCGATGATGGGTTTTCCTTTGAATGAACGGGCCGCGCCCCTCATGAAGTCCACTTGGCCTCCTAATCCGGAGTAGAATTGGTAGCCTAGCTGGTCAGCGCAAACCTGTCCCGTGAGATCCACCTCCAACGCCGAGTTGATGGCCACCATATTGTGGTGTTTTCCTATCAGACACGGATCGTTCGTGTAGCTGGATGGGTGGAACTCGATCATGGGATTGTTGTCGATGAAATCGTAGAGCTTGCGGGTACCCATGCAGAACGAGACCACTATCTTGCCGGTATGCACGTTCTTCTTCTTCCCGGTGATCACGCCACTCTCTACCAGGTCGACGATTCCATCGGAGAACATCTCGGTGTGCATACCAAGGTCCTTCTTGTCAAAGAGGTGCCTTAGAACGGCATCGGGAATGGCTCCATAGCCCACTTGGATGGTCGATCCGTCCTCGACCAGTTCCGAGACATGGATGCCGATCCTATCGACGACCTCCTCCTCGCTGTCATTATTGGGACTCCATTCCAGGATGGGTTCGTCGCATTCCACGATATGCTCGAGCTCCGAAATATGAATGAAGCTGTCGCCCAAGGTCCTGGGCATTGTGCTGTTCACCTCGGCTATTACCACATCAGCCTTGTGCGCCGCCGTCTTGGTAATATCAACGGAGACGCCTAGAGAACAGAAGCCATGCTCGTCTGGGGGAGAGACCTGGATGAGTGCAACATCCACCAGGTAGCGGTCCATGCGCAGGAGTCGGTCGATCTCAGAGAGATACACGGGAGTGTAGTCAGCCCGACCCTGATTGACTGCATCTCGCACATTAGGACCTATGAAGAAAGCCGTGGTCCGAAACTCATCTCCGAAACGCTCCTCAGTATAGGGTGAGAGGCCCAGAGAGAGAGTGTGGATTATCTCGTTATCGGCCAGCGATCCCGCTCTTTTGATCAAGGCCTTAACCAGTGACTGGGGTTCGCCACAGGCAGTTCCGATGAATACCCTCTCTCCCTTCTTGATGGTCGCCACTGCATCATCGGCTGTCTTCAGCTTGGTTTGGTACTCCTCCCTCCAGTAGTCCGACAAGGGTACACCTCGAGGTTTGAATCAATGAACTTTAC
Organism: Methanomassiliicoccales archaeon; assembly: GCA_035529155.1. GTDB lineage: Archaea > Thermoplasmatota > Thermoplasmata > Methanomassiliicoccales > JAAEEP01 > JAAEEP01. The sequence goes on along the minus strand of DATKXF010000093.1, from coordinate 5,611 downwards.
AGATTTATATCCTTTGGAACGGTCCCAAATAGGAGACCGGTGGCAGTTACCATGGTACGAAGAACGACAATCTGGCGATAGTTAAAGGGTTCTAGATATCCAAGAGCATTGGACACCAATCATCCATGACGACATTGACAGAAAAGTTAATCTTCATTCACTGAGAATAATAACGATGGGAGAATACTCATGGCAATAGAAGTCGGATGCTTGAAGGAAAAGGATGTAATCACCAAGGATGGAAAAATGATCGGTTCCCTCATCGGAGCTGACATCGAAACCGAGAATTGGAGCGTTCCCACCATAAGGATCGAGATAGAGAAGGATCTCATCAAGGAGCTTGGATTAGAGAAGTCCATGATGAAAACTACTAAGATCAAGCTATCAACTGGCTTGATCGAACTGGTGGGAGACATCGTCCAGCTTTCCGTGGATTTCAAGAACCTCAAGGACGCGCTCTGATCTCAGGATCATCCTGTCGGGAAAGCCTTTCACCAGTTGGACCTGCGCCTATTCGGGATTGATTCTTTCCCACACATTCGCAAAGGACTTTACTATTCAAATGAGGCTCAAGAATCCGGAATAGCGGAGGAAATATCCTCAATTCAGTTGAACGGGCTACTTCAATACCGCAATAGACAGAATTCACCTCTCCATGCAGGATTGGAATGGACAGGGGTACCTCCACCTCATTCTAGCAGGTGACTTCAATTTCTTGATTGTAACCGTCAATATCAATTCGGATAGGAAAACCAAAACGGTTTTTACTGGATATCACTTACATGGAAATGGTGATAACTTATGGAATTGGGGTGTACAGAGGAGAAAGAGGTCTTCACTAAAGACGGACGAAAAATCGGTGTACTGGTGGGGGCAAAGGTAGATACAGACGATTGGACAGTGCATTCCATAATGATCGATGTCACGAAGGAAATGGTAATGGAACTTGGCCTCAAGAAATCGATGCTGAAGAGCCCCAAGACCTCGATAAGCACTAGACATGTTAGCCTGGCTGGAGATATAATACAGCTGAATGTGACTTTGAAAGAGCTCAAAGATCTAGTGTGAGAGAATCCAGGAATAGATAATTACTCAAGAACCTATCCATAAGATCTCCTTGATTCTATCGCCACCCATCTCAATTATCATCTCCACCAATTCGGCTGCAGTGCCATTCAATCTTGCGTGAACATCATCACCGAAGAACCTTTCTCTAACTTCATTCCCTAGAATGTCGTCGTTTCCAGGATGAAGTTTTATTATAACGGATCCAGAAGCAAAGACATCCTCACCGCATATCCCATCCTCATCTCCATCGGTTATCCCGATGATCGACATTCCTTTTCTATAAAGGAGAGCCCCTGCAATGCGTGTTGTGTCATCCCCGACAGTCACTGCGAGCGAAGCGTCTTCGGTTTCAAAGAAGGAGTCTTCGGCACAGTGATCTATGAGCATTATCCGTCCGTTGCTCTCTCTATCCATTGATCTGGGAACAACCTTTGTCCTCCTTACGCGGCCTGTCCGTATCATCGAGTCGTTCAAGCTAAAAGGCAGCACCTTCTTGAGACCTTGTTCCTTCACCTCGACTCCCTCGAAGATCGGGAGTCCGTCATCGATTCTGATGGTGACCTTATCGGTCAGTGCCCTTCCAATGACATTTCCATTTATCCAGACGTTCTCTCCAGGAATGACCCCGTGAATGATCCTGTGCGATTGACAGAATTGATCGCAAGCGACACCCTCAAGTTCCATCTTCAGCTTGGAAGAGATGTCCCTTGCCATATCTTCCCCTTTCCGGTTCAGCGGCAGTATGAAACCAACATCCAGCTGAATGGCGGGATGTTCGAGCTCGCCTGGTAGCCTCTTCACGATGATGCTGCCGAAAGCCACCCCGCTCTCCTTGGTCTTGGCATGATTCAGCACCACGATGACGTCACAGGTTCTGTCCAGGCGGACCATTGCCTCTGAAACCTTCTCCCTTCTCGAGATGTCGATGATATCCTCAAGACCAGCGTCTATTACAGCCGCGGCTCCCATGGCGCCCCCAAGACAGACCTCACAGTATCCCATCTCGCCAAGGAACCGGAGAAGATGTTCAGCCCTCCCGGTGTCGATCACCTCGGGGCCGTGAATAACAATGCCGAGCCGCATGAATGATCAATACACAAAGGGAAATTGAGTATTAAAAATTGATACGTTCTTATTCGCTAAGGTTCTAGGATCGGTGAGTTTCCCCTGTCATGGAGAGGATCTCCATGGCCTTCACCAGGTCGGTCCGGGTCACTATCCCTATCATCTCTCCGCCTTCCATCACTATCAGTCTCCCGATCCCCTTTGAGGAAAGCAATCTGATGGCGTCCATGACCTCGGTCTCCGGGGAGACGGAAACGATCTCCCGTGACATTATCTCCCTTACCTGGACCACCCATTGCTGTTCCTTGGTAACGCGGGAGGCGTCCTGAAGGGTAACGATCCCGACCATCCTTTCCCTGTCTAAGACAGGATAACCCATGTGCTTCTCGACCAACATCTTGTCCAGCAGTTCACGAACAGTGTCCTCGGGAGAGACGGAGGAAACCTCTGAGGTCATCAGCTCCTTCACCTTTACCCCCTGGAAGGCCTCCGCGAGCTTGGTCCCCCGTTCCTCCTCTCCCGCCCCAAAGTAGATGAAGATCGCTAGGAGCACCAGCCAGAAATTGAGTATCAGTATCCCGAAGAATCCCATGCCTATGGCTATTGCCTTGCCCAATGTTGCCGCGGCCTGGGTGGCTTTCATGAAGTTCATCCTTCTTGCCAGAAGGGCCCTCAGAATCCTTCCACCGTCCATGGGGAAGGCTGGAAGAAGGTTGAACGCGCCGAGGAACAGGTTGTAGAAACCGATTAGGCCCACCATGATGGCCGGAATCTCTATTTCAAGCCCTTCTCCGAGACCATATATCAGAAAGGACAGAGGAAGGAATGCCGCACCTAAGACCAGGCTCGAGGCGGGACCCACGAAGGCCATGAATGCCTCACCTGGTGCCTTGGAAGGAACCTTCTCTATCTGCGAAACTCCGCCGAAAATGAACAGGGTGATGCTCGAAATCTCATAACCGTACTTCATGGCCACATAGGAATGGGCGAGCTCGTGCACAAGTACGGAGAGGAAGAAGAGTATCGCGGCTATGGTCCCAAGCACCAGCTCCATTGGCAGCCCAAGACCTAACCCTCCAAAGCCAAGTCGGATTCCCAGTATCTCGTTGGAATACAATCCGAACACGGCGACGAAAAGAGGCAGGATTAGCAGGAATGTCACGTGGATCCTAATGGGTATCCCGATCGCGCTGGCGATCTTGAACGATATTCTCATCCCTAATAGATTTGTAGGCCGGAGGATATGAGGTTTGTTGAGTCGTCTCCCCGCAATTCATAGTAGCATTCACCAAATCCCATATATTAGATGAGGAGCATAGTATCATTAGGGGCGTTAACTTGGCATCCCGGATTAAGGAAGAGCTTGAGGAGGAGTACGAGCGCTTTGCCGACCCCTCGATCTGGGACAGGACTGAGATAATGGTCGAGGGAGATATTAGATACTTCATCGCCTGGCTCCATGCCACTGATGGAATCGACGACATTATCTCAATAATGAGCAAATTGTGCCGAAACCTCAAGTGCTTATTCCAGGCTGCATCCGATATCCAGAGGATGGGTCAGGGAAAGATGGGCAAGCTCGAGGCCTGGCTGGAAGCTAAGATATGCATAGGTACCCGCAGCTCTAGGGGTCGAGGTTGCTTCACCCTGCGCCTTGACCCTGGGAGCATACAGGGAGAGACTGTGACCACTTCCATAATCTCTCCCGAGGGGGATGAGGTGGGTGCCTGCGTGTTCGAGATCTGACTACTTGTCGATTCCAGAACGGGAAAGAACTCCCCTCTCGTATGGGTGGTGGATGCATTTCATCTCGGTGATGTAATCGGCCAGATCGTAGAACTCTGGAGGGGCATAGCGGCCGGTGAGAACAACCTCCACACCCTCCCTTCTGGCAAGTACAGCTTCCAAAACATCATCGACCGACAACAACTCCCACTTGACGGCAATGTTGATCTCATCCAGTACGACCAGCCCGTACTCCCCGGACCTCATGGCCTCACAGGCGATCCTCAAGCCCTCACTGGCTCTATCGAAGTCCTCCGGCTTCGCCTCCTTCTCGCAAACCAGGCAGGAGCGCGCTGTGGAAACTATGGTTAAATCATCCAACCGCTCGGCCGACCTGCACTCGCTGTAGAAGCCAGGGGTCTTCAGGAACTGGACGATCAGGACCTTGAAGCCCTGTCCCATCGCCCGCAGGGCGAGGCCCAAGGCGGCGGTGGTCTTCCCTTTCCCATCACCGGTGTATAGATGCACCAGGCCCAGTCCATTTTCCGCCCCTTCGTTGGTCATAGCTATCCCTCCAGCAATCCACTCTCCGCCATTAGAGCTATCTTCCATGTACGGGTGATACCTTAATGTTCCGGGAGGAGGCCGCTAACCGCTCACGGATCGATGAGAGGGTTGTTGTCTCCATGAGTTCGTCACGGGTCATCCTGAACAGGTCGTCGGGATCCAAGCAATCACACATCAGAAGACCGCAGGCCACCACCTTAGTGGAAAAAGAAATATCAGGTCTCATCCAGGTCCTCACGATCAGGTCCTTGATACCCGCTCCCAATCTTAGCTCCTCGCCCATACTCTCCGCCAGTATTCCGTCATACTTCCTGAGAAGACTTAGATCGCCAGATTTTGATGCTAGGGAAGCCACCGAACCTGCGATCCTACCGCATGCGAAGGAGGGAATTATCCCTTCACCCACGAAGGCCAGTGTCTGTCCGGCGGAGTCTCCAGCAAAAAGAATATTACCCTTCCAAGGACCACCAGAGTATCCTGGAATGGGGGCTTCGCCTGACTTCACTTCCAGCACACCGTCCATATCGAAGTATCTTGACACAAGGGGATTGGTCTCTATCCAATCTCTGAGCAGGGTACTTCTTCCCTTGACCTCTCCCACGATTCCCAATCCTACGTTCGCCCTTCTCTTTCCCTTGGGTATTATCCACCCATAACCGAGCCCGATCTCCGGCTCTAGGAATATCTGCATACATGGGGGCAAATTGGTCTTGGAGACCAATTCGAACTCCACTCCGTTGGCGACCTCGCCCTCGGGATAGACCCTCCTCCCTGTCAGCTTAGAGATGGTGGAATGGACGCCATCCGCTGCCACCACCACCTTTGGCTTGACCCATACCCTCTCGCCCCTGTGGACGAGCTCGGCCTCCCTGATCATGTCTCCATCCATTTCTAGGGAGACCAACCTGGTATCAGCCTGAACTACGGCTCCGCACATGGCGGCCTTCTGTGCCAGGTGCTTGTCGAGTATCTTCCTCTCGACGGTCACGCTTGCCCAGTAATCCTCATGATTGTTGATCATCAACCGTCTGTCCAGAAGGAAACGGGTATAGGCCTGTCGTCCGCATATCGCGGATGAGGGCAGTGTGATGCCGCACATCTCAAGCAGGGATTTCCCTACCACCTCTCCGCACTGTACCGGCGTGCCTATCTCCTTCTTTCTGTCTATCACGAGCGTTTTTGCGCC
>DATKXF010000092.1:0-4824 GCA_035529155.1 Methanomassiliicoccales archaeon | reverse complement strand
AAGAATGCGGGATAGTATATCTTTACCCTACTACGCCCTTCGCGTATAGGTCATCAACTGCCTTATATAGAGTCGAGACCGCGAGACCCGCACAGTGCAGGCTGTCCTCCGGTAGACCCCCCAGTTCATCAACGAGGTCGTCATCGGTCATCGTTAGAACATCGGCGATCTCCATGCCCTCGACCATCTTCATCAGTCTGCTCCCTACGGCCATAGTTGCCCCGCAACCGTCTGTCTCAAAGCTCGCCTCCAGGATAGTCTTTCCATCGACCTTCAGGTAGATCCACATGGTGTCCCCGCAGATCCCCTGAACCTGGGCCCAACCATGAGCGTCCTCCATCTTCCACATGTGGTAGGGGTTCCGCGATTCCTCCAACACGATCGACGAGTAAAGACGTTTCTCCTCCTCGACTATCCTGGCCTGTATCTCCTCGATGGCCCTCTCGAACGGGTCATTCTCATTCACTCAGAATCTCCTCCATCTTGTTCCACATATCCTTGATGATCGGAGCCAAGGGATTATCGGCATGCTCGATCAGTGTTTGTCCCTTGATCATGGATTCCGTGGCCGAGTCGTGATAGGGCAGCTGGCCCAAGAATAGCACATCCCGCTCAGAGCAGTAGGTCTTTATCTTGTTCGTGTTGTCCTCATTTATGTCGGCCTTGTTGACGATGACCGCGGAAGGGATTCCAAAATGTTCGGCGACCCCAAGCACTCTTTCTAGATCGTGCATTCCCGACAAGGTTGGTTCAGTAACCACAAGGACCATTGAGACGCCGGAGATAGCGGCGATCACCGGACATCCTATCCCAGGAGGGCCATCGATGAGTATGAGATCCTTCTCACCATTCTTAGCGACCTTCCTTGCCATCTCTCGCACCATGGCTACCAGCTTCCCCGATGCCTCCTCTCCCGCTATCAGCGAGGCGTGCACCATGGGCCCGAACCTCGTGCTTGAGATGAATGCCTCTCCGGATAGACGGTCTATCATCGAGATGGCGTCCTCCGGGCAAACCAGCTGGCAGACGGCGCATCCCTCACAGCTGTCGCGTATTATCTCGAAATCTTCATTGATGGCCGAGAATCGGCAGTGTTCCAGGCAGCGGCCGCAGTCGTTGCACTTATCCTCGTCCTTGATTGCTAGCTTCAGTCCCAGGAAGTCCCTCCGCTCCTCCACATGCGGATCGAGTATAAGGTGCAGGTCAGCCGCGTCCACATCGCAGTCCGCCAGAACGGCGTTCTGGGCAAGGGAGGCGAAAGCGGCCGCCAGCGTGGTCTTTCCCGTTCCGCCTTTCCCGCTTATTACGGTGATTTCCATCATGGTCCCGCCTCCGCCATACGATATATTCTCCAATAGGCCTGGAGCATGATCTCCCTGTATTCTTGTAGCTCCAGGATGAATGGGATCCCCTTGGAGTACAGCTCCGCGATCCTGCGGTCATGGGGGATGCGCATGACGATCTCGATGCCCGCCTCTTCACAATAGCGCTCTACACCGTCATCGCCCACTCCATCCCGGTTGATTATCACTCCAAAAGGGATGTTCATCTTTCTCACGACATCAACCGCAAGCTTCAGGTCGTGCAGACCGAAAGGGGTCGGCTCTGTGACCAGCAGGGCTATGTCAGTATCCTTCAGGGTGTCAATCACGGGACATGCTGTCCCGGGAGGGGCATCGTATATCACCACTGGATGATCCTTGGCGTACTCCTTGACCCTCCTGATGATGGGCACGGCAAGGGGTTCCCCTATCTCCAGCTTGCCCTGGTAAAAATCCAGCTCGCCAAGGCGGGCGTGGTCTATCTCACCAATCTTCCTAGTGGTCTCAGACACTGCGTCCTCTGGACACAGGATCGCGCATCCACCGCATGAATGACATATGTCCTGGAAGAACAGCAGCTTTTCGGGAAAGACCGCGATGGCATTGTACATGCAGAAATCAGCGCATTTGCCACAGTAGGTACACCTATCCAGATCGAATACCGGGACAGGAAGTCTCACGTCCTCCAATTTCTGCATGTCCGTGTTGAGGAAAATGGCACAGTTGGGTTCCTCTACATCGCAATCAACGAGGGTACACTTCTTGAGGGACAAGGCGAGGTTCACAGCCACCGTGGTCTTTCCCGTGCCGCCTTTCCCGCTGGCGACGGCTATTTTCATCGTTATCACTAGTGTTCATGCTCTTTGCAGGCATTCTGGGCGTTTGCAGGTTCCAATCTACCATCCTGGAGCGCTTCTATCGCCTCCCTCACCGTGCCCTGAGCTCCGGTGTAGACATCGATTCCCAGCTCCTGTAGCCGATTTATCGCTCTTATTCCAGCGTTGAAGACTATCATGGCATCGACACCGGTGTTGGCGATCAGGTCGGGTGGAAGTCCTACACCTCCCCGGTGCTCGCTGGTATTCTCCACTATCTGAACCTGGTTGGTCTGGGTGTCGACGATGGTGTATGTGGGCACCTTGCCGAAATGAAGCCCTACCTCTTCGTCCAGACCCCGCTCTCCATTAGTCGGTACTGCAACCTTCATCAGCATCTCTCCTTGATCTGATCTGGATCTACCAGCATCACATCCTTCCTCTTCCGCCTCCCATTCCTGAGTGCGAGCCTGTGGTAGGGCCAGCTGTCGTCTCCTTGAGCGCGCCCGCCTTGAATTCCTCCACCGTTCTTCTCACTGTCCCGGAGGCTCCGGTGAACATGCGAATTCCTGCCGCATTCAAAGCCTCGAAAGCGTTTGGTCCAACGTTGCCGGTGACCACTGCCTCAGCGCCTAATCCAGCTATCGCCTGTGCGGCCTGGATACCAGCACCGCCTGCAGCGCCCACTCCCCCGTTCAAGACAGCCTCGAACTCCATGTTCTCGGTGTCCACTATCAAGAAGTAGGCGCATCTTCCGAACCGGGGATCAACCTCCGAATCGAGATCCTTCCCCTGGGATGTAACACAGATTCTCATAACATACCTCCTTTCAAATTTTCAACATCTCAATCTCTAGTCATGGTGGAGCCGCACTTGGGGCAGCGGACCTCGTAGCAGGGGACGCCCGTTTGATGGGGAATCCTGTGTCCACAGGAGGGGCACACGCAGCTGCCGCCAGGGCCCAAGGCCCTGCCTCCACCTCTTCCCCCTCCGACTTTTCCTTGTAACATTCTCATTCCTCCTTGTTGAGTTTCTCGTTGATTTTGTCCACGATCTCCATGAAGGCAATTGCTGCCTGAGAGCCAGAATCGTATAGTACGATGGGAATGCCATCGTCTCCTGAGTGCACCACCTTGGGATCAATGGGAACGCCACCCAAGAATGGAACACCGAGTTCCTCAGCGGACTTCTTTCCCCCTCCGATCTTGAACAGGTCGATGTGCTCTCCACAGTGAGGACAGACCATGCCGCTCATGTTTTCAATCACTCCTATGATGGGGAGCTTGAGCGACCGGGAGAAGTTGATCGATTTCCTCGAGTCTAGCAGAGCCACGTCCTGCGGGGTGGTCACAATGATGGAGCCATCAGCCTTGGGGATAAGCTGAGCGATGCTCAACGGCTCGTCACCAGTACCCGGTGGAAGATCTACAATGAGGTAGTCCAGGTCTCCCCATTTCACATCCCCTATGAACTGCCTTATGGCTCCCATCTTCATGGGTCCCCTCCAAATGATGGGAGCGTCTCTGTCCTGGAGGAGGAACGCCATGGACATCACTTTCAGGTGAGGGGGCACCTGGACGGGGTACAACCCCGTCTTGTCTCCGGTGATGACGGCATCCTCTATCTTGAGCATCTTTGGGATGTTGGGCCCGTGAATATCAACGTCCATCAGACCCGTTTCATAACCCTTCATTGAAAGGGCGACAGCAAGGTTGGCGGCAACAGTGCTCTTTCCCACACCGCCCTTGCCGCTCATGACTATGATCACGTGCTTTATTCGCTTCAAATTGCTCAGGATCTTCAGGTCCTCTTCGTTAGCCATAGGTATTGTTGCTTCCTCTGCCATTTGCTTCAGCCTCTTCGCTTCGAATGATAGATGACGCCTTTCAGCATTATCCCATCGACGTACATGTACGGGATAAGGAACGAGGGTCGATAGGAGGAAAAATAAAATAACGACAATGAGTAATTGGAATGATGATTGAACGGCTTCGATTGTGCCGTTCAAAATGTTTCAGGTGGTAACTTCATCTTTGATAGTGGTCTTCGCCTTCTCGTAGGATTTCTCCACGAGGTTCAGATCTCCTTCCATGTCCACCTTCTCGAGTTCGAATATCTCCGCGAATTCTATCGCCTGATCCTCAAATTTCTCGGCGTCGTTCAGTCCAGTGTCAATCTTGATGACCTTCGTGTATCCAGAGCTCTGGAGCACCATCTTATAGAGGCTGATATCGTATCCAGGTGGAACGACCCTGGTTTTCACCGCCATCTCCCTCCAGACCTCCGCCCACATTGGCGTCAGGAAGAACACTCCCAGTTCCCTGCTGACGATCTTCAGGTAAGCTTCTCTTCCACCGATGACGGCGGCGATGCAGTCGTCGACGATCTCTCCCCTTGAATCCCTCAGTATGGTGACGGGCATCCCTGCCTCTTTTGATAGGCCGCCAACATCCTTGAGTGCGTTCCCACAGAGCCCGTAGAAAAGCATGGCGGCATCGCAGGTTCCCCTGAGCTTCCGAATGGTCTCTATCATGTCCTTCTTCAGTTTCTCAGGACTTTCATGGAGGGCCATGTCCTTCATCCAGACAAGGATCGAAAATCCAAAACCAATGATCTATCTTCATGCTGAAGAATGAATCCCAGGTGTGGTGATATCACTATCTTGATCACTTGCGTTTGAAGAACGA
>DATKXF010000091.1:0-15879 GCA_035529155.1 Methanomassiliicoccales archaeon | reverse complement strand
TATTGGAAACAACAGGAAAGCGCTAATGACCGCGAAGGAGCGTGCCATCGAACTTGGATACCAAGCGGTCATTCTTACCTCCGCTCTCGAAGGGGAGGCGAGGGAGGTGGGTAAGGTCCTGGCCTCAATTGGCAGCGAGGTTCACCTTCATCAGAGCCCGGTCAGACCTCCCGCAATCCTGCTTGCCGGAGGGGAGACGACCGTGACGGTCAAGGGCGAAGGCATAGGAGGACGCAACTCCGAACTGGTCCTGGGGGCACTTCCCAAGCTCTGCAGGGGGGTGACAATCCTTTCCTTCGGTACGGATGGTGTTGACGGCAACTCGGACGCAGGAGGCGCTATTGGAGATATGGGGTCATTCAGATCAGATGCGTACGATTTCTTGGAAAGGAACGATTCAGCCAGCTATTTTGGCAGGGATGACTCGCTCATCGTGACCGGTCCCACGGGAACCAACGTGGGGGACATAGTCATTCTGGCAGTGAGAAAAGAATAATATAGTCTCACCCCCATGGGTTTGAGCCATGCCAGTCATCAATTTCGACCACCGCGACCTGACTGAGCTCATGGGCTTCGATGTTCCCATGAAAGAGCTCCTGGAGAAGATACCCATGATGGGTGCCGACCTCCACGATTTCAACGAGGAGACGGGCGAGATCGCGATGGAGTTCTTCCCAAGCAGACCGGACCTTTTCTGCGTGGAGGGCATTGCGCGGGCATTGCGCACATTCCTGGGCGGTGAGTCAGGGATGAAGCGCTATCCTATTGAAGATTCAGGGATGGTGCTGTACAGGGACCCCAGCGTCCTTGACGTCCGTCCTTATGTGGTGGCAGGAGTCATGAGAAACGTGGTGATGACTGACGAGCTCATAAAATCACTCATGGAGGTTCAGGAGAAGCTACACCTGACAATTGGGCGCAAGAGAGCCAAAGTTTCCATTGGGATTCATGACCTTGACATGGTCAAGCCACCTTTCAAGTACAAGGCCGTCGACCCGGAATCCGTATCATTCGTTCCTCTGGCCAAGAATGAGGAGATGAATCTTCGAGAGATCCTCGAGAGGCACGAGAAGGGGATCGATTATGCATTCATTCTGGAAGGGAAGGACAGGTACCCACTGATCCTGGACCGCAACGACCAGGTGCTCTCGTTCCCGCCCATTATCAACGGCCGTCTGACTGCGGTGACCGAGTCAACGGAGAACTTATTCATCGATGTCACCGGAACCGATTTCAAGGCGATTTCTGGAGCGCTTAACATCGTAGCGACCTCCATAGCCGAGCGCGGAGCCCAGATACAGACCGTTAAGGTCATTGCCGAAAAGGAACTGATCACTCCAGACCTTGAGCCGCGGATCTGGGAGCTTGACGCACAATTCTGCCGGTCCTTCCTCGGCATGAACATAACCGACGGAGAGATCGCGAATGCCCTGAAGAGAATGGGATATGATGCCTCCGTTGATAACGGCACGGTGAAGGTGCTGGTACCCGGGACCAGGCTGGATATTCTGCACCCGGTGGATCTTGCCGAGGACGTGGCCATTGGTCACGGGTACGAGAACTTCGGCTCCACGCTTCCACAGGTCCAGACGTTTGGCAGCCTGAGGCCTATAGAGCGTGCCTCAGATCAGCTCAAGCAGCTCATGATAGGTTATGGCTATATGGAGGTGACCACGCTTATGCTGTCCAACCCTGGAACGCAGTTCACCATGATGGAAATACCGCCCCATGAGGTGGTGGAGATCCAGAATCCACTGGGGGAGGACCATACCTGCATGCGCTGGCACCTGATTCCAAGCCTTTTCGAGGTGATTCGTAAGAATAAGCACCGCGATCTTCCTCAGAGGATCTTCGAGGTCGGCGATGTAATGGTTAACCTGAAGAGAATTCGCCACCTGGCCAGTCTTTCTGTCCATTCCAGGGCAAGCTTCACCGAAATGAAATCGGTAGTAGAGAGCATCCTGAGGGACATCTCCATCGATCATGAGATCAGGCCCCTGACATCAGGCATGTACCTTGGTGGAAGGGCAGCCTCTGTCTTTATCGGAGAAATCGAGGTTGGACACTTCGGGGAGATGAATCCAAAGGTCATATCCAATATGGAGTTGGGCTATCCAATCGGCGCCTTAGAGCTGGATATAGACACCATGCTATCCACCAGATTGGGCAAGATCTTCTAGATAGAGCATCGAATCGATCGTGATCAGAAGCTCGATACCCCCCGATTAATAGCTAGTAGAGACAATGTGGGATTGGGACCCAAGTAAAGTGTGATAAAGCTTATACGGGGGAAGGGCTTTGCCACAGGTGGGCCGAGGTAGCTAAGCCCGGATCACGGCGCCGGCCTTGAGAGCCGGTGGTGCTCTGCACCACGGGAGTTCGAATCTCCCCCTCGGCGCTTTCTAATCTTTCTTACCGATCGACAGTTCAAGCTATCCAAATGGGCTCTATTCTGGTCTGCTCATGATCTCCGAGAATCCGTTACGTCTCATCGCTTTCGCGATCTCGCCGCTCTCAAAGGCAATGAGGTGACCATCATGTCTGGTAGGATATTTGAGCACAAGTATCTCAGACTCGGTGCTCTCTCTCAGACCTTCGAGCAATGAGATGAAGATCCCCCGAATTCAAGGGCTTCCAGTATCTTGGTGATAATATCATCCAAATGGTGCTTTGTGAAGTATAGGTAGAAGATGGCTCAGATGAGACCACGAACTCCTTCTACAGGATCGATCAGAAAATTTCCTGAGACTAACCCAATTCTATCCTCTATTCCAAGATTCAATACGATTTCTTCGCTACATCGGTCATGGTTGGTTTTTCGAAAATCACCCCTTTCATGCAAAGGTGTGAATCATCAATGCCAGGACTCTTATCATTTCCCCGCGTGCGTATCAAGATTCCTCATGTAAAAGACCTCATTGCCGAGCTTGAGGCTGATCAATTCTCCCCTATCCATCATCTCATCAACCAAAGTCCAATCCCTATGAGCGGTCTTCAGGAGATCGCCAAGAGACCTCTTGTCCATGGGATGGACCGAAGTGATGCGGAGTATCTCCGTTTCGATATCGCCCGCTAGAGAAAATCTCCCCTCTCCAACTGAGGTGAGCATCTCACTCTTCAAACCCCTTTCCATGAAAATCGTCAGGGCCAGTATGATGTGCTCTGCGTCGGGTGGTAATGCCCAGCCTTCGGCGGGTGGTCTGATCGGGATGGACAGATATGCCCTACTTGGGGAAATATCAGTGATCAAATCCGAGGTGGCCTCCAGAACGACCGGTGTGTCGTTCAACTCGCTCACGAGCATTGTCTCGGTACATAGTGTTCCATTGAACTCGTCTTTGAAGAGGAGAATTCCATCGATCAACTCCTCGAGGACCAGCTTCTCATTTGGCCGGTTCACCGATCGCCACGCCTCTTCCGATGCAGCATCTACCTTGAGGCTCACCCAATCCGCCATAGCGAGCTCTTCTCTTACTTCGATGTCTGGCAATAGGGAGGAGTTGGTGATGACCGCCACCGGATACCCTAATTCCTTTACCTTCGATATCTCCAAACCCAAGTCCTTATCCAGCGTTGGTTCGCCATCGGGAACGAAGGCAATGTAGTCGATCTTCTCGTCCATTTTCTCGAGGCAGTCCACTCTTCTTCCGACATCATCAAAAATGCGCTCGGGACCGTAATAATTCAATCTTCTGAGAGCGAATTCATTCGTTCTACCTAGTTGGCAATAGATGCAGGAATAGGTGCATTTCTTTGGCGGAATATTGTTGACCCCTAGACTTCTGCCCAGGCGTCGCGATGGAACAGGGCCGAAGGAGATCATCTCCTCCCTTTCGGTCATGATGCCCCAATCGACGGTCGGATAGACAATCTTTCCGGTGATGTGATTATCCTGGGGAATCATGCGATTACCGTCAGTACTCAATTTATTCGAATACCTGTAATTCATATCCATATCCTTCTGTCAAATTGAATGAAATCCATGATATTCGACGATTATGATGCGAAATCTTAAAAAGAGATACCCATTTCACGGCCCGCTTGGCACTCAGGGAGATCATACTCAACAACCCCATCATGATGTCGATAGGGTTCGTATTAGGCTTAGCCCTAGGCGGCTTTCCGATCTTCAACTCCGAGTTGATCACCCTGGCCCTGGTAGTCATGATGTCCCTCTCACTCTGTGGGATGAGCTTCAAGGGTCTGGAGGTCAGGGAGCACTTCTCGACAACGAGCCTTGCCCTTCTTCTTACATTCGGTCTAGGCACAGGTTCCACCATCCTTATTGCCTTTCTGTTCGAGGATCCCATTCGAAGCGGGTGGATAATCGAAGCGGTTGTCCCATCTGCCGTATGCGTAATACCCTTCACCTTCCTGCTCCGGGGCAATGTGGAGAACTCGTTAGTATCCTCAGCCATCATCTACATCGTCTCCATCGGTGTGACCCCACTCCTCATGATCGCTATCCTGGGTATGGAGCTGAACCCCCTGAGTCTGGTCAGCTCCGTTCTGATAATGATATTCCTCCCCATCATCATTTCCAGAGGAGTGAAGAAAGTCACCATGAGTGCCGACACCAGGGTCGCGATCATCAACCTATCCTTGCTTGTTGTCTGCTTCGCTGTGGTGGGAGCAAACCGCGAATTCTTCTTCAGGGATCCGTACCTCATAGTCGTGCTCTTGGCAGCCGCCACAGCAAGAGTATTCATTCCTGGCCTTGCCGTCTACTGGATCGCCAAAAAGTCACGCTTCGACAGGAAGCAGGGAGTGAACATGGTCCTGTTCACCACCTACAAGAACACTGGAATGGCCGCCGCCTTGGCCGCCACTCTTATCGGGACGGGGGCAGCCCTTCCGGCCGCGATATCAACCCCGATCGAGATCATATGGCTGGTGATCATGAGCAAGTTCATGTTCACCGAAAAATACTTTGAAGGCAAAGGGGCTGGAATACTGTCCCGGCTGCGCTCATCAAAGGAGAAAATCACCGAGGCCAGATAGTTCATTTTGATTCGTATCTAAACATATCCCTGTAATGATTACAATAGCTTTATAGCCCCATTTGGACTCAATAATATAAGGAAGGGATGGTCTAGTTTGTGCAGGTACCGCTATCATAGGAACCTGTGCGCTCATCGGTTGATCGAGGGAAGGGAGTGCATAGGCGAAGAGAGCTGCAGATTGGGATCTCTTGGTCGCAGGGGGTTTACCGTCGCGGATGAATGCCATATGGAGAAGTGGCAAGGTCTCTATTGCCCACGCTATCAGAGATTCTACTGTTCGGGAAGGGAAAACTGCGAGACTATGGAGAGCTATATGTCCCACTTCGTGGATTTCAGGGAATCCAGGGGAAGGATCTAGATGGACTGTCCATTTCTGGCGGAAGATGGCCTCTGCAGAGGTTTCTACCAGGGTTTCGGCTGCATCGGCGAGAAATGTCAAGTTAGCCGAGAGAATGAATGCGATTTTCTTGTTGACGGAGCCTACTGCTCAAGATATGCTAAATTCGGTTGTCCCGGACCGACAAACTGTGCCTCGGTCGAGATATACATGAACTACTTCAAACGAGATAGGGCTCAGATATCGGTGTAGAGGTCCACCTTGATCCTAGGAACCATTGCAGCCATCACCGATTGTTCTGTAAGCTGTTCCCGAGTGAGCGTCCCTTTCGTAAGAAAACCGATCGCCCCTTTCTTCTTACCGATATCATCGATGCCGAAGATCTCCTCGAAGGCCTGGCCCACAGTCATTCCAGATCGCACTTTATTGGCTATCGTAGGTGGATACATGAAGCCGGAACCTTGACCTACGGTGATCCATCCTGCCCTATCTGCGATCACGCAGTACTGTATGTCGTAAAGCCCATCCTCCTTCTCGAACACGCCCGCCTCGATCCCCACACCGAGATCTCCGTGCTCCAAAGCGGTTATAGCTCGCTCCTTGGCCCCGATCAATGTGGCTTCTCCGAAGGGCTGTGCTCCCACGAAGGTCTCGACCTTCATGTCGGAGAACTCACAGCTCCGGAGGACCTGCTCCATGACGGTCCTGACCGCGTTGATCTTGATCGGATTAGTAGAGCCAATAACCACTTTCAGCGGTCTGTTCAGTGTTCCTTCGGCATCTATCTCTCCTGCCAGTATCCTGGTGGAAGATATAGGAAGGTAGTCCTCGGCAAGAACGTAACTCACTCTCACAAGTTCCAGGGGATCCAAGCCGTTCTTCACTCTCACCTCGTTGATCATCTCTCCTGTGGCATAGGTGCCAGGTGAGACCACAAGAAACCCTATCTCCTTGTCCCAAGCAGTGGGACCAATCGGGTCCTTTAGGACACTTATCTCCCAGCGATCGTATTTCGAGGAGAGGTACGCTTCCAGCTTCTTTCTCCTTTCCTCGAGTGGGACATGTTTGGTTTTTCGGTCTCGTGCAAAGTCGTCGGAGGTGATGCCCACCAGGACATTCACCCCCCTAGAAAAGGCAATATCCAGCAGAGCCTTGTGGCCTTTGTGGAGAACGTTGAATGTGCCACCTATCGCGACCTTCATTCACATCGCCATCACGTCGACATAAAGATGACAGCCACCGTAAGTATCACAAGGGTAACGATATATAGGATCATCAGCTGCCTCTTGCGGGTCTTGAGCGTCTTTTCCCCGCCTTTCTTGCAATCGGTTGAGCAGTATTTTTCGTTGCCGATGAATGCTTTCCCGCATTGAGAGCAGTGCTTATGCTGAGGTATCTTCTCCATGCTATCGGGCCGATTAACGCTTTACCCCTAGAAGAACCTTTTTCCGCCGATCCCTGGGTTCTTAGCGAATTCTCCGATCCATCTCATTGTTCACAACAAGGATGCAATGGTCCGAGTGATAGCTTATCGGCCCGAGGCTCACCTTCTCTGGACTATAATCCATCAGTATCTCCTCCTCTTCGGCGGATAGGTCCTGATCGTCACTGAGAACGAAGGTTATGTCACCACTCAGCTTGACGTCCCTTATGTCCTTTCCATCCTCCTTAAGATAAACGAACTGGGTGTCCTTTGGAATTGTGGAAAGGACGTCCTTGTAAGAACGGTTGGAAATGTATATGCCGGGCGAGGATCTCTCCTCCCCCTTCGCCTTCTTCATGAGGGCGTTGCGTATCAGCGCACCCGTACTCCTCTCATCGGGATTTAGGTACTTCAGCTCGGATCCCACTAGCCTAACTGTCTTGGGAGGTTCAGGCTCACCCAGCAGGATGAGTTGCAGTTCAACATCCTTCCTGATGTCATGTGAGAGAAAGAATGATGAATTGATGGCCCTCAGAAGGACATCGAGACGGCCTGCACTTCCACAAAGGTCATCCAGCTTGAAGTCGCCAGAGGTTATGGCCCTGTGACCGACAACGACGAATCTTCTCATGAGAACCCTCCAAAGTCCTCCATGCCGCCAGCCTGCAGCTGCTTAAGCATCTGCTTGCGAAGCTTGCGGTTTCCCATTAATCCCTTGACCGCCTTCTTTGACGTGTTATACTGCCTAAGAAGCTCCCGCACGTCCCTGGGATCGACTCCAGAGCCAAGGGCTATCCTTATCACCCTTGAGGACTTGATCATCTTCGGGTTCTCCATCTCCTCGTCGGTCATGGAGTCGAGTATCACCCTGAACCTGTACAGCTTCTCCTGGGATGCCTCGAAGTCCACTTTGTCGGTGAGTCCCGGCATGCCCGGGATCATCGAAATCAGCTTCTGCAGTGGTCCCATATTGGTGAGCATCTCCATCTGCTCGTACATCTCCTTCAGCGTGAAGCGGCCAGCCATGATCTTCTTGGTGGTTTCCAACGCCTGTTCCTCGGTCATGGATTCCTGGGCTTTCTCCATCAGTGTCTGGATATCGCCCATTCCAAGAAGGCGTGAAATGAATCTCGCGGGCTCGAATGTCTCTAGGTCCCTTAGATGCTCTCCCGTACCGATGAAGACGATGGAGGCTTCGGTCTGGGCAACCGCACTGAGGGCTCCTCCGCCCTTGGCTGTACCGTCCATCTTGGTGATGATGACCGAGGTTACTCCCACCGCATCGTGGAATGCCTTCGCCTGAGGTCCAGCCTGCTGACCTGTCGCCGCGTCAAGAATGAGTATGCGCTCGTCCGGCTCCGCGACCCTAGACACAGCCTTAAGTTCCTCGATGAGGTCGTCCTCTAGGGCATGTCTGCCCGAGGTGTCGATTATTATGATGTCAGTGTCAGAGAAATGCTCCATCCCTTTCTTCACTATGTTGGGAGCGCTTCTTTCGTTTGGATCTCCGAAGATCGGGATGCTGATCTTCTCGCCCAACTGTGCCAGTTGATCGTAGGCCGCAGGCCGATGAACATCTGCGGCAATGAGGCCAACGCTCATTCCTTTCTTGTTGAAGTAGTACGCCAGTTTTCCGCATTGTGTCGTCTTTCCTTGACCGTAGAGTCCGACCATCATAATGGTCTGGCCCTTGATCGGGATGCTGCGTTTCTCCCCCAGTATCTTCACTAGCTCTTCGTATATGATCTTGACCAGATGCTCCCTGATACTCATGCCGGCAGGGGGCTTCTCATTCAATGCCCTTCGTTCCAGATCCTTAGTGAGCTGGAAAACCAGTTTGACATTTACATCTCCCTGGAGAAGGGCTCTCTGGATATCCCTGGAGATCTCCTTCACTAGCTTCTCGTCCACGTGTCCAGCTTTGGCTACTTTAGCGAGAATATCCCTGAGTGATTTCCCCAGTCCTTCAAGCACCATGTTCTTGCACCTTTCACGGCTCAAATTACGAGCTTTCTAATTAAGCTTTACATACAACGATTCGAATTTGAGAGCTTTATAAAAAAAGGGGTTGGGAAGGGCTAGCCTGTCAGAAGGGATGGGATGCACTCTACAACTAGCCCAGAACTTCCCGATAATATAATTAACTTAACACTATATAACCTTTGCCTCTTAAACATACCATAATGAAGCAAACTTTAAGTAAGAAATAGAAAAGATATCTTAACGAATGGAAGAAAAACGAGGTCAGAGGTACCCAGATTTTTGAAGCGCCATGATGTCCTCGGTGGAGAGCTTCTCGCCGCTCTTGAATTTATCGAAGATCTCCTCAGCTTCTTTCTTAGCGTCACTCTCTTCCTTCTTCTTCCTTGCCTTGCGGACTTTCTGTCTAAGGCCAGTGATTATCTTGTCATAATCGTGCACTTGGCGGATGTTATCGATATGTTTCCTGTGCTCCTCGTCCGCTTTGAGCTTGCACTCTATGAATTTCTCCTGTGCCTCGTCGGCCTGCTTCCTCATCTCGTCGGCCTTCTCATAGAGATCGATCATAGAATCATGCTCGGCCTGAGCCTGTTCCGCAAGCACGCCCACCTGCTTGTGGTATTCCTCGGCCTTATCCCTCGCTTCCCTGAGGTCCTCTATGGCGTCCTTAATCTCGGAGTTCTGTTCCATGGACTTTTCTCTCTCCTTGATCTGCGCCTGCATTTCCGAGAGAATATCGATAAGTTCTCTCTCCTTCTCGGGGGATAGAACAGAGGTCATCTGCTTAAATTCCAGGTTCTTTAGCTCCTTCTTGAGCTTCTTGATTGGAGGACCTTCCCTTGGCGTGTTGTCCTTTTTGAGCTGCATGACCGCATCATTGAGATCGCTAACTTTCTTGTTCCATTCGTCCCGCTGTGCCTTGGCTTCTTTGACCTTGGCGTTCAGCTGGTCCCTGGTTTCTCTGTGTTTGGAGGCCTCCTCGATAAGCTCACGGACCTTGGCATTAAGCTCATCCCGGGTTTCCACCCACTTCTTGGTCTCCTCGTTGAGCTGATCTCGCAACTGCTTGTGCTTTTCAGCCTCATAATTGCTGGTTTGTCTCTTCTTTTCAAGGTCCTCCAAGAGTTCGGTCATAAATTCACACTCAATTATTAGGGAAATGGAAGCAAGGTGGACATAATGAGTTTCGTTTATAACCCTTTCGGTGAAAACGAGGTTGATATGGGGTAGGCCAGCCTCAAATATTCTTGCGGTCATTTCCGTTCTCGAACTCCTCCTCACCTTTCTGCTCAGAGGTCTCGTTGAAGGTGGTAATATCGATGTCGTGCCACCCGTCCCCGTAGCGATCCGCCCCACCTGTCTTTAGTTGGAAGCGCACCCGAAGCTTCCCGTTCTCGAAAAACACGTAGGCGTTCTTCAGTAAGGAGATGTAGTAGGAAATCCGCTTCCCTTGCCTTGAGAGGCGGCGTTCAGTGCATTCAAGAAGCCCCAAGCTCTCCAGCTCCTTGATACGTCGGTAGCACGCGGCAATTGGAATCGCGTACTCGTTGGAGATCTCCTGGGCACTGTGTGGACACCGCAGAGTGGCGACAAGTATCTTTACGGAGTACTCGTCGGTCAGTAGCTGCGAGGTCTTCAGCATATCTATATTCTAACCCCCTGTCACTGAACCTTTCCTTCCTAGGAGAATACGAAATATTATATTAATAAGAACGGTTCAATATCAAAATTCTAGAATCCTGAATGATGGATAATATTCCTGAAAA
This sequence comes from Methanomassiliicoccales archaeon, assembly GCA_035529155.1. Lineage (GTDB taxonomy): Archaea > Thermoplasmatota > Thermoplasmata > Methanomassiliicoccales > JAAEEP01 > JAAEEP01. The sequence continues at coordinate 5,370 of DATKXF010000091.1, read as the reverse complement.
TTCAAGTTTCACGGCATCATTGAATTGATGCTTTCCTATTCGCTGAAGTGGTTTATCCCTCCGCACTAAGCTCTTCCTGAGCCGAGAGCTCCTCCTCAGGGATCCAATCAACCTCGATGGTAAAATCTCCCTGATCGAATAAATACTTGACCAGCTTGACGGCGCAGGAGAAGAACTTCACCTTCTTTCCTCTGTATACCTCCTCCTGCCTCACGCAGCGAACCAGGCCACTCTCCTCCATCTCTCCGATGCGTCGATATGCAACCGCTATTGGTATGTCGCAAACCCTGCTCAGCTGCTGCACCGACATGGGGCGCTGGTATGTGACTCTGAGTATCCTCGCTGCGTATTCGTCAGCAATTAAACGTGATATCTGACCTTCATTCAAGGTATCACTGCCCATTACTTCGGTCTAGTCGATACTGCTCTTAAAACATTTATTGCAAGGATATCAATGCTGATAGTAATCTTCAGACCATTGGCAAGAGCCTGGGTCTTAACCTGTCATTATGGAACTCCAGGTAGTGGTACTTGGTATGTGGCTTCTCACCGCAGATCATCACCGTTCCCGATAGGCTCTCTATCTTGATGTGAACGGTGGATTGGTTGGCCAGGGCCTTCAAGGAGTTGGATGAGCTGGTAGCCTCAGCCACTATGACATTTCCAAGCCGCCTCATGGCATCGAGGTGCCCAGCGGTGGAGGCCATTACGTCTGGGGCGTAGATGGACTCGAGTGCGTCGTAGCCCAACAGCGAGAGATGTGGAGCTGTGCTGCCAGAGAGCAGGTACTTGAGCGAGTTCCATTTGAGGTCGTGGGATGCGTCGCTGCCCTCGATCACATTGATGAATGGATATCCAGTATCGGTATAGCTGTCGTGATGAAGGATCTTCAGGCACTTGTTGACGCAATCAGGGTTGATGAGCTGCTCAATCTGCTGGTTAAGCAGATTGTAGTTCATTGATGTTAGAGGGAACCAAACCACTCCCCTCATCTTGGAAAGGAAATCCGCCACTAGTGAGAGTTCGATCCTTCTCACTGCTTCCTGGGGAACATCAGGCCCCACCTCGATCAAGGAGATCGCCCCTCGAGGGAAGCCTCCGAAAACAGAGTCGATGTTCTCATTACCGGAAGAAACCCTACTGGGATTGGGATCATTGACTGGATAGTGAGGGTTGAATTGTTCTGGCATTCCGGGCCAAACAGGATCGAAGATGTGCATCCTTCCATTCATGAGGGTGAACATGTACTTCCACTGGTCTATCTTGGAGCCCCTGACCTTCTCTATTATCACCTCTCTCACCCTTCGACCGTTCCGCTCCTCAGAGTTCATTACGACCACCCCATCGCCCAGGTAATCGAGATCGGTGTTCTCCCAGGCTTCCATAACATAGATGATATTGGTTCCCGAGTTCTCGACCAGATCCTTCTGGAGGGTTGACATAATCCGCTGGGCGGTAATGCCGTACTTCTCCGAGAGTGCCTCGATACTATCTATCACCATCAGCGATCTCTTGGGGAGGTGAGATTCTGCCAGATCGTATGCAAGCTCCAGTTCTGGAAGCATTATCCCAAAGTCCAGGGTGACTGAGCCCCCATCATAATCAAGGGAGAAGTCATCACCCTCGATGTCGCCAAGCTCCCCCGATTCTATCTGCCCCTCCAGCTTTTGCAGTTCGGTGCGGATAACGCTGTACTCACCGTTCTTTCCAGTAAAGGCACTTATCAGCTCCTGGGCCGCTTTCAGCATGGAGTCCTGCTCTTTGTCGGCGCTCTTGGGCTCCGGAGGTCTAGCCTTGGTAAGGAAGATTTTTCCAGCTTTAAGTATCTCGTTCCTCTTGGCTTTCTCCTTGAGCCACGGGAACTGCCTGTAGAGGGACTCGTCAGATACCCTCGTCGACAGGTAGTAATCCACCTGCTCATCTGCTAACTCTTCAATGATCTGAAGTGCCAGGGTGGTCTTACCTGTGCCAGCCCTCCCCTTGATCAGCAGGGAATGGCCTCCCGGAGACCTGAGAAAATCCAGTATCTCGTTGGGGGTTTTGCCAGTCTCGTATTCGCTCAAGTTGAACGCCGGGTATGATATCCTTATTTCACATTTTATTCTTTTGTCCCTATCCTCACATACTGACGTCATGCTGGGGTGGTCTACCATAAGCTTAAAGTCGGACCATATTAATCTCCTCGGAGTGAGGAAATGCTTCTTTGCCCTCTAGACTACAGATACGGAAGGGACGAGATCAAGTCGATATTCGCCGAGGAGAGTAAGCTCCTGGCCCTATTGAACGTAGAGGCATCTTTAGCCAAGGCCCATGCCGATGTTGGAAACATACCTAGGGATGCAGCCAACGAGATAGCCGCAGTGGCCAACTTAGAACACGTTACAGTGAAGAGGGTAAAAGAGATCGAGGAAGAGACAAGGCACGACATCATGGCCGTTGTCAAAGCCCTTACAGAGCAATGTGGAGATGCGGGAAGGTTCGTCCACCTTGGGGCGACTTCCAACGACATCATAGACACGGCTACAGCAATTCAGCTTGACGGCGCTCTGGAGATCATCTCAAAGGATCTCGATGACCTCATCATCACGTTGGCAACGGTGGCCAAGAGGCATCGGGGCACTGTGATGGTAGGCAGGACTCACGGTCAGTTCGCCATTCCCATCACCTTCGGTTTCAAGGTCGCTGGATATCTCGCAGAGATGATCAGGCACCGGAAGAGGCTGAGCGAGGTGAGTGAGAGGATCCTGGTTGGAAAGATGTCAGGGGCGGTGGGTACCGGTGCTGCCTTAGGGGAGCATTTCTTCCAGATCCAGAAGCTGGTGATGAATGATCTGGGTCTGGGGGTGGAGGAGGTCGCCACCCAGATCGTTGGCCGGGACCGGTATACTGAACTAATAACCCTAATGGCAAGCATATGCACCTCATGTGAGAGATACGCGACCGAGATCCGCAACCTGCAGAGGAGCGAGATTCAGGAGGTCTGCGAGGCTTTCGATGCTGAGAAGCAGGTGGGAAGCTCAACAATGGCCCACAAGAAGAATCCCGTGATATCCGAGAACGTGTGCGGTCTAGCCCGAATAGTCCGCGCCTTCGTCACGCCCACCCTGGAGAACATGATACTCTGGCATGAGAGGGATCTCACCAACTCAAGCGCGGAGAGATTCATCATACCGCATGTGATAGTCCTTTCTGATGACATTCTGACCAAGACCAGGAAGATGTTCTCATCCCTCGCAGTGAACAAGGAAAGGATGCTTTCCAACATGGCAATGGCCAAGGGCAAGATCATGGCCGAGGCGGTGATGATTTACCTCGTAGAGAAGGGCATGGGTCGGCAGGTGGCTCACGAGGTGGTTCGCAGGGCGAGCATGGGGGCCGATGAAAGGGACGTCCATCTACTGGAGGCGCTCAAGGATGATGAGGAGGTCACCTTACTGATATCCGAGAAGGAGCTTGAGAAGGTGATGAAACCTGAGAACTATATAGGAAAGGCTCCAGAGATAGTGGATAGGATGGTAGCGAAGGCCGAACTGCTCCTTGGCCTGAAGATATGATACGGTTCAGTCGTTTCTTTCATCGACATCTGATTCTTTATCCTTGACCCCGATGAGGTAGTAATCTCCCAGATGACCCTCGGCGTCCTCGAAATCAGATGGCTCGCATCTTATCATCACATTGGTTTTGGGCATTGTATGACCGATCTCATCTTCCAGGTGACGGCAAACCCGGAAAGCATCGTTGAGCTTGACATCCGGCCTCATCACCAGATGTAGGTCTATGAACCTCTCTGCACCAGACTTTCTGGTCCTAAGGGCGTGGAAACCTTCGAAATACTCTCTATGATTGTAAAGTACGGTCTCTATCTTGCTCAAGTCCTCCTCAGGTAGCGTTTCATCCACTAGTCCCTTGCTAGCCTCCCTTGTGAGGTTTATTGAAGCTTTGACTATGAGCAACGCCACCCCTATCGCGATAATGGGGTCAAGAAAGGTCCATCCAGTGATGGTTATGGCCATTAGGCCTAGGAAAACACCGATGGATGTGAGGACGTCGGTCTTCAGGTGGAGACCGTCAGCAACAAGTGCCATGGAATCCTCCTCCTTCCCAACCTGATACAACTTTCTCGAGACAAAGTAGTTGATCACGGCCGAGAGGGCCATTATCACAAGTCCTGCTGCAAGGAACTCCACTTCAGAACCGAAGATGAGCCTCTGTCCGGATTCGTAGACAATGATAGCCGCCGCGATGAAGATGAGTATGGCCTCTATCACTCCCGCGTAATTCTCAAACTTTCCGTGTCCGTAAGGATGCTGCTGATCCGCTGGTTCTTCTGATTTCTTAACTGAATAATTGGCGATTATTGCCGCGACCAGATCTATCGCTGAATGTATGCCCTCGGAAATAACGCTGACAGAGCCCATTAGGAATCCAGTGATGAATTTAATGGCTACAAGGAAGGTGTTGCTGTACACAGACAGCATTGCGACCTTTCTTTTCCGAGAGACCATTTTGAAAGCAACATATTTCTGAGATATAGGGTTTGCCTCTAAAAGACATGAAAGGATGAAATATCATTTGATAATGCTATTGCCAAGATTCTTGTCTGGATAGATCCAACTGATACGATCTTCCAACTGGCCCATGTGTTGGTTGGGAAAGAGTTAAATCCAACCTTCCATTTGTGTGGTCGAAAGGGCCGATAGATCAGTGGAAGATCGCTGCTTTCGCAAGGCAGAGGCCGCGGGTTCAAATCCCGCTCGGTCCACCATTTTCCTGGCTCAATTCATTTTGTACCGTTCTTGGTCCACTCATGTATTTCGCGTACTAGGCTAGAGCATCGCTCATTTCGTCGAGGTCAAACCGAAATCTTCAAGGGCCGAACCTCACCGCAAATTTATATATGACCACTCTAAAAGGATTGGCTATGAATATAATCCTCTTTTTCATTGGATTGGCAATTTGTTTGACCGCTGCAGGGTTATTGGTACTGGATGTGATTGAATCTGGCGTAGCAGCACTTATTGGTATTGTTGGGATCGGTTTGATCGGTTCGTCTGCTATACAAAGGAGTCAGAAATAACTCATAGCCCGAACCTCAGGGCTACCCGATAGGTCGATGTGAGAAAAAGAAAGGTAAGGGGTTTACTCTAATCTATCGATCATACCCTCGGCTAGGAGATTTCCATGAGTGGAAATTTTTGGCCTCAAGCCAGTCATTCTGACGGTCAGAAATCCCGTTGAACCCACCGATGAACGATATTATATCTATCGTCATTGAATTGTCATGAATCCTGGGTGACGGTATGACGATAATGACAGTATTTTACAAGAAAATGAAAGGGGTTTAAGCCGACAAGCCCAAAATACACAAAA
>DATKXF010000090.1:0-11315 GCA_035529155.1 Methanomassiliicoccales archaeon | reverse complement strand
TGCGAAGATGGATGGAAAGCCGCACAGGGTATACTGCCTCTGCGGCGATGGTGAGATGGAGAGCGGCCAGATATGGGAGGCAGCGATGCTGGGGGCCCATTACAAGCTGGATAATGTGACTGCCTTCATAGACAAGAACGGCCTCCAGATCGATGGACCCACGGAGAAGGTGATGTGTTCAGAGCCGCTTTTTGATAAGTGGAAGGCCTTCGGCTGGAACGTCATCGAAATAGACGGCCATTCCATGAAGGAGATCGTGACGGCTTGTGAGAGAGCGAAACAGGTGAAGGGAAAGCCCACCATGATCATAGCGAACACGATCAAGGGCAAGGGAGTTTCCTTCATGGAAGGATCTCTCAAGTTCCATGGCAACCCTCCTAGTGATGAAGAGCTCGAGATCGCCCTGAACGAACTGGGGGTATCCGAGTGAATTTCGAGTACGCGGCACAGAGGAAGGAGTATGCTAGGGCTCTCATCAACCTTGGAAAGGAGAGAGATGATATCGTCGTTCTTGACGCTGATCTTTCCAGCTCGACCCAGACCTCAAAGTTTGCCGAGGTCTTTCCTGAAAGGTTCTTCAACTGCGGTATTGCAGAGCAGAACATGATGGGGACCGCGGCCGGACTGTCCGCAAGCGGCAAGACCGTGTTTGCATCCACTTTCGCGGTGTTCGCCACAGGCAGGTGCTGGGATCAGATCAGACAATCCATTGCTTATCCAAAGTTCAATGTCAAAATCGTGGCCTCGCACGCTGGGGTAACTGTTGGTGGAGACGGTGCCTCTCACCAGATCGCCGAGGATATCGCCCTGATGCGCACGATTCCCAACATGACGGTTGTGGTGCCGGCCGATGCCAACGAGACCTACAAGGCCGTTAGGGCGGTCGCGGATTGGCCTGGCCCTTGCTACGTTCGTCTGGGAAGGGTCGATTTCCCTGTGGTCACCTCCGAGGAAGATCCCTTTGAGATCGGAAAGGCCACGGTCATGAGGGATGGAGAGGATGTGAGCCTAGTAGCCACTGGCCAGATGGTAGCGGTGTGCTTGGACGCTGCTGAGGCCCTTCAATCCGAAGGAATTTCGGCCGAGATCGTCAACATGTCCACTATCAAGCCTCTCGACGAGAACGTACTGGCTAGATCGGCGAGATCGACGGGTGCCATCGTTACTGTGGAGGAACACAACTACCTCACGGGGCTAGGAAGTGCGGTCGCTTGCTACCTTGTCGAGAATGAGAATGTGCCCATGAGGCGGGTGGGCTTTCCTGACCTATTTGGAGAGTCAGGGGAGAGCGATGAGCTCATGCAGAAGTATGGCCTGACCAAGGAAGAGGTCACTGCTGCCGCCAAAGAAGTCATTCGGAGGAGATGACGAATGAAGATATTCATCGACACCGCCAACATCGACCAGATACGAGAGGTCAACAGCTGGGGCATTCTGGATGGTGTGACCACGAATCCTACCCTTGTCTCAAAGGAGAACAAGGATTTCAAGACCCTTGTCAAGGAGATATGCGAGATCGTGGACGGACCCATAAGCGCAGAGGCCATGAGCTTGGATTCCGAGGGGATGATCATTGAAGGTAGGGAACTTTCAAAGATCCATCCAAACATCAACATCAAGGTCCCCATGACAGAAGAGGGAATCAAAGCGACAAAGGTTCTGTCCAGTGAAGGGATCGATGTCAACGTCACACTTATATTCTCACCCGCTCAAGCCCTTCTGGCATGCAAGGCTGGTGCTCGTTTCGTCTCACCCTTCGTGGGGAGATTAGATGACATAGGGCATTACGGTATGGACGTGGTGGAGGAAACGCTAGATATGCTCTGGAACTATGACTTCAATACAGAGATCATCGTGGCGAGCGTGAGACATCCAACACACGTTCTAGAGGCGGCAAGAATGGGAGCCCACATAGCAACGATTCCCTACGATGTGCTGAAGAAGATGTTCAAGCATCCCCTAACTGACATTGGGATCGAGAGATTCCTCAAGGACTGGGGAAAGGTCGAGAAACGCTGATCTTTGCACATAGACAAGAACGGCAGCCTTATGGCCTAACCATTGACCGAGGAGTTAGGAGTATCCCTTCGGATAATGAAGTGAGTTGGTGGAATCCTCATCTCGAACCTGACTCCTGAACCTTCCTGCCCCACTTCCCGGATATCGATGTTATTTATCTTCAGGATCTCTCTTGAAAGGAAAAGCCCCTGTCCAGTATTGTCCCCGAAACCATAATCGAATATGCGTTTCTTGTTCTTTTCCGGAATGCCCTTCCCGTCATCCTCGTAGACCAAGATCAGACTCCCGTCCTCATCACTCATGTGAATACTGATCTCACTCAACTCGCCACCATGTTCCAGGCTGTTGTGAATCAGATTGTAGAAGACCTTCTCCACCAGAGGATCGATGAATAGATCAATCCCGTCCAGATTCACTTTTAGTCTTATGCTGTCCATATCCAACTTGGAAGCGGCCAAGTAGACGATGTCCGAAGCCCTTGTCCAGGTAGGCTTCTCCGTTCCCATATTCTGGTAATCTCTTTGGAAATCCAGAAGTCTGTTGATTCTTTCGACAGCATCCTTCATCTTTCTCAAGTAACCAGCGATCCTCTGATCTTCGATCAGTCCCTCGACTATGCCCTCATAGCCAATTATTATCATCAGCTGGTTGAGGATATCGTGCCGGGTTGCACTGCCGAGCAGGTTCAGTTTCCTATCCGCCATCTCGAGAGCCTTCTCGGTCTCTATTCTCACATTACTATCCTTCGCGAAATCAGGCGATTCTTTCTTCTGACAGTTCTTCAAAGTCAGGGCCATTAGATTGGCGAAATTGATTGCCATCTCTGCGTCTTCATCGGTGAAACCTCCTGGCTTATTTAGCAGGGTCAATATCCATTCAGTCTTTCCGTCGAAAACGAACGGTATGAATAGTATGTTCTCTACTACGGTGCCCTCCAAGAAGTGGTGATCGATAGGCTCTTTGTCGGTTATGTCGTTGCAGTATCTAGCAACACCATTTCGGTACTCCTTCTCCTGTAAGCCCTGGATTGCCAATTGAAGCTCATTAACCATTAGTGATGATCCTAAAGGATCTTGGAGGACTACTTGATAGCCTTTGCCCCCATCGTCCAAGAGTGCGATGCATCCGCCCCTGGCACCGATGTTAGACTTGCAAGAATCAAAGATCGTCGCGACCAGTAAGTCGAACTCCTGCTGTCCCAGCAGGGATCGGATTAGGGAGGACAGGACTTCCATCCCATCATCCCTCTTCGGCAAATTGACTTGGTCATCATTCAAAGCATCACCATTGCAAGCCTTTCCGAGAGTTCGCTTCTCCCACATGGCTTGAGGGGAATGATTGCTCAGTTTCCGCCCTCTCGGATTAACGATTAACAATCAAGGAAAGGGGTTATATTGATGTCGTTCTGGGTATCGTTCCTTGTTCCGCCCACGGAGCGATTGTACCAGATATTACTCCAGAAACTCCCGTCAAAATACCCGTTGATCATCTTCCGAATCAACACCCCCCGTTCCGAGGAATTAGATCGGAACCTCGGTTCCTGGATAAATTATGCGAAATCTTGATTACGGCTAATGGTCAATGGTAGGCTCGTGCCTACTTCCATGGATGAGTTTGCTGAACTTTGCGAGAAGGTGGAGTCTACAAGCTCGAGGAAGAGGAAGGTGAATTCCATAGCCGAGTTCCTGGTTTCACTGGATGCAGACGAGATTAAGCCGTTCATACTCTTACTGCTGGGCCAGCCATTTTCTGAGACTGACTCAAGGAAGCTTGATGTAGGTTATGTCACCATAGAGAAGGTGCAAAGCGGGGGGCAACAGAGAACGCTTTTCGACGATGAGGTCATGTTAGTGGATATTCTCCCCATGCTCAACCAAATCGCAGATACTTCTGGCACGGGATCAAGGAAGATTAAGGAGAACCTACTCAGGAACCTCTTCGGAAGGCTGTCTCCCCCTGCAAGGAAGTACCTCAGGCGGAGCCTCTACAGGGAAATGAGGATCGGGGCCAGTGAAGGAGTGATACTGGAAGGGATAGCAAGAGCATCCGGGAAGGATCTCGAGGAGGTAAAGAAAGCGAATATGCTTCTGGGAGACATCGGAAGGCTGGCGGAGATGGCTTTGGCTGGGGAGGAGCTTGGAGTCTCGGCAAGGATGTTCGTCCCCATTCGTCCGATGCTCGCCGAGACCGCGGAATCGGTCGATGAGGCCTTGCGGATCATGGGAAAGGCAGCTTTCGAATACAAACTGGATGGCATAAGGGTCCAGGTGCACAAGGATGATGAAGAGGTAAGGGTTTTCAGCCGCAGACTCACTGAGGTGACGGAGAGTCTTTTCGAAATCGTGGAAATAGCCAAAGCCATCCCCGAAAAGAGATACATCGTGGAGGGGGAAGTAGTGGCATACAGAGAAAGACCTCTCCCCTTCCAGGATCTTATGAAAAGGTTCAGGAGGGTGAATGAAATTGATGAGGTGAGCAAGATAGTACCGATCAGGCTCTTCATTTTCGACATCTTGTTCAGAGATGCGAGGGACCTCATGTCAATCCCTTACCAAACCAGGTATCAAGAACTGGAATCGATGTTCCCTCCAGACCTCCTTGTCCCCCGAATGGTGACCTCGAACTCCCAGGAGGCCCAGGAATTCTTCGAGAAAGCACTGGAAGAGGGGCACGAAGGGCTGATCGCCAAGGAACTTGACAGCTCCTACACCATGGGAAAAAGGGGTAGGAAGTGGCTCAAGATAAAGCGGAGCCACACCCTTGACCTGGTGATAGTGGCAGCGGAGTGGGGTCACGGAAGAAGAAGAGGTTGGTTGAGCGATTATTACCTCGCGGCCGTAGAGGGAGAGGGGTTTGCGGTAGTTGGAAAGACCTTCAAAGGCCTCACCGACAACGAGTTCGAATGGATGACAAGGAGGCTTCTAGAACTGAAGATCGAGGAGGAAGACCATGTGATCACGGTCAAGCCACGGATAGTCGTCGAGATCGCTTTTGATGAAGTGCAGACCAGTCCCAAGTATCCTTCAAGGATGGCCTTGAGATTCGCTAGGATAAAGGCGATAAGAGAGGATAAGACTCCCGAGGAAGCGGATACCCTTCGTGAGGTCGAGAGGATATATAACTTCCAGTTTGAAAGCAAGGAGCGTCTCGACATAGATGCTGAACCTTAATCGCCGATCGCCTCAAAACTAAGAAATATCTGATGGCAATTCGATGATGATGCCCCGCGATTTGATTGTGGTCGGCGGAGGACCAATTGGAAGCAGGGTGGCGGAAGGAACTGCCAGAGACTGTGATACCGTCATCCTGGAGGAACACTCACGTCCAGGAAGACCCGTCCAGTGCGCTGGCTTGGTCACTCCCGGGGTTGTGGAAGCCGCGGATGCCAGAAGGGCAGTGTTGAACGAGCTTCGCGGGGCTCTGATACATTTCCCCGGTGGGGAAGAACTGGAGATCACGTCGGAGGAAACCAAGGCCGTGGTAATAGATAGGGCTGAGTTCGACATCATCTGTCACGAGAGAGCCCTGAAGAACGGGGCGGAATTCCTTCCTAAGCACAGGTTCAGGGAACTCCAGTCCTCATCGGATGGAATAACCTTGAAAGTGGAATCCCCCGAGGGAGAGAAGATTCTCCGCGCTCGGCTGGTAGTAGGTGCCGATGGATGGAAATCCAATGTCGGTAAGAGAGCGGGACTCAGGGGACCCCGGGAGATGGTCAGAGGTATACAGGTGGACCTGGATTATCTGGCCGATGACCAGGATAAGGTGGAGGTCTTCCTTGGAGGCGATTGGGCTCCTGGATTCTTCGCCTGGAGCATACCCTGCGGCGATTTCATCAGGGTAGGCCTCTGCGTATCCTCAGGAAATGCAGCCCCCGGCGGCTTTCTTGATAAACTGCTCAGGAGAATGGGATTGGAGGACACCACAAGGCTCAGGACGATGGGTGGGGCTATACCGCTAGGCAGCGTTCCAAGAAGTTACACTGACCGGATCATGTTGGTGGGCGATGCCGCTGCCCAAGCCAAGCCCTTGAGCGGTGGAGGGCTATATACTGGAATGGTGGCTGCGGACTATGCGGCCTCCACGGCAATAGAAGCCCTGGAAGAAGATGATCTATCAAAGAAGAAGCTGTCGCGGTACGAGATAGGATGGAAGGAGGCCCTTGGCAGGGAGCTCGAGAGGGGATATAAACTTAGAAAGGTCTTCCTTCGGATGAACGACAGGAAGCTGGACGAGGTGGGGAAGATCCTCAAGAAACCAGAGGTCAAGGAATTGCTTTCCTCCGGGGACATAGACCACCCAAGCCTCCTTGCGCCCAAGGTGCTTAGGCTGGTCCCCTCATTGGTCAGGTTTTCCCCGCAGATCCTGGGCTCGTTTCTATCAAGATGAGGCGTTTGAAATTGGGAATGAAGGATCCTTGTGAAGATGGCAGGACGAGGCTGGCCAAAGTGCCCCGCTCCCGCGCCGAAGAAGTGCGAAAGAGATTGAACCGTGTAGGTTCCGTACGGAAGGACAGGAAGATCGTGGAGGATGGGGACCACGTCCTGATACCCCTCAACGAAGATCTCGATGTACGACAGATCGAGGAGATGGCCATAGAAGTCATCGAAGGAGAGACGGTCCCAAGGAGCTGGTTCCGGTCACCCATGGAGAGGATCGTTGAAGAGATCGAAGTTGAGGACTGGATCCTTCAGTTTCTGCCCAAGAAATGGGAGAAGGTGGGGGACATCCTCATAATGAGATTTCCCGAGGAGATCGCCCATTTGAAAAAGCAGGTGGCCAGAACTTACGCAGAGGTGCTGGGCGCCAAGACCGTATGCGAGGATGTGGGTGGGATCTCTGGAGTGTACCGAAGACCGTCTGTCAAAATCATATTGGGCACAGATACGGAGACAATCCATCATGAGAACGGTGTACAGTATATGATGGATGTGACCAAGATCATGTTATCCTCTGGCAACGTGGATGAACGACAGAGGATGGGGGAAATCGACTGCTCCGGAGAAACGGTGGTGGATATGTTCGCGGGCATCGGTTACTTCACTCTTCCCGTGGCGGTGCATGGCAATCCACGCAAGGTCATTGCCTGCGAAATCAACCCTGATGCGCAGTACTACCTGCATAAGAACCTGAGTCTGAATCGAGTTGAATCTTTCGTGGAGATCTTCAGGGGAGACAACAGGACGCTTCCCTTGAGCCAAGTAGCGGACAGGGTGATCATGGGGTACGTGGGTACGGGAGAATTCCTGGAGAAGGGCATCGATCTGGTCAAGCCTGGAGGAGTCGTGCATTACCACGATACCGCCCCCGTGGATCAGGTCTACCTACTGGAAAATTTCGTCCTCGATGCCTCCGTGGAAAGGGACGCTAAGATACTCTCGATAAGAGAGATCAAGTCATACGCACCCGCGGTCTCCCATTTTGTCGTGGATTTGAAGATAATGCAATAAGCTTAATTTCTCACTATTTCTTCCACCGCACCGCTGGCATCAACTAGGACCTTGAGGGAATCGTGATACTCTTCTCCCTCGGACTCTATCAGGCGGGAGGCGAATTGAGCGAGGTAGCCACCAAAGTCCTTCTCCTCACTGGTGAACTGCCAACCCTTAGAGTCGGCTTCGTCCAAGGCCGAAATGAATGCGTAGATGACCGCCCTCATCCTGTGACCCCGGGAACGAACCTTCTCTATGGATCTGAGAGTGGCCTCCTTTCCCTCCGTCTTGTAGATCCTAGCCAGGGAATCTGCTAGCTCCCCTATCTCACTTAGTGTTGCATATGATGGCAACGATAGATGAATCTCCCGATTCATGTGAACACGATGCGCCTCCTTGAGAAGAGCAGAGGGTGAGTCATCCTTGACTGATTTCCTGGCCACCTCGATGTCCTCATCCCCAGCAACGTACGAGAGAAGCTTCTTGGAGTGTTCTGACCAAAGATAGGCTATTATTCTACCAGCGACGTCAGACTCGGAGATTATGGGGACATCCTTCTCTTTCAGCAGATTAGAGAGAGCCTCCTTCTCCACCTCGCTCCCGCGTATTCTCTTCAAGAAGGATTCCTTATCGGTTCCGAAACACTGGTCACCCACTATGTAAAGGGTCTTGCCAGAGTTTCTGATGGCAGCCAGCTTCTCCTCCAAGTACCTTTCGACGAGGGTCAGGTCGTCGATGTCCCCGGAGAGATACTCGCTTGCGAGTGATGACGATATTTTGTGATCCTGACCCACCGCGCAGTTCTCCTCACCACCGAGGTAATCGAAATCATGCTCAACCTTTATTTCGAAATCATCGGTGGGATCGCGAGCTGCAATCCTGCTCACCAGGCTTTGCACTAGATTTTCCCCCTCAAGGCATTCGGAGCAAACGGTTATCGTGACATCGGCTGAGACCCAGTCGAGAACCAGCTTGGTCCGGCCATCCCCATGACCGCAGCTTCCATTCTTGTCCAAATTGTAGGGCGTATTCGCTATCATTTCCTCCACATATTTTGCTGGAGCCTTGGGATCGGACGAGCAAAGCAAGCGCTCTTCGGTGGAGTAGAGATGTATATTCCTCTTTCTGGCGATATCCCAATAGGCAAGGAGTCTCAGGTCGGGGTCATCGAAGTGCTGGACGCCGATGAGCTTCTCCTTATCCACCTTTCCCCGGACAGCGTAGGAGATGTCCCCCGATGGCACTTTTGCCGTTGCCAGGAAGGGTATCTTACCCGCTGCTGCTAGGGATATGGTGGCGGCATACGCCCTCACAAGCTGATCTCCACGCATGGCAAACGCCTGCAACCTTTTGGCATTGTCCGAATAGGTCTGGATCTTCTCCATCTTCTTCAAGATCTTATCAAAATCACATTTCCTGCACTTGTCAATGCAGGTAGGTAGCAGAATGGAAGGGTTCTTTGCTAGCTCCATGGACCTCTCCAGGAGATCCCTTTCCAGTTTCTTAGGGGTCGCCTTTGCTCCCCTGAATCTTCTAGGTCTCGCCATCATATTGCGCAAGGGAGAGTGGTTGCTTAATCCTTTTCATTGAATCTCTCGATCTTAATCCACCAGACATGTTCCCTGGCGTATCTCCCTTTGTCGAGCGTGAAATGATTACGAAGTAAATTTATCCCAAGAGGTGTTTGAGACTGTCAGTGATGAGTTGAGGGAAAAGAAAGAGCGTGCCAGAGGATACCTGAAAGGCTACGAAGATGGTCTCAGAGAAGCCTGGGATGATTTCATTGGACTCACCACTAAGGGATACCAGTCAAGAGAGATACGCATTCTGGCCAAGAGCAAGATCTTGAACATCCAGAAGAATGTAGACACGAGAAAAAGGGAGATCGAGACGGATCTAGGCGAGAGCCTTGAGGAGGCCGTTTCCGTCCATGAGGCGAAGTCATCTCGGGTCGACGAGATCTCACCGGGTGGAACCTATCTTATCGAGGAGGTAAGTCCAGATAGATCATACACGACTCTTAAATCCCTCATTGAAGGAGGATATAAGGGGCTCTGTATCAGCAGGATAGAGCCAGGAAAGATCGCTGGCAGGTACGGTGTGGATGCCCAGCTGATTTGGTTGACCAAGACCGAAGTCCCAGAATCCGCCAAGAAGGAAATGGCCAAAATGGACTTCATGACCCTTTCCCCAACTAGCCTGGATATGCTCACAACGATCATCATGAACTTCCTGAAGGAGGAAGGTAACAAGGCGATCTTGCTGGGCGGAATGGAGTATCTGATGACCTACAACGAGTTCTCAAAGATTCTCAGACTCCTGCAGAACATGAAAGACCGTGTAACCTATGCGGGGGCGATAATGCTGATCCCTTACGACCCCAGCCTGCTGGATGAAAAGGATCTAAAGAGACTAAGGAGCGAAATCGAGGAACAGCTATAGAATTAGAAAAAAGTTTACACTGAGGAAAGATGTGCTCCGGGCTTGAAGCCCTGAGCATAGGAATATCTTCTTCCCCCGCTTACTCTCCGGGCTTCTTGTTTTGCAAATAAATTTCGATCGAAGATACGTTGGCGACGGTGCCCGCTTCTCCTGTCAACTGCTCGGTCTGGATCTTGATGTCCATGACCTCTGCATTGTGTATGAACCTGTGCCTTACTATCTCAGCTACATCAACAGCCCGGCTGATAGCCCGTCCTCTGGCTTTGATGATGACGTCCATCGATCCGCTGTTGAACTGAGTGACGACTGCAAGCACATAGTTCATGGTCGGCTTTTTGCCTATGTACACTGTGTTTTCCTCTGCCATCAGTGACCCCCCTGTTGGTGTTACTCATTTATACAATTTGGAGTGTATTTATTTGTTTCGAAGTGCCCAACCCCTTTTCTCCCCTGATGGATGAGCGCTTGGATCGCTTAATCTTGTTTTAATCGAATTCGAACCCATCTTTTCGACGATGTCATCTCTTGAACTGGCGAGGATCAATGTAACTTCTCTCTTTCTTTAGATACTTCCCGACCTCCTCGTCGACATCCCGCTTCAGTATCAAACCGGAGAGATGCATGAGGGTGTCATCTATATCTGGCTCACGATCCATCGAAGCAAGGCATGGATAATGGTGATGAAGTAACCCCGCCCTCTCTACGGCCTGATCGAGCTTCTCTCCAACGATGTTCTCGGCCACGAAGGCCGTGCATCCACAGGGCGCTCCCCTTCTTATCCTCATTTCACTCACTATTTTTCCATCGTCGGTCATTATCTCGAACTCCGGTCTTCCGAAGACCTCCGCGAACATGTCTATTGCCTCTGAGCCCATCGGCTCGAGGGAGCAGAATGGCCTGGGGAATGAGGTCTCTACCCCCCAGCGGAGCATTGTCCTCTTAATCTGAGTGACCTGGCCTGGAGGCATCCACTCGGAGCGGTCCACTGGCGCGATTAGGGCGATGGCACCGCTCCCCTTCACGATGTCAGGAATCAGCTGGGGGGAGTAACTTATCTCAGAAAGAAAGAGCACGAGATCTGCCTTTGGGATATCATCTGGTAGGAGAGATCTGGGTTCATCGACGACCTCTGGAATGGCTTCCTTCAACTTGATCCATTCTATGCTCCAGATCGGGGGGGAGGTCTTCTTCATCCAATCAAGAATCCTTCTCCCGTACTCACCCTGGATCACTAACAGCACCACCAATCTCCCATTGAGGTCCCTTGGACGCGCGGAGTATTCGATCCTCTCTGGGTTCGACCTCCCCTCAGGATTTCGAGAAGCTGGCGGCCTGGATTCGAACTCCATGACGGCTTCCTCCAGCATTCCAGCTATCAAATGAGAGCTCTCACAATCAGGGTGAATCATCACCGCCTCATAA
>DATKXF010000089.1:0-8191 GCA_035529155.1 Methanomassiliicoccales archaeon | reverse complement strand
AATCAAGTACTGGTGCGCCCGAAATGGATCTCTCGAAAAAGACCCTGGAGACCTCCTGTAGAGTATCTGTCTCATAAACTGCCACGACTTCCCGCTTCATGATGTCCTCGACCCTCATTGTTTACACCTCCCATCGAATAGCCGTGAGGGCTAATATTTCTATATCATGCTCCCTTACTTTGTGGTCATAAGCGAGCGGGATGAAGATGAAGGATTGGAAACCTGTAGAGGACATCAAGATCATCAATGGAATGAGCGTTGACTCTCTTGTTAGGCAGATGAGGACATCTGGCGGATTCACGGGAAGGAAACTCGCCGAAGCTGTAGATATCCTGGAGGGGATGTTCAGGAGAGATGATTGCGTGGTTTTCCTCTCATTTCCAGCTTGCATTATGGCCACAGGCACCCGCGGGGTGATAGTGGAGATGGTCAAGCGCGGCCTGGTCGACATCATAATAACCACCTGCGGCACCCTTGACCATGATCTTGCCAGAGTGTGGAGGGACTACTACCACGGTGACTTCTTCATGGATGATGCCGAGTTGAGGCACCAGGAGGTCAACCGCCTGGGCAACGTGCTCGTTCCCGATGACAGCTACGGGATCGTGCTTGAGGAGAAGTTGATCCCCATGTTCGAGGAGATCCTTGAAAACAGAGATTCCATTTCTACAAGGGAGCTCATCGAGGAGGTAGGGAAGCGAATCGAGGACGAGAGTTCACTTCTTCACTGGTGCGCCAAGAAGGGCGTGAAGGTCTACGTTCCTGGCATCACGGACGGTTCCTTCGGAAGCCAGCTCTGGATGTACTGGCAGACCCACAGGAATCTTAAGGTTGACCTTTTCAAGGATGAGCAGGAGCTCTCGGACATTGCGTTCGAGGCCAATGAGACCGGGGCACTGATCGTTGGCGGTGGCATCTCTAAGCATCATGTGATATGGTGGAACCAGTTCCGCGGCGGTCTGGACTATGCGGTATATCTGACGACAGCCCCAGAGTTCGATGGTTCACTATCGGGAGCGAGGGTGAGGGAAGCCGTCTCCTGGGGAAAGGTAAAGGAGACGGCGGACCAGCTCACGGTTGAGGGGGATGCTACCATCACCTTACCGATCATCACCGCTGCGGTGATTGAGAGGCTCGAGGGAGAGGATTGAAGAAGATCGTGGTGATCGAAGGGGACGGCATCGGTCCAGAGGTTATCCGTTCTACTGTAAGGGCGGTGCAGACCACTGGGGCGAATGTCGAGCTCATCGAGGCCGAGATGGGTCTCGATTGTCAGCGCAGGAACGGGTCATACCTTCCGCAGGAGACCGTTGATTCCCTGGAAGTGTCTGACGCCTGTCTTTTCGGTGCGATTACCAGCTCCACTGATCCAGGATATCGATCGCCTCTCCTCCAGCTTAGAAAGCAGTTCGACCTGTTCGCGAATGTCCGCCCCTTGAGAAGGATATCTCCTGATCTGGGCCTGGTGGATCTAAACTTGGTAATCTTCAGGGAGAACACCGAGGGCATGTACACGGGAGAAGAGGTCGAGGAGGGCGATTCCATCATCCTGAGACGGAGGGTAAGCGAACGCGCCATCAGAAGACTTGTTCGATTTTCCCGCGATTACGCCCTATCTGATGGGAGAAAGAGCATTACCTGCGTGCACAAGGCGAACGTCATCCGAAGATCCGATGGCTTATTCCGTAAAATCTTCTTCGAGGAGATGGCTTTATCGGGGCTTGAGGCAAAAGAGATGCTGGTAGATGCATGCGCGGCGGCGATGGTCTCAAACCCAGAGAGACTGGACAGCATAGTCACGCTCAACCTTTACGGCGACATACTCTCGGACGAGGGCGCCGCCCTAGTGGGTGGAATGGGCCTCGCACCATCCGCAAATATCGGGGAAAACATGGCCATCTTCGAACCTGTCCACGGTTCCGCACCGGACATCGCTGGCATGGGAATCGCCAACCCCGTGGCGTCCATGCTTTCAGCGGTAATGATGCTCCATTACCTCGATATGGACAAAGAGGCTGATCTTCTTGAAAACGCCATTTCGAATGCGGTGAGGGAAGGAAAGAGGACACCAGACATAGGCGGAGATCTCAGCACTGACGACTTCACCGAAGAGGTCATCCAGAGAATGAATCACTGATCGGATCCATCCCTCTTTCTGATGACGCATGCCCACCGGTCATAGAAGGGGTCCCTATGGTTCTCGAACACATCCACGACCCTTCCCTTTTCCATGGCCCATTTGGATACGAGTTGGGATTCCTTCTCCATTCCCACTGTCACCAGAATCTCATCAGCAATCACCATCATCTGGTCGATGATCTTCTCCCAGAACCAGGAAGCGGTAAGGTCGATTGTTCCCGCCATCAGGCAGAGTCCTTTCGGAGTGGGTCCAATATAACGCGAGGCCATGGTCCCGTCAATGCACATAGTCTCCGATGGATCAAGTCTACCAGAGACGAATCCCAGTGCCAGCTGTGAAGGATCGTTGTCATAGGCCACGGGTAAATATCCCAGGCGCCTCATCGCCACTGAACCCATTCCAGACCCGCATCCCACATCCAAACATTTAGTGCCATCAGAAATCCCCCAGACCTCCCTTATGAGGGAGATTATCTGGTTCATCCTGTCCATTGAGAAGTCCTCTATGGCAGGAGTGGTGTCCCGAAGAAGCATCATGGAGTAGTACTCCTTCACTGCGGACATCCAGATATCCCATTCTTCCTGAAAGATCCGCCCACCGATCTTCTCGAAGACATCCAGTATCATTCTGGGAGGCGGCCTGAGAAGGAAGTTGGCGAAGATCCACTTCTGACCGTCGAAGACGCCGAAGGCTATGGGCCACTCGTTCTCGTCGACCAATATGATGCTCTCCTTTGCTTCGATTCTCAGCAGCTCGCTGGTATAGGTCTCGTCAACCAGGCTCTCGATGTTGGGTTCTATGAAAGTGATGTCTGGAAGATCAAGTAGGTCCGCGGCCTTCATTCTATCACTTCCATCCGCATCCCGCTCATCGTAGGTAATACCTTTCACCGAGCAGGGACGAATGCCGAACGATGCTCCTTTGCCGACATTCCGCAGAGATTATTACTCTGGAGTTCCAATGAAAATAGATACTGGGGAATTGTCACGACCGGTTTCAGCAGGCCAAGAGTAGTGGTGAGTAAATGCCTGGAATTCGAGCATTGCCGTTGGAACGGGGACATGATCTCGAGTCATATAGTGAAGAGGATGATGAAGGAGGTCGATTTCATACCGGTATGCGCTGAGGTGGAGATCGGCCTTGGAGTTCCCAGAGATCCAGTAAGAGTGATCATGGAGGGAGGGGAAAGAAGGCTCATACAGCCCGCGACCGATAGAGATCTTACATCCGAGGCGAGGGAGTTCGCCGACGGGTTCATGGAATCACTTAAGGAGGTTGATGGATTCCTGTTGAAGAGCGGCTCCCCCTCGTGCGGAACAAGGGATACAAAGATCTACCCTCGAAGGGGAAGATCCTCCCCCATTGAAAGGGGAGAGGGATTCTTCGGCGGAGAAGTGCTTCATCGATTTCCAGACAAGGCCATAGAGGACGAGAGCAGGCTGAGTAATTTCAAAATCGCAGAACACTTCCTGACCAAACTGTTCACCCTTGCATCATTCAGGGAAATCCGAACTATGGAGCCGGATTCGCTGCTGGATTTCCACACTCGGAACAAGTTGCTATTCATGTCCTACCATCAGGGCGAAATGAGGGAGATGGGGAGGATAGTGGCCAATCGGAAAGCAATGGCAAAGGAGGAGGTGTTCAGAGAATACGAGAAGCACCTGGCAAAAGCGATGGCGAGAGGACCGAGATGCTCATCCAACATTAATGTACTAATGCATGCAATGGGATATTTCTCCGATCACCTTTCACCCGAAGAGAAGAGCTACTTCCTCGACTCGCTAATGAATTACAGGGAAGGAAGGATTCCCCTCAGTGTGAGCATGGGGATAATCAGGTCATGGGTCATACGCTTTGATAACGAATGGCTCGAAAGCCAGACATATTTCAATCCGTTCCCCTCCGGACTTCTGGAAGTGGAGCTAACTGATTCCTGCAGGATCAGGGACTACTGGCAGTCCGATAGATAGTTCATAATTTTTTCATTTCACTGCCCTTTTTTAGAGGAATGAGACTAGGGATCTGGGGTCAAGAAGGGAGGATTAAACGCCACCATGGTTGGTGATCCACACTGCCTGGAGGGGATCAGTTCTCACAGATAGTCCTGCTTTGCTCCCTCAAGAACTGTGTGAGGTAGTTGGGTCCACCAGCCCCCTTACCTGTGGACCCACTGCTCTTCCATCCCCCAAAAGGCTGCCCGCCGACCATGGCCCCTGTGGATCCACCTCGAATTCGGTTCGCGTAGACCACTCCCGCCTGGATGTGCTTGAAAAAGTACTCGATCTCCTCTTCGCTGTCCGAGAATATGCCTGCGGTCAGCCCGTACTCAATATCATTGGCCTTGTCCAGTGCTTCCTCCAGACTCTCGAACTTCTGGACGCAGACGAAGGGGAGGAAAAGCTCGTTCTTGACTAGAAAATGATCTTCGGGAAGTCCAGCGACCACAGTTGGCTGGACAAAATAACCCATGTCCATCCCATCCCCGGTGAGTATCTCTCCTCCAGCGACCACATCGCCATCTCGCTTGGCCATCTCGGCGTATTTCCTGAAATCCTCGTAAGCCTCATCGTGTATGACTGGCCCCATGTAGATCTCCCTTTGGGATGGATTCCCAACCCTCAAGTCCTTCGTCCTTTCCACGAACTTGGACAAGAACTCACTATAGATATCGTTTTGAAGATACAGCCTTGAGCAGGCGCTGCACTTCTGGCCCCCGAATCCGAATGCGGACCTTATCGCCCCTTCGAGAGCCCATTCCAAGTTGGCCTTTGATGTGACGATGATCGGATTCTTGCCTCCCATCTCCGCGATGACTGGACGCGGGTGGTTGATCAAGGAATTACCAAGGATATCATAGCCCACAGCCTTGGAGCCGGTGAAAACGATTCCTGAGACATCTGGATTTGTTATCAGCGTCCTTCCTATCACCGAACCCGAGGCAGAAATGAAGTTGAGGGCATCCTGTGGCACACCCGCCCTGTGGAAAATTTTAGCAACCATGTATACCGGAAGGGGAACGGATGAAGAGGGTTTGACTACCACGGTATTCCCAGTGATCAGGGCTCCAACCATCATTCCAGTCGTGATGGCTACCGGGAAATTGAAAGGACAGATCACCGCCCATACGCCAAAGGGTCGCATCACGCTCTTAGTGTACTCTTCGGGGAATGGGGCAATGGCTTCCTGGCAGAAACCATGGTTCCGCCTCATCTCCTCCGAATAGAAGTTCAAAAAATCGATTGCCTCGTCCACATCCGCGATCGCCTCGTAGCGATTCTTTCCGTTATCCAGAGTCACCGCAGCAGCCAAATTGAATTTCTCCTCCCGCATGAGTACGGTGGCCCTCGCCATGATCTCGATCCTCAAGGGAAACCCTTTATGGCCCCATGAATCAAAGGCGGATTTGGCCACCTCTACCGCTTGAGCGACCTCTTTTTCTGATGCCCTTTGAAATCGACCTATTAACAACGAGGTATTGTAGGGGCAGGTATCCCCATACTGCTTCTCCGAGATCACTTCCTCCCCGCCCACGATGTTGGGATAGTCCATGGCTGAATCGCCGGTGCGCTCTAGAAGCGATGCGTATGAAGCCTCGAAACGCTCATGGAACTCCTCTCCGTCCCCATTAATTGTGGCCAGATAGTAAGTATTCTCATTCTTGAATGGCATCCGTTCACCGATAAGAATCATTGATGCCGCGGGGTGATAAAGGCATCGTCATCTCGGAATCATCCCATGAATACCTGCACGACAATATTCTCAAGTAGTGGGAACCCAATCAAGGCGCGATGGGTATCATCAAGAGTGCTTGCAGATTTGCCAGCAAGGAGCTCGATGCCTTCTTGGTGATGGACAAGAGGGTTCATCACACCCTGGTCTATGGCATCACCCACGTCAGGAACAACGGGCGCAAGCTAGTCAAAAAGACATCCGAGACTTTGGATTGGCTCTCCGAGGAGTGGTGAACTCAGGGAAATCCTTTGAGCACGCCCAATACCTCCCCGATATCGGGAAGCTCCTTTATGGGATATATCTTGGAGAATACCAACCTTCCTTCTTCATCCACTATTAGGTTAGCCCTCTCTGAGAAACCATCCGCCTCCCTGAAGACCCCAAACATGCTGGACACCTCACCGTGTGGCCAAAAGTCTGATAGTAGCTTTGTTCGTTCTATTCCAAGGCTGTTGGCCCAGGCTTTCTTTGAGGGTACAGTATCCACGCTCACCCCTAAGGCTATCGAGTTCAAAGCCATGAAGTCACTCCAGTGTTCCTCAAGGGAGACCATCTGCTCCGAGCAGATTGCCGTCCAGGCTAGCGGATGAAAGGAGAGCAATACCTTTCTTCCCACGAATCTAGATAGCGTGAATTTTTCCTTGTTCTGATCAATCAGCGTGAAATCTCGCAACTCCAAGCCTTCCTTCATTCCTTCCACATCGATCCCACCAGTACGGATATAAAATTCAGATTCAACATTTGACCCTGGGGTCATTAGATTTCATCATTTTCTATCGAGCACTTTCCTGTTGACCAGGTATTTTGGTACCTTCCCCTGAAGCGCCCTTATAACGTCTTCCGCGGACTTCTGCCGCCTTTCTTTTTCGCTCTCGATAGAGTTCCAAGCAGCGTGTGGCGTGCATATCAACCTCTCGTGCTGGACCAGTGGCCCAAGAAGATCAACGGGCTCCTTCTCAAACACGTCAAGTCCAGCACCCATTATTCTCTTTTCCTCAAGGGCATTGAGAAGCGCGTTCTCGTCAACAATTCCTCCCCTTGCCACATTGATTATGACGGCATTCTCCTTCATCAACGAGATCTCCCTCTCCCCGATAAGACCGCGCGTCTCCGGGGTCAGAGGTGTGTGAACGGAGATGACATCTGAGTTCATTAGGAGAACATCGAGGTCGTGGACTGGCTCCGCGCCTCCCTCAATGATTTGTTCTTCAGTGAGATAAGGATCATATGCGATCACATTCATTCCAAACGCAAGAGCCTTCTTACATACTGCACGAGCGATGTTCCCGAAGGCTACTAGCCCCAATGTCTGGTTCTCCAATCTGTGCATCATCCATCCCTGGTTGAGATCCCATTCCCCTTTCTTCATCCTCGAATTATAGAAGGCGATCTTTCTCTGAAGTGTGAGTATCATGGCCATGGCATGATCTGAGACTTCCGGGATGCAGTAATCAGGGATGTTGGTTACGTATATGCCACGCTCCGTGGCCGCATCCAAATCAACGATATCGAATCCGATACCGCTCCTGTTTATGATCTTGCATTTAGGCATGCGATCCATGAGAGCTGCATCAACCGGATGATACATCACTACCAGGGCGTCAGCATCGGCAACTATCTCCTCCAAGGGTGCTTCTGTGGCCACACCATCCACGACTTTCCCATCGATCTCCTCAAAAACCCTTATCTCGTAATCGAGGTTCTCGAAAAGGTGGTCGGAATACACGATCTTGAAGGTCATGGGGTACTCATTGTTTCACCTAGAATAAAATGGTTCTCAATAGCCCAGTCATATCGGAACTCATTTCAGAGGCTTTCTACCCCATGCTGCCATCCAGTTCCGATCCTGTTCTTCTACGCTCTCAACCCGTTCGAATCCGGCACTCTTCAAGTATCCCCGGAACTCCTCAGGAGTGTCCATGGTGAAATCGGACAGCCTCTCCCACTCACTGTTCCTCTCCTCGAAATCTGGATGGCGATAGCCTTCGGTTATTATCAGCACCATGGAGCCTGGTTTCATGACCCTTCTCACCTCCCTGAGATCGTTGATCAGGTCTGGCCAGAAGAAATGGGTCTCCACAGCGGTGACAGCATCAAAAACGTTTTCCCTGAATGGAAGCCTAGATACGGATGCTTCCAAAACCTCCAATCTGCCACTTCTGACAAGGGTTCGATTGAGCTTCCTGGAAAGTGAGACCATGTCACGGGAATAGTCCACCCCGAGAACCTTTGCATAAGGAGACATTCGAACTAGGTTCTTCAAGTTATGACCGCCCCCGCAGCCCATATCCAGGAGCCTATCGCCCTCACCGATAT
>DATKXF010000088.1:0-11655 GCA_035529155.1 Methanomassiliicoccales archaeon | reverse complement strand
GTTGGAGAAGTTCACGAAGAGTGCCAAAAAGAACACGTCGATGGGTATGAGCGCGGCGATCAACCACTCTTGCCGAACGGTGAGGGCGAGGGCGACACCCGTGATCGAGGCCAGGACGAAGGTGATGGTGTAGCTTATGCGGAGTATGTCCATCATCCTCCTTCCCAGGGACAGCTCTTTCCCCTTGGTTTCAGCCTTGACCATCGCTGGGGTTTCCTGCATCTTGCTCGCCCTCCTCCACTGGCTGTTCAATATATAACTATTTCGAGGTCGACTTTTCTAGAAACGAAATATTGGTCTCAGATGTAGCCTTTCATCCGGTACCAGTCGACCGTTTCCTCAAGGACAGCCCTCGGGTCATAGATGGGGGAGAAACCCAATTCCTCTCTTGCCCTCTCTATGCTGTAAGAGCGGTCGGTCGTGACCGAGTCGACGGTGGAGGTGCGCCACATGAAGTTCTCCCTCCCCCTCAGAGCATTGAAGCCCTGTACCGGGGCCATCATGACCTTGGCGAGAGCAGTTGGGATGTTTATCCTTGGCGGCCTCTTTCCAAGAATCGAGGCTAGAATGGAATAGACCAGTAAAGATGCCTTATCTAAAAAAGGATTGCCATACTCCGACCAGTGACTATGAATATCTCATTCCAGACCGAACCACCTGGCCTCTTCTTTCCTTCTGTTGCGAAGGGCGCTACTAGCAACACCAAACACAACTGCGATCAGGATCAAGCCAAGAAGCATGAGCTCATTCGTCTCTAGGTAATTGTAAATTCCGAAAATTGTGAGGACGCACGCTGAGACCAGAACGACCGCATTCATCCTTCTCGATCTTCTCGATCTCTTGGCAAGACCCTTGGGGACCTCTCTTGTTCCAATGACCGCCGCTACCAGAGCCGCCGAGTCATAGCAGGCATACCTCATGGCCTTTCCCGCCTGCTTCGTGGGCTTGACGCCCCTTACCAATCTATTCACGTATCTTGGAGAAGAGACTGCGTCGCTTATGCCATGCCTGATGGCCTGGGGGTCCACTTCCCATTCGCCTATCAGTTTCTCCTTGCGATCATGTTGTTTCTTACTAGAGAACCCTACGGTCCTATCCTGAAGGTAATGCATCGCACGGCCGAGATTGAATATCCCAACGCTCTCATCTCCATTCATAATACTTCCCCTGGCTCTCCAGACATAGTCCAGGATCAGGGATGTGGTCGGCGAGTGATGGGGCACTTTCCTCCATCGGTCTTCACCCCTATCGCTCCTCATGAGATCGGGGTACCTGTCTGGATCTACCGAACCCTCGACCAGAACGTCCTCGAGTACCCGGGGCAACTCCAGTTCCCTTGAGATAATCTTCGCTATAGAGGTGTGATTCTTCCATTTCAAACTCGATCTCATCCCAACGCAAGGACGAATCATATCCGCCTATATGCTTCACTGCAGGAGATATCCGAAAGTGGATCAGCGCTCACCCAGGCGATTCTCGATGTAAGAATCGACATCGAACTTGCGCCTGGCCCCGTTGAAGCTCATGTATCGTACCTTTCCGAAAACAGATCTCTCCCCCCAGGCACGGTCGTGCACACCGCCGATGCTCCAGGCTATCCCTGTGTATCCATTTGGATCCCGGCCATCGAGCTCATACCTATCGTTCAGGTAGATGGCCGTTTCCATCGCCTCCTCCGGAGACTCCGTCCACTCAAGGATCTTCTTTGCCCAGTACATCCTCATGTAACCGTGCATCTTGCCTCGTTCCACCATCTCCATTTGGGCTGCATTCCAGAGGTCATCATGGGTACTTCCCTGTTCCAGTTCATCCCGTGAGTACAGGTATTCCCGCTTATCCTCTCTATGGAGGTCAAGCGTCTCACGGGCCCAGGAAGGGAAGCCCTCGAATGAATCGTAGGCTAGGTTATAGAAGCAGAAGTTGTCTGACAGCTCTCTCCTCACAACAAGTTCCTCGAGGAATGCATCCTTGGCCTCCTGCGCTGCGGAGCTCTTGCTGACCTCCAGGGCTGCCCTCTGGGCCGATAGATGCCCAAAATGAAGATAGGGGGAAAGCATGGACTGTCCTTCGAGGGTAGGATCGTTCCTAGCCCCCTCGTATAATTCCAAACGGTGTTCAATGAAATCTCCCAGCGCCTTCAAGGAAGCTGTCTGACCCGGATGGAGCCATGTCGCGGGCGGTACCCCGTGATCTCCAACCAGTCTCCCGTAGGCGCTTTCCCAATCGTTATCTGGTTCCTCCATGAAACGAGTGGGATGCTTATTAATCGCTACCATTTCGTCCAAAAAGGTCGGAAGCGCCTCGCGTATCCTGGGTCGTATGGTATAGGCCCCGTACTCCTGTTTTCCCGAGCAAACCCAGCATGGTACGATGTTGTGTGCGTCAACTTCCACGACCGGGATGTCAAGAGCGGTCACGATCTCCCGCTTCCAATTCCGTTTGATCCTTAGGGGATCGAAATCCGTTACCAGATAGGAGATCCTGTTGTCCGTCACGAACTCTGGTATGAGGGTGCCCGGATCACCCATGAGAAGATGGAAAGAGATACTTAGCTCGGAGAGTGACGCTTCGACTTCACGAAGGCCATCTAGCATGAACCTGTAATGCCTTTCACCTGCACCTAGGAAGTCCGGTACAAGGTTAAAAATTACAGTGAGAGACGAAGCCTTTGAAATGGCAACCTCTTGGGCATGGACAAGCGCCCAGTTGTCCACAGAACGCTGGTCCCTGCTCATCCAGTAAGCCACTGGTCCCTCACTATCCTGGCCGGTGTTCAGGAACCACACCCTATCTTCGTTCATAGCTCCTCCAGGCCTTCTTTGCCTCATTGAGACGCTCCCCAATCGGTTGATGCATCCCCCTGAAAAGGTACGATATTCCCTGGGAAAAAGGTGCCCTTACAGAGTGCCTTCATCCTTTCCATATCTTAAGATAGGGAAATCAGAGATGTTGATACTCTCCGAAGCCACCTTGATCTCGGCGACCTTCTCGATGAACTCGATTATCTCCCTACTGATCCTGTCCCGGACCAGCCTTCGCTCTCTCACCGGAACCACATATCGGAGATGAAGGGCGATCCAGTTGTCCGTGGGCACTATGTAAATGTTGGGCTCGATGTCCTGGGAGGGAAGATAATACTTCTCGCCGATGCGATCAATGTCCCTCTGGGCCCCCTCCTGGTATACATCTGTCTGAGAGCGAAGGATCTTCAAGAAGGCTTCCTTTGCTTGCTTCCAGTCACTATCGTAAGTCAAGGGTATCATGATCTCGTCCCAGAGGTAACGATGGTCGCGGGTGAAGTTGTATGTGGAGCCCGTGATCACCAAGCCATTGGGAAGTGACACCAGACGGCCCGTGGCCTGGTCCCCATTGACCCATTGTCTGATCTCTAACAGGGTTGTGTACATGATCCCGATGTCTATCACATCTCCCATCATGTTCTGGATCTCTACCCTGTCACCTACGCGGTAGATGCCTGAGGTGAGTATGATCAAGCCTCCAGCGAAGTTCTTGAAGACGTCCTGAAGCGATATTGCTACTCCCGCGCCAATGATACCATAGGATACCACCAGGGCGGTGCTGTCCTCAATCCAGATGACCGCCAGTATCAGAGCCGCCGATGCGATTGCGAGTATGGTTATCGTCTTTCTGAAGGAGTATTTGGCCTTGGCGTCCTTGATGCGTCCCGATATGCCCTCCCCGACGAGAATGATGAGGACAAAGTAGACGATCAAGAGCGCAAGGAGCGTGAGGAACACATTCCAGAGATGAAATTCAGGGTAGGTCGAATCAATAAGATAGACGACTATAGTGGATGCGATCAAGGCTATGAGATAGGTGATCTTGCGGATCACAACAATATATCACTCGAAATAATATATTAAAACATCGTACGGGCCAGTCCTACTCGTTCTTTCTCATTATGATGACATACTCGTGATCGTTCTTGGGATAGTAGGACTTTGGATATCCAAAGACCAACCTCCCTCCCGTGCTGTAGTTAAGGATATAGATATTCACGTTGACGATCTCGAAACCCAGTTCCCGCCCTATCTGAATGTAATCAGAGTGTATTGGACATTTCTCGTTCTTTTTGAATAGATCCTGGGTGTTGACAACGCAGTATCCGCCGGGTTTGAGGATGTTGAGCATCCTTTGAAGGGACTCATTCATCGCTGAAAGGAATTCCTGGTAGCTGTGGAAATTGCCCAACTGATCCGGGTCATCGTGCATGTAGTCGACCACATCGAAGTATGGAGGAGAAGTTACCACCAAGTCAATGGATTCTTCAGGGATGCGTGTCATGATCTGTCTTGAATCGCCGTTGATCACCTGGTGCCGGGTTCCATTCTCCAATTCAGGATCCTTCAGTCTATTCAAGGTCATCTGGGTTGAGTAGGGGTTGATATCTATGCCCACCGAGTTCCTTCCCAGCTGGCTCGCGACCACGTTGGTGGTACCAGAGCCGCAGAATGGGTCAAGCACCGTCTCTCCCTTGTGAGAGAAGAGCTTGATGTACTTCTCCGGAAGCTCTGGAATGAAACGGGCGGGGTGGGGCCCTTTCCATACCTGCCTTTTCTGGATGTTCAGGACGGTGGAGCCGAGCTCGTAGGTCTCTTTCCTATCGAGACAGTTCAGCCTTCCCTCTTTGCAGTCGCAGGTCCGCTGTGTGGGAAGCCAATTGAAATCCTCATCTGTGAGTACTGGCATGACAGATCCACCCCCTCATGGGGAACCTTGCATAATAGACCTTTCCCCCCCCTTGTTCGTTGTTGAAATCGCTTGTGGAACATCGAATATTCGGATGAGGGTACGATTAATGCAGAAATGGACAGCGGAGGCATAGTATCAGCTTCCATTGGCTAGATAACCTTCTTATACGGTGATTTTGTAAAGGCTTCCGATAGCATGAAGGAGATCTTAGAGCCGGATTCCATTGCCATCGTCGGGGCGGCCAGGGAAGAAGGAAAGCTGGGGAACATAGTCCTCAGGAACATTATCTCGTCTGGATTCAAGGGAAAGATATACCCTATCAACCCCAAGGCAGATGAGATTCTCGGCTTGAGATGCTACAAGAGTGTGAAAGACATCGAAGATGATGTGGAACTTGCCATATTCCTTGTCAAAGGTCCTCTGGTCCCACCAATCCTGAAAGAGGCAGCGGAGAAGGGTGTGAAAGCCGCAATCATCATTTCTGCCGGATTCAAGGAGATCGGAAAGGAAGGAGCCGAGCTCGAGCGACAGGTAGTGGATATCGTAAAGGAATACGGAATCAGGGTGTTGGGTCCCAACTGTCTGGGGGTGATAAACACCTTCCACGATATGAATGCGACCTTCACCTCAAACTATCCTGAGCAGGGACCTCTTTCTATCATCTCACAATCAGGTGCAATCTGTACCACCATCCTTGACTGGAACCAGGAAACTAAGGTTGGGTTCTCCCGCTTCGTCAGCGTAGGGAACAAAGCAGATATTGATGAGGCAGATCTCATAGAATTCATCGGTAATGATAACGAGACCAAAGTCATCGGCATGTATATCGAGGGAACAGAACGAGGCAAGGAGTTCGTGGAGGCGGCTAAAGAAGCAAGCAAACGCAAGGCCATCGTCACAATGAAGGCTGGCCGGTCATCCTCGGGGGCAAGGGCCGCCTCATCCCATACCGGCTCCATTTCGGGTAGCGACAGCATATGGGATGCGGCCATGGAACAGGCAGGCGTTCTGCGTGCCAAGGACATGGACGAGCTATTCGATTACTGTCTCGCATTCTCAAAGCTCCCTATGCCAGATGGCGAAGGCGTCGTGATCGTGACGAACGCTGGTGGACTGGGTGTCATGTCAGCGGACGCCTGTAACGATTACGGGGTGTTCATGGCCGAGCTGAATGAGGAAACTGTGGATAAGCTTCGGGAAGGGCTACCGAGAGAGGCTACGCCGTACAATCCAGTGGACATCGTAGGCGACTCTGATACGAAGAGGGTACGATTCGCTGTGGAGACAATCTTGCAGGACAAGAACTGCAAGTGCCTGGCAGCCGTTTTCGGACCGAATGACATCATCGACCTCGTGGCCATCGCCGAGGTATTAGCAGACTGCAAGAAAAAGTGGGACAAACCCATTGTGGCATCCTTTATAGGGGGCAAGCAGGTAGCCCCTGGAGCAGCAAGGGTCTTGGAGCTCGGCATTCCCAACTATGACATCCCCGACCGGGCAATGAGAGCCATAGCCGCCCTCATGAAGTGCTGGAAACGGAGAAACTACAGAGTGAATGAAGAGGCTGTAGTGGTAAAGGGGGACAGGAACAAGGTCAGGGATGTTCTTGCCGCTGTAAGAGCCGACAACCGCCTGACCCTAAGGGAGGGTGAGGGCAAAGCCATCCTCAATGCCTACGGGATCTCAACGCCCAAGGAAGACCTTGCCACGACCGAAGAGGAGGCTATTGAGCTAGCGAATGAAATTGGATACCCAGTGGTCATGAAAGTGGCTTCATCAGACATACTCCATAAAAGCGATGTGGGTGGCGTGGTAGTCGGTCTGGAAACCCCTGAGGAAGTCAAGAATTCATTCCATTCCATTCTCGAGAAGAGCAGATCCAGGTTACCGGATGCAAGGATTGATGGCGTTTCAGTTCAGCAGATGATATCTGGCCGGGAGGTAATCGTGGGAATGAACCGGGACAATCAGTTCGGTCCAGTTATCACATTTGGCCTAGGGGGCATTTTCGTTGAGATCCTCAAGGACGTGAGTAACAAGATCGCTCCTCTGACAAGGGCAGATGTGGATGACATGATTACCTCCATCAAAGGTTACCCCATCCTGATGGGGGCGAGGGGGAGAGGGGTCGCCGACATAGAATCCCTCAAGGATGTGATCTTCAGACTTGCCCAGATTGCCATCGACTTCCCCGAGATCGGTGAGTTGGAGGTGAATCCAGTTATTGTAGGAGATCGGGGCGAGGGGTGCTGCGCCGTTGACGCACTGGTCACCCTAGAGAAATGACGTCTTTCGTAGTAATAATGATTTAAAGCCGTTAGGTCATGATTCCCGACTAATCTTGTCCTTGAAGAAACGAAGGTTTATCAGAGTGGAGTGACCAAGTAATATTTGCTGAGAGGCAACATTCAAGCAATGTTGGGAAATGCTGATTCGGGAAACGCAGGTTAATAGTACCAAAGCAGCCGATTTCCGGGCAATTCGAATAGTGAATACGAAAGTCGTAAACCACACTGAATTACTTTAAAATATCAAGGAAGACATTCGCCTTCCCCAACCTGAGAAAGGTGTGGTGTTAGATGAGAATAGTTGAACATTCGAAGTCAACGACTGGAACCAAGACAAGGGTCCAGGACGTGACTCCCATTAGCGGAATGTGTCCATTGTGTATAGAAGAGTGCGGTACGATATGCGAAATAGGTAAAGCCGCATTCAGAGGAAGGGAAACCCTTTATCCTTCTCCTGAATATTTCGGAGAGAGCACTGCTGCTTCAAACAAGGACTATTTCATCGATTTTTCCCACTTCCAGATATTAGCCGAGCTAATCGGTGCCTGGGGAATCGAGGAGGATCCCGACGTTGCATTCTTTGAGAACGCTGACTGCAGTACGATCGTTGCCACAAGGTCCAAGAAGCCCATCAAGCTCAAGATACCAGTGGTCATAGCAGGTCTTGGTTCTACAGCCGTCGCCAAGAGGAACTGGGAAAGCCTAGCCAAGGGCGCTGCTCTGGCTGGAATCATAGAGACCGTCGGTGAGAATGTTTGCGGAATGGATCATGAATCGATCTACTCCAACGGGAAGATCCAGAGATCTCCAGACATGGAGTTTAGGATCAGCTCATACAGGGAGCTTTGGGACGGCAAACACGGAGATATCGTGGTCCAGACAAATGTGGAGGACATGCGGGGTGGCGTTGACGAATACGCTCTGTCCAAGCTTGAGGTCAACATAATCGAGCGCAAGTTCGGTCAGGGCGCCAAGGCGATAGGTGGCGAGGTTCGCTTGCACACGCTAGAACGCGCACTTGAGCTCAAGAAGCGCGGCTATATAGTTGTCCCCGATCCCGAGGATCCTGAGGTCCAGGAATCATTCAAAGCGGGGGCGTTCAAGAGCTTCGAGCGCCACTCACGTGTTGGATTCCCCAAGGCGAAGGACTTCGTGGAAGATGTTGAGAACCTCAGGGACATGGGAGCGAAATACGTGTTCCTGAAGCAGGGTGCCTACAAGCCCGAGGTCGTCGCCTGGACTATGAAGGTGGCTTCGGAAGCCAAAATCGACATGCTTACCTTCGATGGCGCCGGAGGAGGAACTGGAATGAGTCCAGTTCCCATGATGAACGAGATGTCAACCCCGACAATCCACCTCGAATCTCAGGTCCTGTTGGCCGCCTCAATCTTGAAGAAGCAGGGAAGATTCATACCCGATATGGCGATGGCTGGCGGACTGATCAACGAGACCCAGATCTTCAAGGCGATAGCGATGTCCAACCTGGGTGGAGGCCCACTAATCAAGACATCGGCCATGGCAAGAGCTCCGCTGACCGCGGTCATGAAGTCAAAGTACTTTGCAAGTCTGGCTGAGAAGGGAAAGCTTCCCAAGTCGTTTTCTGACCAATATACTAGCAATCCTGAGAACTTCTTCATTGCCACCAGGCACCTCGAGAACGAGTACCCCGATCTCAAACTCGGAAGGGACATTCCATGGGGTGCGATCGGCCTATACACCTACCTGGTCGATCGCATTGGCGAGGGACTCAAGCAACTTATGGCCGGTTCCAGGAAGTTCAAGTTGGACCTATTGGAGAGAAGCGACATCCTGTCTCTCAGTGAATATGCCGCCAAGGTCACCGGGATTCCAACCTTCGACCAGAGGGCTTCGGAGGTTATCCCAGGAATCTTGGCGTACTGGGAGTAAGGAACAATGGTTTGGAAGAGTCTGCTTAAACTATACGGGCCACCGATGGAAGAGGCCTTCGTCAGGCTGACGAAGCTGGCTGAAGAACTGCCGGAACTCACGGAAGGACGGCTAACCAATAAGATTATCCCAAGGGCAGGATTCATCATCGGACCCTATGATGTGGAGTTCGAGTGGGCGGAAAAGCCCGACGAGAAGATGATCCGCCTCCTCATCTTCAACATCGATGAGGTCCTGAGTGAGATCGGCTGCAGGTACAGAATCACAACCGTAGAAGATGAATTCCTACCAGTCAGCAAGTGATGGCAAAGAACGGCGATACATCGACTGGCCCCAGCTCAAGCTGTAGATTCAAATCACAACAAGAAAAACCATGATTCGACACCTTCAGGTGTCCTATTTCAATTTTTCTGCGAATAATTATTCTTCTTTCCGTTATTTACAATTGAAAAGACTGGCATTAACATCAATAATTGTGGGAAACCTTTAATATCGTTCAGCGCCATCAAAGCCGATACCGCGGTAACGCGGTTAGGATCGGTTGCAAGGCCGATATAGGGGGATTCAAGCAATAGGGGGGTTGAGCCTCCGACCTCTTTCGGGCGCTCACCTCATTTTTTTATTATCAATTTCTAATTGCATCCCAAGCTTACGAAAAGATATGTAATGTCCGTCCACTCATTGTAAAAAAAGGTGCATTGTGTTGACAAGCAAAGCAAACCGCCTCAAGAAAGAAAAGAGCCCTTACCTACTCCAGCACGCTTACAACCCGGTGGATTGGTATCCCTGGGGGGATGATGCATTCACCAAGGCCAAGAGCGAAGACAAACCTGTGTTCCTCTCAATCGGTTATTCCACATGTCATTGGTGCCATGTCATGGAAAGGGAATCTTTCGAGGATCAGGAGATCGCCAGGATCTTGAATGAGAGCTATGTGAGCATCAAGGTGGACCGGGAGGAAAGGCCTGATGTCGACTCCACCTACATGGATGTATGCCAGATGATGACGGGTTCTGGCGGTTGGCCCTTGACGATCATCATGAGACCGGACAGGAAGCCGTTCTTCGCTGCCACTTACCTCCCGAAGGAAGGGCGCTTTGGAATGCGGGGGCTCAGACCACTGCTGATGGAGATTGCCAACGTATGGAAGACCCAGAGGAGAAAGGTAGACGAGGTGGCGGAACGGGCGACCTCTGCAATCACTGATCAGCTGGCAATAAGGGATGAGAGGGAGCAAATAGACAGACAGGTCTTCGATTCACTTTATTTTCAGCTGCGTGATAGCTTTGATGAGAAATTCGGTGGATTCGGACCTCCACCCAAATTTCCCTTGCCCCATAAAATTCTGGCTCTTTTAAGGTACTGGCGACGTACGGGGGAGAAACGGGCGTTGGATATGGTCGAATTCACACTTCAAGCCATGTCCCTAGGTGGGATAAAAGATCATGTAGGAGGAGGTTTCCATCGATACTCGACTGACAGCTACTGGCTGGTCCCTCATTTCGAGAAGATGCTCTACGATCAGGCACTACTTCTTATGGCCTATTCCGAGGCATACCAGGCGACAAAGAGACGGGATTTCAGAAAGACTATGGAGGACATCGTTGCCTACATTGGAAGGGACATGACCTCTCCAGAAGGTGCGTTTTATTCGGCCGAGGATGCGGACAGTGAAGGAGTTGAAGGTAAGTTCTACCTCTGGACCGAGGCCGAGATCAGGGAAACATTGGGCAAAGAAGCCGATCTTATCATCGATGAATTCAACGTCATCGAGGAGGGGAACTTCAGAGAACCCGACGGCAGTAGGAGCGGTGGGAACATACTCCACATGAACCGGAAGTTCGATGAGATCTCCAAGGAACTAGGTTTGGATAGTCTCGAGCTCTTCGACCGGGTGCAAGTTTCCCTTGAGAGGATGCGGAATGTACGGGAAAACAGGGAAAGGCCTTTGAGGGATGACAAGGTACTCGCGGACTGGAATGGCCTTATGATAGCCGCTCTCGCCAAGGCTAGTCGCGCCCTTGGTTCTGACGAATTTTCCACAGCGGGCGAGAGGGCTGCTCGATTCATATTGGACAAGATGGCCGAGGCCGGTCTAAAACACAGGTATCGGGAGGGAGAGTTATCCAAGGAAGTCTTCCTTCAGGACTACTCATTCCTCGTATGGGGCCTCATAGAACTTTATCAAACAACTTTCGACATCATGTGGCTTGATAAGGCTGTCGTTCTTACGAAGGAGATGCTCGAGCGTTTCTGGGATGATGATCTTGGATTCTTCCACTTATCTCCAAAGGAAGGAGAGGATATGATATTCCAAAAGATGGAATCATACGACGGAGCCATACCATCTGGCAACTCTGTCGCTTTCCTGGACCTCGTGATGATATCTAGGATGACTGGGGACATTGGAATGGAAGAGATTGCCAGGAAGCTAGCCCAAACGTACTCAGGAATGGTCATTGATAACCCAATGGCCTTCACCCTTTTCTTGATTGGACTGGACATGGTACTGGAGCCGTCCAGTGAGGTGGTCATTGTGGGTGATGCCATGTCAGATGATGTTGAGGAGATGATCTCTGCGATTAGAAGTGAATACCTTCCAGAAGCTATAGTTATGATCAAGAGTGACGATTCGCTTCCCAGGATAGCGCCCTTCACTGAGTCCATGATAGCCAAAGAGGGAGAGGCCCAGGCATACGTATGTTCGGGGAGAGCGTGCAGAGCCCCCACCAGTTCCTTGGATGAG
>DATKXF010000087.1:0-9335 GCA_035529155.1 Methanomassiliicoccales archaeon | reverse complement strand
ACTCCAGATGGTTCGATGGACAATAGAAAGAGGAAAGCTCCGCGACCTTGTCGAGACCCGTGTCACATCTGATCCCTGGGCAGTGGCGGTGCTTAGGCTCTTGGACCAGGAGGGCTACGAATACCAAGAGGAAATGGCCCCTGTCATAGGGGGAACCGTGCACTGCAACACCAAGCAATCCCTGCACAGACCCGATGTCCAGAGATGGCGCAGGAGGATATTGGACGGTTACGAGCCTCCCGAACACAAGAGGATACTACTGCTCCTGCCCTGCTCCGCACGTAAACCCTACTTCACATCCAAAACTCATAAGATATTCAGAGAGGTCATCGATACCGTGGGCAAGTCACACCTAATCCACGAGGTCATCGTGACTTCACCTCTAGGTGTGGTTCCAAGGGAGCTTGAGCTTCTATATCCAGCCTCCAAGTACGACATCCCTGTGACGGGAGATTGGGACTGTTTCGAACGCTCAATGATCTTGGAGATGCTTCACCACCTGAACGGCTTCGGATACGATGAGGTCATCTGCCACATGGCTGAAGAGTTCGTGGCAGAGTCCATTGACTGCAACTTGACCGCTTTTAAGGACCCCACATCCCGCGAAAGTCTAGACAATCTGAGGAGCGCGCTGGTGGCGGCCTGTGAGGAGCAGCCCGCCGTTCCAAGGGCGGTGGATAGAGTGGCAACCATGGCCTCGTTGGCCAGGTTCCAATTTGGACCTGGCGGTGAACATCTTCTTGATGGAGCGGAGGTAGCTGGAAGATACCCAAGGCCCAGGATAGTGAAGGGAAGGGGCCAACTGGGGATGCTTTCCCCCGAGAGGGGAATGATCTCGCTCACCATGGAGGGTGCGAAGAAGCTTCAAGAGAAGGACCTAAACGTCGTCCACATAGGCAATTTCGACCTGAAAGGAAACCTCTTTGCCGTCGGGGTGGAGAGCGCTGATCGCTCCATAAGGATAGGGGACGAGGCGATCATCGTTCGGAAGGATGAGGTTGTCGGCGTGGGCGTTGCCTCCATGAGCGGAGGGGAGATGATGGACCTCTCTAGAGGAGAGGCGGTGCGGGTGAGACATAGTTCGTAAGGCAGGCATTTTCGGTGACCTCCCCCCCTTTACCATATAAATATCCTATTCAATAGCTGAATTGATGGCATCGGATGATAACCCCGAGTACTTCAGCTGGAAAGAACTCTATTCCCTTTACGGTATATCCTGCACACAGGATCGCCGTGAGGGGATAACGATGCATCAAGATGAGACATCATCCCCAGGTGAGACGGGGAGAAGCCCCACCCCCCTCACCACTCCGATAGAGGCGTACAGCAACTGACGCCTCCTTTTTTATTAAACCGGGCACCTCGTGAATGGGGGCCCGACATCCCTTTTTAAAACGATGGGAAGTGCAGGCGTCGGGATTCGAACCCGAGCTGTTGGCTTGGAAGGCCAAAATCCTAACCAGACTAGACCACACCTGCTTCTGGCACCTAATCTCAATTCCATATTAAATGCTTAGCGGTGACCTCTTTAAGGTCAATGTTGAAAAGATGATGAATAGTTGTGTCAATGTGTGATAATGGGCCAAGAAGCATTGAAAGGAGTTTTAGGGGGACTCATACGCCCCCCTGGAGAGTTCAATCAAGCGTGGGCAGGCTCGTTCGTCGATATTTCTGAGCTCTTCAGGTCCATAAACGCTTCCTTCACGATCAGGTTGAGCTCCCGGATGAATTCCCAGACTTCTTTGGCGTTCTCGCCATTCTCCTCCATCTCGATGGCGATGTCGGTAAGGTCTCTGAGGGTGTGACTCTTCATCCAATTCATGACGTCCTCAGCAATATCCAACTGACTTGCGTCGAAATCTCCTGTCAAGTTATCCCATCCCGGTGGGGTTTCCCCCTTGTCCGACTTACGTCAGACAATAATGATAATCCTTATCATTGTATATATAAATTTTGAAAACAAATGTCAGACATAAAAATGAAAATCATCAATATTCCAGAAAAGAATGCAGAAAACATCATCGTCAGACAATAATGTTGAAAATTCCCCTTTCAATTTCATTTACTCACACCATGACAAAAGCTTTTTGAGTATTGCCGGATATTTAACCGGCACAGGTGAATGGGATGAGTATTTTTGACTCACTGTTCGACAGTGATCTGAGAGCTATTAAGAAATCACGAAGTTCCATCGAGAATGCCCAGCGAAGCCTTGCGACCGGCAATGTCGATTCAGCGCTGGAGAGTCTCGAAAGGGCCAAGGTGATGCTATTTAAGGGGATTCCAAGTAAGCAGGAGAATCAGGCGGCATACATCGAGACGCTCTCGCAGTTGAGTCAAGCCTACATCACCTGTGAAAAGCCGGATGAGGCCAACAGGGCCGCGGATAGAGCGCTTGAGACATCCCCCAAGAGCGGAGCGGCCTTTACTATCAAGGCAAAAGCCCTATTCGCCATCGGGTCTGAGATCGAGGCGATCGACACCCTGGATAAAGCCATTCGTGAAAATCCAGATGATAGATCCCTCTGGATAGAGAAGGCGGAGCTGCTTCACGACGCCGGTAGAGACGAGGAATCAGTGGAGTCTCTCAAGAGGGCCCAGGAAATGGACCCTCACGATATGGACGTGTACGACAAGCTCGTTGATAGGGACGAGAACAAGGGAGACTGGCTCAGAAAGAAAGGCGAGACACTCATGGGCGCAGGCAAGCTGGAAGATGCTCTCGAAGCTTTTGAGGCTGGGCTGAAGGAAGCCCCCCGGGACCTTTACCTCCTCCTAGACAGGGCCAGGACCTTTCTCATGAAGGGGGAATTTGAAACAGCCGTAAAGGCATACGACGACGTCCTCGAGGTGGATCGAAATTCGTTTTCAGCTCATCTGAACAAGGCCAGGGCTCTCCGGGAGAAGGGCGATCTTCCTGAGGCACTGGAGAGCTATTCAAAGGCACTTCAACAGGACCCCATTGACAAGCACATCTGGGCGGAAAAGGGGTCCTTGCTGGACCAGATGGGGGAGTTGGAGGAGAGCATAGCTGTCTACAACAGGGCCCTTGAGATAGATCCCATTTATATGCCGGCACTTGAGGGGAAATGCTCGATTCTCAAGAGGTTGGAGAGATATGAAGAGTTGGTAGATTGCTGCTCACGCATCCTCTCTGTCAAAGATGAGGACCTGCCAACCTTCCTGATGAAGATGGATGCCCTCG
The DNA here is from genome assembly GCA_035529155.1 of Methanomassiliicoccales archaeon. Lineage (GTDB taxonomy): Archaea > Thermoplasmatota > Thermoplasmata > Methanomassiliicoccales > JAAEEP01 > JAAEEP01. Next base: position 6,130 of record DATKXF010000087.1, on the reverse strand, counting down.
TCGAGTTGGAGGAGTTTGAAGAAGCGATGATGGAGATCCAGGCCGCCATGGTCAAGTTCCAGAAGGAGCCAGAACTCTTGACCAGAATGAGAGTAGTACTTCGTAATCTTGAGAAGTATCCCGAACTGGAGAAGGTATGTTCCGAGCTGATTTCACTAAGGACAGAGGATGCCGATGCTTTTCATGACCTTGGCTTGGCAATGGTCAAGATGGAGAGGTATAAGGATGCGATCAAACCCCTCGAGAGATCCGCCAAGATTAGGCCAGATGACGAGGACACCATCTTCTTAATCAAGGAGGCACAGAAGCACTTGGGTAAGGACAAGGCCGTCCTTGATGCATGCGATAGGATACTCGAGTTGAACCCAGAAAACAAAGACGCCCTCATTGACAAAGCCGTCGCGCTGGATCGACTCGATCGGAAGCTGGAGGCTATTCAGGTCTACGATATTGCACTGGAGATAGACCCGAATGACGATAAGCTGATCCAGGACATATCTGTGGCACTATTCTCCGTAAGAAGATACGAGGATGCCTTGGAAAGGGTCTCCATCGGAGCGGAGAAATTCCCTTCTAACATCACTTTCTGGAGGGTGAAGGGCGATTCGCTGTACGCCCTAGGTCTGTATGATGAAGCCACCGTGGCTTTCACTTCAGCCCTGAAATTGGACCAGAACGACAAGCGTCTATGGTACTCCAAAGGGCTGGCTTTAGAAAGCTCCAAGAGGTTCGAGGAGGCCGTTGCCTGCTACGATAATGCATTGGGAATTGACCCCTCCGACAAAAATATCTGGATCAGTAAAGGTGTGGCCCTGGAATGGCTTGAGCGCATGTCCGATGCTCTCATGTGTTATGATCAGGCTGTCACCTTGGATGTAGAGAACAAGTTCGTCCACTTCAGGCGCGGTCAAGTTTTTTCCAAGATGGGTAGGCACCAGGAGGCGGTGGATTCCTACGACCGGGCTCTGGAACTAGGCAAGAGGGACATCGATGTCCTCGAGGCCAAGAAGTACTCGCTCAAGTTCATAGGGCGGTCGGATGACATAATCAAGGTTTGCGACCAGATAATCAAGATCGATCCCAAGGATAAGGGCGCCTGGGTGGACAAGGGAATCGCATCCCAGAATCTGGAAAGGAACAATGAAGCGATAAAGGCCTTCGACCGCGCCATCGAACTTGATCCCACCGATATTGGGATATTCGAGTACAAGAAACTCTCAGTCATAGTCAAGGGGGAGCCGTCGGAGATCATCAAGATATGCAATGAGATCCTACGTCTGGATGCTAAGAATAAGATGGCTTATGTCGACCGGGGAGGTGCTCTCGAGCGTCTAGGAAGGGCTGAGGAGGCCATATCGTCCTACGAGATGGCGATCCAGATAGACTCTGGAGATAAGATGCTCTTCAACAGGAAGGGTCTTGCCTTGATATCCCTGGGACGTTGTGGTGAGGCAGTCGAGTGCTTCGATAGAGCCTGGAGACTGGATGCATCTGATGTCAACATTCTCAACAACAAGGGAAGAGCCCTCCTTCTGCTAGGCCAGTACAATGAAGCCCTGAAGGTCTTCGATAAGTGTGTAGAGATGTCCCCCAGCATAGCCCTGTTCCAGATGGATAGGGGCAGAGCACTTGCCTCATTTGAACGGTACGATGACGCAGTAGCCGCTTTCGATAGGGCGATCACCCTTGATCGACGGAACGGTGAGGTGTGGAAGTACAAGGGCGGTGCGATGTTCAAGCTCCAGAGGTTCGAGGAAGCCGTGGACAGCTACAATCACTCCATAGAGCTGGGCGTGGCCGATTGCCAGATTTTCAAGTCCAAGGGCAGGGCTTTGGAGGAATTGGGAAGGATGATGGAAGCACTCGACAGCTACGAAAGGGCTGCCTCAATGGATCCCAATGATTCCGGTGTTTGGAACCGGTTGGGCGTCGTCAACATGAGGCTAAACAACCTCGAGAGGGCGATGGAGTGCTTTGATCGATCCCTGGAGATCAACCCAAGGGAAAAGAATGTCTGGCTCAACAGAGCATCTCTCATGGAGAGGGCAGGCAAGCAGGAAGAGGCCCTCCGGAGTTACGATTCCGCCCTTGGCATAGATGCAGATGACAGGATCGCCTGGAACGGCAAGGGAATGATTCTGCTCGCCATGGGCAAGCACGAACCCGCCAAGCGGGCTTTCGAGAAGGCACTGGAGATCGATCCTGGGATGGACTCTGCGGCCGAGGGGAGAAGGCAGGCAGAGAAGAAGCTCAGGGAGGGTGAGATCGCTGGCATGGCCGAGAAGATCATGGAGTACGAGTATCGCCAGAACAAGAAGATCACACGGGAGGAAGCGTTCAGGGAATGCGGGGTACCCTATGGCTACCTTGACGATGTCATGGAGTTCCTTGAGATACGGGAGCCCATTAGCCTTTCCTCTCTGACAAGGGCTGAATTCAAGGAGTACGAGGATCTATCGCGAAAGGTTCTGCTATCAAGCTATCGAAACCCTAGCGTCTCGCGCTATGGCCTCAGATTGCCCGATGTGCTCATGGCCCTTCCAGAAAGGAATATCAAAAAGGCCAAGCGGGTACTTTCTTACATAGAGAAAGTGAATGAGATGGAAATGTCCTCTGGGATAAGGGATGAGGAAACTGAATATCATTTGAGGAGAGCTATGGACCTGCCAGAGGACCAGCGGAGCCTCCTGGGTATCATGGAAAGTCTGGGTGTGGGCTTGTATACCTCCAGGAAACTCATGGCGGTGATGGATTCCATGAAGACGGAGGGATACCACACCACGGGCGTCAAGGTCAAGGAGTTCCATGGAGCCCAGGGGCCGATCTCGCTGGAGGACAGCCGGAGGGTTCCAGTCGCTCCACCGATCACCAAGAAGCCTCCTTCCCCTGTGCAGAGGGAAAGTGAGCTCTACGATCGTTTCTACGGCGATGATAAGAAAGAGGAGCCCACTCAGATCGATGCCGACGGCCTAAAGGACAGGCGCTGCCTGTTCCACGGCTCGCTGGCGACCTCTATATGTCCTTCCTGCGGCACCATGCTATGCAATGATTGCCTGAAGGAGGGCAAATGCCCCAGGTGCAAGGCTCCTCTATCGAAGGAAAAGCCAAAATCCCCGGGAAAGAAGGAAGACATGCCACCATCCAGCGGAAAAACCCTTCCGCTCGACCATGAGGAAAGACAAGAAAGGGAACCCAGGGACTGGTCCCGCCTTTGAACGACGCTAGTATCCGATGGGGTCGACCTTGAGGAACTCCCTTAATAGGGAGGTGGCATAGCATCCCTTTCCCAGCTTGAATCCGAATGTGGCTGCATCACCATCGACCGAGCTTGAAAAATCCCAGAACCTGCAGATCAGTTCCCGCCTGCTTCCCTTAGAGTTGCAATGAGGGATTTCGGGCACGATGAAATCGTTCCTGTTCACTCCTTCGGATTCGACAATGGATCTCTCCAGTTCTCCCATCTCCCCTTCGGCGAATTCGCTTTCCGAGCCGAACAGGATACCCGATACGAATGCCTTGCCCTCGGATACCTGCTTGGACACGAGGTCGATGTTCTCCTCGTTGACGGGCACGAAGGAATCATGATCAGGGATCCAGTCCTTGGTCATGGGGAGCACCAAATCTCCTACCATGGGGGAGGCAAGTGGCATTTCCCTCCGGATCCTCTCAGAAAGAATCCGGTTGAACATGTATGATTGATAGGCGTGGACAAACATCATCTGGAGGTTGGTCGGAAGCCTTTTCAGCGCTCCAGAATAGTCATCGGGGCATTCGACAAGATGGCCGATGACCACTCTCTCGAAGGTCAGCCTCTGGGGAAAGTACCTCAGGGCGGATTCGAAATCCCACTCCTCGTGTAGCCTCTTCCTCGCATCCCTGGACTCCTCCATCTCCCATGACGTGGGCGATGCAACATAGGTTCTCACAGCTCCCTCAAAATCCCCATGGATTATCTGCTTTCCAACGGTGTGGGTCACCGGTCTGAGTGACCCGAACCGCTGAATGCCGAAGTAATTTGGAAAACCGCCCAGTTCCTGGAGGGGAGCCAGTGTATCCACTATCCTCTTCTCCAGTTCCGCGGCTCTGACATTGCAATCGACCACCCTCAACTCGAAGGCGTTGCCTACCAGGTCGCCAATAGTTATCTTTCTTCGGGCCCGGTAGGCATCGGATATCTCCACCCCGGCTATCTGAAGGGACATGACCTCTTCGAGCGGTGCCTCGAAGGACATGAGCTGGGTAGTAACTGCCCGCTTGTCTTTGGTGCCAGCGAAACCGATTCTGGTCCGTGAGATATGGAGGTTTCTGGACAGTCGCCTGATGAGCCTGTTGGTCTCCCAGTTGTTGGACGTGACCTTGGCGATGGTGAACCGCCCGTCACTTGATTCTGGAGGGAATTCCGGGATCTCCTCCACCCGAAAGTCCTCAGGGGTGTCCTTCAGCTTTCCATCTATGCCTGGTGTATCTGTGTAGAAAACTTCGAAACCCAGATCTCTCTCCCGGGTATGACATTCGACGCAGGCCATGGCATCTACTTCAGTTCTTTCTGGAGCTTCTCCCTGGCATCCTTGAACTGGTTCGACAGGTTCTTCGCCGCCCTCTTAAGAGCGGTTTGGGGCTTGCCCTTCTCGACCCTTACATAGAGTGTGGGAAATTCCAGATCGGGGTGGCCGGCCCAGAAGTCAACCGCGGCCACCACCTTATCATTCAAGAGTTCGGTGACCAGGGGATTGATAATCGTCATTTCTGGATCAATGAACCTGATCTTGATAGAGTCCTTGTCCTTCTCGATAAGCTCGAGTTCCATCGGGACTCGCTATATTCGTCCAGTTTATAAACATTTTCGTAGAATTAGGACTCTACCCTCTTCAGTTGCTGCCTGTACATAGCCTCGAGCTCCTCAGAGCTAGTGGCCTCCCTTGGCCCTTTGTCTTCCCTCACCTTGCCGGTGAATCTAGGGAAACGAATGGCCAATCCGGCCCCCTCACGGATCCTGGAGAATGCGGTCGTGTGGATCGGGCTGAGACTTATCTCCGAGCCGAGGACTTCGAGCACCAAGGAAGGTTCGAACCAGAAGTCGGCGTCCATCTTGGATTCGACATGGCGATGCTTCTCGCCTTCTTTGTACGGCTCCAGCAATCCCGGGAGTGCGGCCAGGAACTCGTCGTCGAACCCGCTTCCCAGCTTGCATACCGTCTCGAACCTGTCCTCCTCATCATTGTAGGTGGCCATTAGAAGGGCTCCGTACACCCCTCCCCTCCTTCCTCTTCCAGCGAAAGCACCGACCGCCACCAGGTCCACCGTATCTGTCATTTCCGACCTGTACTCCTTCTTGTATTTGATCCACAGGAAGCCCCTTGCTCCAGCTCGGTACACGGATCCTTCACCGATCGATTTGGCCATGAGTCCCTCGCATCCATCCTGAAGGGCCCGGTTGAAGAAGGACACCACCTCCTGCGGGTTGTCGAGAACACGCATCTCTGACAACCGAGCTGCGTTCCCCTGATCGATGATGCCTTCGAGGGCTTTCCTCCTGGTGGAGAGGGGATGCTCGGTAAGATCCTCTCCGTCCAGATACAGGCAATCGAATAGGAATATGCGTACCGGGTATTCCTCAATGGCGTCCTCCAGTCCATACTTTCGGCCCCGTCGGTGCGACACCTCCTGGAAAGGCAGCATCTCACCGGTGTTCATGTCAATGGGGACGCACTCACCCTCCACGATGGTCTCGCTCCCTTTGAAGGCCTTTCTTAGATCTGAGACCACGTCGGGGAACTGGGGGGTAAGGTCCTCGAGCCTCCGGGAGAACAGCTTGATCTCCTCCTTTGAGATATGTGCCTGGACCCTTACCCCGTCGTACTTGTACTCGAAGGCGGCCGTTCCCCCAAGCTTCTCAAGTATCTCTTCAGGCGATGATAGTCTCTCTGCCAGCATCGCCCTGATGGGGCTTCCCACCCTGACCTGCAGGTTTGACAGGCCATTCAAGCCCTCGCTGCATAGGGTGCGGGCCACCAACCCCAGGTCCGAGGAGATGTTGAACGCCCTCTCCACCTCGGGCTTGTGCTCCTTTCCTCCAAAGGCCTGGGAAAGCGCGTCCACGGCGGTGGCAGCCGCCACGCCCAGTCTCATC
>DATKXF010000086.1:0-5130 GCA_035529155.1 Methanomassiliicoccales archaeon | reverse complement strand
GAAGAGAAAGAAAGGTTGGGTGGAACCGGACTACAGGGCTTTCTACTTCCTCGGAATTATCTTTACTCCACTGGGCATCGTCCTCTCTGTAGTCGTCACTTGGGCGTTGTTGGGAATAACCGCGCTCGGTGTCATTTACCTGATAATAGGATTGGCCAACCGAGACAAGTGGAAGACCTAGATCCAAGGTCGATCTGATCACCCTTATCAAACACAAGTCATTGCTTGGCCATCAATGCAAGAGTCTATTAGGTGTTAATTACAATATTATTATCGGTGTTAAGATGACCTCCATGGAATCAATGGACTTGCTGGGAATGTTTGCGAGAATCATTGATCTGAGGGAAGACGAGGATCTGGTACAGGTCTACAGTGCCTTCCAGATAAAAATCGAGGAGATATTCAAGAACATCAATCTGCCAGTAATAAGCGGGCCCCTTGAGACCGAATTGATCGACATTTACTCATCAATATGGGAAGGGTTCATAGAGGGCGCGCTAGCCGTCACAGATCAGCGATTGGCATTCCTGAGGAAGATCAAGAAAAAGCGACAGGGATTTCCCCGGAAGTCATCTCGCTATGAGGTTGAGGAGATGATCGAGATTGATGATCTCTCCATGGTCAGAGCGAAGGATGATCTGCTCGAGGTGATATGCGATCTCGAGACAAATACCAGGGTTCTTTTCTTCACGAGTTTCAACAAGATGGAACTGAAGGATACCGGTGAAGAGCCAATGCCATTGATGATTAGGGTGAGCGCGGACGAGGTCGCCGATGTGGTCGTGAAGCTCATGCCCCCATCATCCGAGTTACAACCCAATAGCGGGTACTCCAAACCATCCATGAGTTTTGATGAATGCGTGGAGGCGCGCACCTCAGTGAGAAAGTACAGGCCTGACGCGGTTTCGGATTACATCATAAACGAGGCTTTGAGAATCGGTAATAGGGCTCCTTCAGCAGGCAACCTGCAGGCGAGAGATTTCATCATCGTGGTCGACAAGGATAATAAGAAGGCCCTCGCGAACGCAGCCTTTGGCCAGAAATTCCTGGCTGAAGCTCCGGCGGTGATCGTTTGTTGCGCGAACATGTCAAAGATCGAGACCCAATATCAGGATCGGGGAAAGGAGCTGTACGTGCTGCAGGATGTCGCCGCCTCGGTCTCGTACATGGAACTGTATCTCGCAGGCAAGGGTTACGGAAGCTGCTGGGTAGGGTGCTTCGATGAAACCATTGTTTCGAAGATCCTTAAACTCCCGAATCATGTGAGGCCGATCGTCCTGTTGACCGTGGGTAAGCCTGGTAAGGATAGAAGGCCGAAACCGGGGAGGGTGGAGACCAAGCAATTGATCCATTGGGAAAAGTGGTGAAATATAAGATTACCGGATATCCTTCCCGATCGCGGTATTACTGCGAGGTGGTTCAACCGATGGCTCATGGAATGACTGAAAGGGTGGTCGTGCTCTGAACGCACTCATTGGACCGGATGTCCTCGAAGACGAGCTTCTTCAGATCATCCAGGTTCGAGATCTCAGCCTTGACGATAAGATCGTATTGCCCGAATAATACATGGGCTTCCTTGACGATGTCCAACTCTAGAAGCCGATCTCTTACATTGAACGAGTTGCAAGAAGGAGGTTCGCGGGAGGTCACCAATATGTATGCAATAACCATTCAATCTCCAGTATATATAAGGAAATAATCTCATATTAAATCAATCCCGTTTTCTGGTCTCCAGGGCAGATCCCCTTCTTGAAGATTGGTATGATGCTAGTGGAGCTGACGTTTGAGCTAGATGGAATTCGTGTCCTCGGCCCATAAATTTAATCAGAAAGCTGCTGCAAATAACATATTGGTGTGATGGCTCACAGGTGGCATTACTCGGATTGGGACGAGCTAAGGAAGAGACAGGATCCGGTGAAGGTAATGCAGAGCATAGGGCCAGGGGGAGGTCTTCATCGATCTCGACTCCCCTTTCACGCAGTCAGCTCCCGTGGTAGGTCCACCCTGCCCCCCATTGATCCTTTCGTCGAGCGGGGGCACGTTGGCTCCCAGGTCATCTCCTGGTGATGACCGCTATCCACATCTTGTAAGGCTCCTTTCCTATCCGTGTCAGGAGTTCCCTCTCCTCAAGTTCCAGCACCGTGAAGTCGTCCTCCAGCAGGTCCAGGAACCCCCGCCTGGAGAAGTAGCATCTCACCACCCCCTCCTCCTCCAGCCTGTAGGTCTCCCTCTCTCCTTCCACGGGCGAGGCTTTGTCAAACGGAGGCAAGCAGGATCTGGCCGAAATATAGGCAAAGCCCCCGGGTGAAAGCACCCTAGACATCTCTCTGGCGGTCAGCCTGGCGCCGCTATACGTGGTCTGATGGAAGGTTCCCTCGCAGACGATGGTTCTGAACGAACCCTCGTCGTAGTAGCGGGAGAGGAATGCCATATCCCCCATCCTGACCCGGACCTCATCATCCCCACCCATGTGGGGAAGGAGCCTCTCCTTGGTCAGCCGCACCGCCGTCTCCGAGATGTCGATGCCATGGACATCCTTCCACCCCTCTTTTATCAGGAACTCCAGGAACTCGCCGTCCCCGCATCCTACGTCGAGAATAGGCTCTTCCAACCTGTCCCTGTATCTCTCGTAGAAGTCGTACTGATATCTGAACTGGCGCTCAGTCTGCGACCTGTGAGACAGTCTCCTGTTCCAGAATTCCCTGTGCCTCCTGTGCTCCTCCCTCAGGTCCATTTCCTCATCACCAATAGGTGGAACTGCCTTAAGAATCAGATCCATCGACAGGATGTCGAAATCTGGTGCGGCCGTTGCCAGCCCGCCTGCCGCCAAAGTCAGCGGTATCTCCGGAACGCCAGGTTCAGCATGACCCTCAGGGTTCCATATGGCGCCTACCGCTAGGTCTTGATAAAATTGAAAAGGCGAGACCAGTGCTTACTATCCTCTGAGTCTCGCCGGTACGCAATGCTGTTTAGATGGCCTCAATGGTCGATGGCGGTTTGGTTGCGAGGTTGTAGGTAACGCTCACCACGCCAGGTACCTCAGAGGTGATCCTGTTGGCCAGGTGGGTGAGTGTCTCGAACGGTAAGTTCGTGGGCGTGGCCGTGACCGCATCCGTACTGTCCCAGCATCGCACCTCGATCTGCTGCCCGAAGTCACGCTTCTTGTTACTAATCCCAGTGACCCGATCCTCATGCAGAATGGCGAGATACTGGAATGCCCCTATTCCCTTGAGCTCCTCCTCTACTATGATCGTGGCCTTTCTGACCGTTGCCACTCTCTCAGGGGTCACTTCGCCAATGACCCTGGTAGCAAGGGCAGGTCCGGGGAAGGGCGGGCTGTCGTAGATCTCCTTTGGAAGTCCCAGAACCTCACCGACCAATCTCACTCCGGTCTTTCGCAGCTGGATAATGGGTTCGATGACCTTATAGCCGAACTCCTTCTTGGTGTCGATGCCCAGCTGCTCCAGGATGTTGTGCTGCCTCTTGATGCCGGCCACCGTCTCCTCCACATCTGTGAAGTTCGTTCCCTGGAGCAGGTACTTGGCCCGGCTCTCCTTGACGATGCGGCCGAATACCGTCTTGTAGAATGTCCGGGTGACCGCCTCCCGCTTCTCCTCTGGATCCGTCAGGTCCTTCAAGGCGCCGAAGAACTCGGCCTTCGCGTCGATGATCTCCACTTCGACGCCCAAGGCTTTGAACAGACTGACAACGCGCTCTGGCTCACCCTCCCGCATGATCCCGCTGTCAATAAAGACCGTTCTGAGATTCTTGCCTAGTGCCTTGTGACCAAGCAAGGTAACAACAGAAGAGTCTACGCCACCCGATAATGCGTTGATAGCGACACCATCGCCGATCTTGGCGGATATCTCCTTGACCTGTCGCTCGATGAACTCCCCGGGCTTCAGGTCCTCAAGCTTGATCTCCTCGATGTCTGAGAGCTTCTGCATCTATTTGCCTCCAAAGCGCCTTCGCATCGAGATGGCAACTTATAGCCTTTTGTGGGTGGGGGACCCAAAGAGCCCACTTGGATTCTCTTTCCAATTGAATTTGAAAATGTGCGGTGATATTTGAACGACCAGGCAACATCAGCATTTCGTGAATCCGAAAACCTGCTGGCAGAATGAGAACTATTTCTTACAGACTTCAAGGACAACTTGGAAAGAGACGATGCATGTCCCTCCCCCAAGAAGCGTCACAGGAGCAGGAAGTCACTTTCCAAGCTGTCAAAATCAAATCCTATGACCTCAAGTCAATGGGCGCCCAGGGACCATAGTTCTCCTCCCCCGCGAGCATTAGACTGGAGCGCTCAGGTTCTGGCTTGATGGCCATCAATACCTTTTTTCCACCGTGGGGTCAGGAAAGCCCGACGATTATCCTATGGAGAATGTCAACTGTAATGCTCAGGTTCCTTCCAGCGTCCTTGAGGTGGTGGTATATCTCCCTTTTCTGCATAGCACGGACGGGATCTTCTGAATCGAATACCACCCTCATCGACTCGATGTATGTATCCTCGATGATATGCTCACTATCACGAGCCTTGGGGATGGACGATTCCGCCGCCTCCCTATCGCATTCCATCATTCTGACCGCCCTGGAAACGACCATTGTTCCGTCAAGAAGCGCTTTTGCCATATCCAGTATTCCCTTCTCCGATGGAACATTGAAGGCTTTCATCTCTCTGGCTGTGGAGACCGCGGAGTTAAGGATGTAGTCCATCTGTCTCGAGATGCTATATATGTCCTGGCGATCGAATGGGGTGGAAAACGCCTTCATGAGGATCGACTGCATGGAATGCCGCATCTCATCAGCCTCCCCCTCGATCTGCATCAAATGCCCGGGTTCGATGAGGGCGCCTTCCTCCAACCAATCAACGAGGGCCTTCACCCCTCTCACGGTCTCCTCCGCCTGCTCTTTCAACATTCTGTGAAAATCATATTTTGGCGGGAAAATGGCGTCCACCAGTGTCTTCTTCCTTTTCCTCTCTTCCTTCATGTGCCACCCTCGATGAGATCATCGTTACCTGGATAAGACAATATATGATTCCCGAGAGTATCATAGTTGCGGGTATGGTGACGAGCCAGGAGATCAACATATCCTTGGCTACGGACCAACGTACCATCTTGGCATTCT
>DATKXF010000085.1:0-4056 GCA_035529155.1 Methanomassiliicoccales archaeon | reverse complement strand
TTATAGGCAAGGTAATCGACCTGGGACCATCCAACTGGTTGGTGGACATCAACTCTCCCTATCCAGCGCCCCTACATGTTAACGAGGTGCCCTGGAGGGTGGAGTTCGGGGACACTGCTAGATACCTCTACGTGGGGGATGTGCTTCTCTCCAAGATACTGATAGTGGATGAGACAAAAAGGGTGCAGGTCACTATGAAAGAGCCCGGACTAAGGAAGCTCCAGGGTGGCCAGATAATCGATATCAGCCACAGCAAGGTTCCCAGAGTAATCGGCAAGGGTGGATCCATGATCCAAATGATCAAGAGCTACACGAACTGCAGGATCTTCGTAGGCCAGAATGGACGAATCTGGCTGGACGGGGAGATTGACAACATCGTGTATGCGATAAGAGCTATACGAATGATAGAGGAAGAGGCCCAGACAATGAGGCTCACCGAGAGAGTGAAGGAGTATCTGGAATCCGTTTTCGGTTCTGAATGAATTGGTGATTTACATGGGTGGAACTTCGGATATTAAAATGATAGATGAGAACGGGCTCAGACTTGATGGTAGGAAATCCAACGAGCTCAGACCTATTAAGATAGAGGCGGGCGTTCTGAAGAGAGCGGATGGCTCCGCCTACGTTGAGTGGGGCAAGAACAAGGTGATGGCTGCGGTCTACGGACCTAGGGAGTGCCATCCCAGGCACCTGCAGGATCCCGCAAAGGGGCTGGTGAGGTGCAAGTACAATATGATCGCATTCTCCGTCTCAGATCGAAAGAGACCGGGACCTGACAGGAGATCAGTGGAGATATCGAAGATTATCTCAGAGGCACTGGAATACGTCGTTTTCACGGAGCAGTTTCCCAGGACCTCGATCGACGTCTACGTCGAAGTCCTGCAGGCTAACGCGGGCACAAGGTGCGCCGGCCTTACCGCTGCATCCGTAGCTCTTGCTGATGCTGGCATACCGATGAGGGACATCGTTCCTTCAGTGGCGGTAGGCAAAGTCAACGATACCGTTGTGCTGGACCTTAACAAGGAGGAGGATAACTTCGGCCAGGCGGATGTCCCCATGGCCATCATACCCCGCACCGGCGAGGTACTGCTCCTGCAAATGGACGGCCACATGACATACGGCGAACTTCAGCAAGCATTTGACATGGGATTCGAAGCCGCACAAACAATATACGATCTCCAGAAGGACGCGCTGAAACGCCGGTATGCGGTAGAGGGCGCGGTTGATGAAGAAGAGAACGGAGAGGAGGAGTAGAAATGGCACGATCCATCATATCAGACATCAAGAGAGATCACATTCACAAGCTTATCGCCAAGGGGAAGCGCATCGATGGCCGCTCCTGGGACGAGTTCAGAAAGGTCAGCATAGAGACCAATTTCGGCGAGAACGCCGAGGGCTCAGCGAGGGTCAGGTTGGGCAACACGGACGTGCTGGTAGGAGTCAAGATGGACCTCGGTACCCCCTTCTCCGACACACCAGACAAGGGAGTGCTCACAACCACCGCGGAACTCATTCCAATGGCATCTCCTTCATTCGAACCCGGTCCTCCCGACGAGAACGCCATTGAGCTCGCCAGGGTCGTGGACAGGGGCATCAGGGAGAGTGGTATGATCGATGTCAAGTCCCTCTGCGTGACCGAGGGTGAACAGGTCTGGATTTGCTTCCTGGACATATACGTCCTGGACTTTGACGGGAACCTGTTCGATGCTAGTATGCTAGGTGCTGTAGCGGCTCTGAAGTCTGCGATGGTACCGGCTTCCAGGCACGGCAGGGGAGATGATTACCCGCTTCCTACAACCTGCACGCCCATCTCGTGCACCGCGGTGCAAATCGAAAACTCTTTATTACTCGATCCGACTCTCGACGAAGAAAAGGTCGCTGCGGCTCGTCTCACCGTGACCACTGACGAGAACGGTGACATTAGGGCCATGCAGAAGGGCCTAAAGGGGTCCCTTACCCGCGATCAGATAACGACCATAATTGAGACGTCCCAAAGATTGGGGAATGAACTTAGGAAGCTCATTGGGTGAGCAAAATGGCCAAGAGAACTGCAAAGGTAGGAAGTGCTGGAAAGTTCGGACCTAGGTACGGTGTCCGTGTCAGGAAGAGGGTAAGAGACATAGACAGTATCAAAAGCGGGCCGCATGAGTGCCCTAACTGCCACCACCGGAGCGTGAAACGCGTATCCGTTGGAATCTGGAAGTGCAGGCATTGCGAGACAAAGTTCGCCGCGTCTGCCTACAGCCCTAGGACAATGCGACTTGTGGGTGTCGAAAGAAAGACCAGAGGAGGCGCCTGATTTGTATAAGTGCGGGAAGTGTGGAAAGCCCATCCGCTCCAATGTGAACACGGTGGGGATGCAGTGCGAGAACTGCTCCTCCAAGATCTTCTACAGGGAGCGGCCAAACGTCAAGAAGGTAATCACGGGTAGATGATTCCGATGCCCTCGGCAGAACTCAGCATCGACTCCGAGATACCCAATACCCTGCTTAGAGCCTTAGGGCCTGAGCTGGGAAGGGAGATTCCCCGGACAAATGTGAAGGGCCGCGTAGAGAACGGCCGCCTGGTGCTGAGCATCGAGACCACGGACATATCGGCCTTAAGGGCTGCCCTAAACTCGTACCTCAGGTGGATAAAGATCACGAAGGACATGATCGAACTAGCAGGTGGATGATATGAACGAGATAAGTCCCAAACTCCAGAATCAGATCGCGCAGTTCCAGCAGCTCCAGCAGCAGCTTCAGACGATCATTACACAGAAATTGCAGATGGAAGCCCAGCTCAGAGAGGCTGAGAATACCCTCGAGGAGCTTGGCAAGGTAACGGACGACGCCCCCATCTACAAGAATGTGGGTTCATTACTCATCAAGGCCACCGACAAGGAGTCTGTGGTCAAGGAGATCGAGGATGATAAGGAAACCCTAGAAGTCAGGGTCAAGACCCTGAACCGACAGGAGAAGCAGATGAGGGAGCGCTACCAGTCAATGCAGGAGCAGCTCCAGAAGGCCCTCGGCGGTGATGGTACTCCTCCTGGAATGAGCTGAGATCGAAACGGCTCAAACACCTTACCTTCCTTTTCATGATTCTTTATTCAACAGTCTCGGTGCTGAATGGTTCGAAGTAGAACGTAAGGACGAAAGATGATTCTCCGCTGACCGCTTCTGACACAACTTCATCCGTTCAATTATATAGAGTTAAAGAGAATCTCTACCAAGGGAGAACAATGGAACTAGGAGATCTTCTACCCTGGATAATCCTGGGAATAGTCGTCATCATTGTGGTTGTAGTTATCCTCTACTTTGTAGGGATCTACAACCGTTTTCAAAGCCTCAAGAACTCTTCAGAGGCTACCTTGGGACAGATCAGGGTGGCCATGAAGAAGAGATTGGATATGATCGATCAGCTCTTGGGAGCGGTGAAGAGCTACGCCAAATTCGAGAAGGAGACCCTGGAGAAGGTGACTGCCATGAGGGCCATGGTGGCCACGGCGGACGCTGGAGACCTCAACGAGATAGAGAGAGAATCACGTTCCCTTCTAGGAAGGCTCTTCGCCGTCGCGGAGGCATATCCAGATCTCAAGACGAACACGACGGTTATGGACCTGATGGGTGCTGTCAGGAGCGTGGAGGAGGAGATTGCCCGGCAGAGATACACCTACAACAACATCTCACAGCAGTTCAACACTATGAGGGATGTCATTCCGTCGAACATCATAGCCAACATGATAGGATTCGAGAAGCTCGCCTACCTTGAATTTGAGGAAGAGATTGAAGCTCCACCTAAGATCGAGTTCTGAAGGGAATTCAAGTGACCGAGAAGAGGCACCTGGCAATACTGGTGGTGATCACATTCGCCATTTCGTTGGCGGTGGTCGGTCTCACCTCACTGATACCGCCCGCAATAGAGGGAGACCTTGTCATCGATGAGTATGAGGCGTCATTCAGTGAGAATGGATCGCTGGTCGAATCCTACACCTACGAGGTGAAGAACTCAGGACAGTACCGGATGCTCTTTCGTTACTGGGAAGAGGAACTTTCCCTCACCAACCTGAATCGC
>DATKXF010000084.1:0-9936 GCA_035529155.1 Methanomassiliicoccales archaeon | reverse complement strand
CCTCGGTCCGGGACCCGACACACTGGATCATGACCACGGTCTTGGCGTCGAGAGGCTTCTCGAACATCATCTCGGCCAATTCCAGCTGGGTAACCACGCGATCGTCCTGGCCGTAGAAGTACTCGGTTGGCTGGTATTCCTCAGCACCAATGGCCACGATGATAGCTCCAGCATCAATCGGCCCATCCTTGGTCTGAAGTACGAAATTGCCAATGAAACCAGTTACTTCCTCTATCTCGGTCTCCAGATGAATCGTTATCTTATCGTTGGACATTACTCTGGAAATGATCTCGGCCGCAGCTTCCCTTCCGGTTTTACCTTCCTGATTCAGAAGCATCCCGTTCAGATGGCCTCCAAGCCTATCCGAACTCTCTATAAGATTAACCCCATAGCCATTGTTTGCAATCTCAAGGGCAGATGTCATTCCGGTGAGACCGCCTCCAATGACGGCGACGGAGTGACCGATGGGGAAGGTGGGGGTGGTCAAAGGCTCCACCAATCTTACCTTGGCGACTGCCATCTTCACCAGATCAATTGTTTTGTTGGTGGCTTTTCTCTTCTCCTGCATGTGAACCCACGAGCACTGATCACGAATATTTGCCATCTCCAAGAGATACTGGTTCAGACCCGCCTCTCTGATGCAGTTCTGGAATAGAAGTTCGTGAGTCCGTGGAGAGCATGAGGCGACCACGATCCTGTTCAGTTTGTGTTCTTCTATCTTCTCCTTTATCAATTCGAGTGAATCCTGTGCGCATGCGTAAAGGAATTCGGAAACGTGGATCACATCGGGCAGTTCTTTCGTTGCCTGCGCAACCTTCTTCACATTTATTATGCCCCCGATGTTTCTTCCACAGTGACATAAGAACACTCCAATCCTGGGCTTCTCCCCGTACACATCCTTCTCTGACGGGTAGTCCTTTCGAATAAGGGGGATCTTATCCCTGCTGGTAACGGTCGAAAGCGCTTTGGAAGCTGTCCCTGAAGCCTCAGCAACAGAGGCCGGAATGTCCTTTGGTGCCGAGAATGTCCCGGCCACAAAAATCCCATCTCTGGAAGTGGATAAGGGGTCCCAAATGCTTGTGGAGCAGAATCCGTCTTTGTTGAGTTCGATGCCGAAAACCTTAGCGATCTCTCCGGCTGAATTGGTAGGGCAGATTCCCACGGACAGGACCACTAGATCGAATGCTTCCTCGACCGGTCCTTTATTGTTGCTGTAGTGAATAATGAGTCTTTGGTTCTCATCCTCATCAATGGAAGCGACACGAGTTCCTCGATGTATCACCACTCCATTTTCATTCTCAGCTTTGATCCGATAGTCCTCGAACTCCTTGCCAACCGTCCTTACATCTAAGAAGAATATGTGCGGTTCCACCTCTTTGAGGCGGCTCTTGGCGATCATGGCCGCCTTCAGAGCGTGCATGCAGCAGACGGAAGAGCAGTAGGTGTTCCCTGTCTTGTCATCCCTGGACCCCACACATTGAAGGAATGCTACTTTCTTAGGTGGCTTCTTGTCTGATGGTCTTAGTAACTTACCTTCGTACGGTCCAGCAGTGCTTAGGATCCTTTCGAATTCTCTGCTGGTCACGACATTCTTGAAGATATCGTAACCATACTCGGTCTTCAATGAAGCGTTGCATTCATCGAAACCGGGACAGAGGATCACAGAGTTGACTTTGAACTCGATCTCCTCGTCCTCCATGTCGAAATTGATGGCATCATACTCACAGACCTTTGCGCAAATTCCGCACTTTCCCTGTGTCAGATACAGGCAGTTCTCCGGGTCAATGACCGCGGTCTTGGGAACCGCTTGTGGAAATGGTATGTATATCGCCTTTCTTGTGGAAAGGCCCAGTTCCCAATAATCGAGGACGCCCTTCACTGGACATTTCTCTATGCAGTCCCCACGGCCCATGCATTTCTCCTGATCGATGTACGTAGCCTTTCTGAGGACCCTCACCTTGAAATTGCCCTTCTCGCCCTCGAGCCCGATCACCCTTGAGTGGGTCAACACATTGATGTTCGGATGACCGTAGCAATCAACCATTTTCGGAGCGAGAATGCAAATCGAGTAATCATTCGTCGGGAAGGTCTTGTCCAGTTGGGCCATCTTCCCACCGATGCTTGGATCTTCTTCTACCAGATATACTTTGATACCGACTTCAGCTAGATCTAATGCTGATTGAATTCCTGCTATTCCCCCACCAACAACAAGTACTGAGTTAGGCTCGTTGTCGGTCATTTTCTCCCTCTACTTTCTGCAACCTAGGTCCTCCCTGAATTTGCCCAATAGCCCAGTTTGGAGGGTCACTGTATTCAGAATTACCCTTCCACTCATGAGGGATAATGTTTCGTAAGAAAGCAAAATCCATCCGAAAAGGTTTTAAAAGCCCATTATCTAATTCCCCAAAAAGAACGAAGCTTCGTTGATTTCTTGAACGGAGCGAACTCCCTTTAGGGCATGTGTTATTTTCGCAACACGAGCCAAAGTTGAGTTCTCTCGTGGTCTCCATTCTCATTCCTCGACTCTTCGATTGTTCGGAAGCTTACCCAATGGTCGAATTCCTTAAAAGGAATACGATTATGTCAGCATGTCCACGTAATTCCCATCACACCATCAACCATCCTTACGATAAGCGGCAATGTTGGGACCACGGGGCTTCCGTTGACATCTTCAAATCCCCGACTGGATATTAACCCAATTAGGGATTCGATTTTCATAGGGGAAGCGTAACTCGGCTATTTGATATTTACTCCAGACTAGAATTGGATTTTCATATGATATATTTTATTTTTCGTTTCATACCAACGAATATTTTGTTGAAATTAGCCTATTGTTATGATATTCGTACCAATCGAGGCAAGAATCAGGAAATAGAAGATTCGCGCTGAGAATTCAACAAGTGTGAAATTTCTGAGTATATCGAACACAATTCGAAGCCATCCATACCAGATCTAGGATTAGCATTGTGGAGAAGTATCCGATTATGCGTAATATGAAAAACGTAGAAAATGATATAATTCGAATAGCCCTGCATCCTCCTGTGATCGTTCTCCTGGTTACCGCAACGGTTCTTGGGGCAGTGGCCGCTGTGACAGCCATCAGTCTCAGGAGTTACATGAACTCCAAGGAAGGTATTGGACCGGGGTCAAAGATCCCGAATCTGGACGGTATCACTAAGATAATCAGGAGGGGCCGTGTCCGGGATCAACGGCCAAGGGTGATGGTGAACGGTCCAGAGGTGAAATCCCAGGTCTGCCAGATTTGTCTAGGAAGGATCAAGGAAGGTTCAAATCACCTGGAATGCAAGTGCGAGAGAACATTCCACCTTATCTGCCTATCTCGCACTGGTTTCTGCCCATACTGTCATGAACCGTACGAGAATCTGATCCCGCAGACTGATGGGACTCATTCATTCTTGATATGCCCCCTGTGCGGCATCCATCTCGAACCTGGATCAAGAAAATGTGAATGTGGCGCCATATTCCAGGAAGAGGGAGTTGACTTCTGCTGCCCCATTTGCGGAACCCAGGTCTCAGAGGACAACACTGTCTGCCCTTATTGTGGGGAGATATTCGACTGCTATCGCCTCATCAATTGTCCTGTCTGCGGAATTGTGATCGATGAGGATACCGAGGTCTGCGAGTGCGGAGCGGTCCTTATCGATCGCTGTCCGGAGTGCAGTTCCCCCCTTGGCCCGGAGGATAGGTATTGCAGAAACTGTGGGGCGGAGTTCGAGTTCATCTGACTACCCCTTACTTGGCATTGTGGCGAAGAGAATGAATTTAAGTATATCCAACCGCATTCGCCAACCCGAATTCTAACATCTGGGATGGGAAATCATGAAATCCATCATTGACAGGGCATTGGAGGCTCACGAGGGATCTGTGGAAGAAGAGGGAATTGATCAACCTAGCCTTCCCATGGAATCCGACGAAGAGCTAAAGAAACTTGTGGAGTCTCTTCAAGTGAAAATAACGATCATGGGATGCGGAGGTGGTGGTTCTAACACTATCCGCAGGATCAACGAAGCGGGAATCATGGGTGCCACGCTGGTAGCTGCGAACAGCGATGCAAAGCACTTGCTTTCGATTCAGGCACCGAACAAAATACTTCTGGGTAGGACCGTAACAAGAGGACTAGGAGCAGGGGCACAGCCGGACGTTGGAAGAATGGCTACCGACGAGGCCAGGAGCGAAATCATGAGGTTCGTCCAAAATCAGGACATTGTTTTCATAACCGCAGGTATGGGCGGTGGTACAGGAACGGGCTCCGCTCCCTATGTTGCAGAGTTGTCCAAGCGCTCAAGCAGGCTTGTGATGGGGATCGTCACCCTTCCATTCAGGGCTGAGGGGAAGCTAAGAAGGGATAATGCCCTCAGAGGTCTGGATCTCATGAAAGAATTCTGCGACACAACTATCGTGGTGGAGAACGACAAATTGTTGGAATTGGTACCGAAGCTCCCGATAGAAGCCGCCTTCCGGGTGGCTGACGAGGTCCTGATGCAGTCCATAAAAGGCATAACCGAGATCATTACAAAGCCCGCACTGGTCAATGTCGACTTCAACGACATGATGACAATCATGGAGAACGGTGGCGTGGCAATGATAGGCATCGGGGAATCAGACTCCAACAATGGAAGGGTGGAGGAGGCAGTAGCAGAGGCCATGTCATCGCCGCTCCTGGGCGATATCAATGTTAAATCGGCGAAGGGCGCTCTGATTCGCGTTGTGGGTGGCCCCGATATGACCGTCTCCGAGGCGGAGAAGGCTGCCAGGCTCATAGGAGAGCAAATAAACCCGATGTCAAGGATCATCTGGGGATGTGCTGTGGAGCCGGAGGTCGAGGGCACGATCAAGGTACTCGTGGTCATTACCGGCGTCAAGTCCCCGCAGTTCCTGGAGAAAGGTACCATCCTTTAAGACCGGTGACTAGAAGACATGGTTGTCAAGGATAAAAGGGGGAGAAGGCGGTACATTGCCTTCGCCCTCACACAGGGTGGCCCGATTACAAAGAGCGGGCTCATCACTCTAATCAGGGAAGCCACTAGGGAGCAGGGCATCGAAGAACCAAGAGTAATCCAATTCGATGGAGAGATGGGAATAGTGAGATGTGCCCATATTCTCAAAGACCAGACCGTGGAGATCCTTGGCTCTCTCGGTGAAAGAAGACAGGGAATTGAGGTCAAGACTTTGAGCACCTCAGGGACACTGAGGAAGCTGAGGGAGCAATACTTCAGTTCAGGATAGTCACGAGCTGGATTCAAGCCCTTACCCGATCCAAAGATGCCCGCTAAGAGATTCGGTCGACCATTCGGATCGAAGTAGCGGAGCGCTTCTTGTGTACGTTAATCATCTTTCTATCTTGATTTCCATTCGATTTTATGATTAATAATATAAGGAAGCAAAGTAGATATTAACGATGTTCACAATACGAATGACAATTTCTTATCGCGGAGGCGCATGGTTATGGCTCAAGGCGCGAAAAGGACGATAGCGTTATACCTTTGTTCTGAACATGGTAAAATGTGTGATTTCATCGATCTTGAAAGCATGAGGGATATGCTCCTCCATGAGAAAGATGTGGTCGATGTTCTCATACATCATGAGCTCTGTGCCGTGGAGGAGATCGCCAAGATCGTGGAGAGATATCGAGAGCACAAGCCAGATAGGGTTCTGTTGGGATGCTGCCAGACCGCAACGAGTGAGCGATTAAGGGAGTCATTGATAGAAGCCGGCCTGAACAAGTACCTCTACGAGAGGGTGAACCTCAAGGAGCTTTGCATGCTGGCCCATACCGATCGGGAGACGGGGACGAGGAAGGCCAAGTCCCTGCTGCTGAGCGGTCTGGCGCGATTGCGAGCGGGGAAGCCTCTCGATGACATTATCATGCCTATACGGGACAGTGTCCTGGTCATTGGCGGTGGCATTGCCGGAATGGCATCCGCGAATGCCATTGCCGACGAGGGTTTCAAGGTCTATCTGGTCGAGAAGGAGAATCGACTCGGAGGGAGAGCGTATATGCTATCCAACACCTTCCCAACGCACGAATGCGGAATATGCTGCATGAGGTACTGCAAGGAGTGCGTTCTGACACCAAAGATACCTGAGATCACGACGCATCCAAACATAGAAGTCATGCTGAATAGCAATGTCAAGCAGATATCTGGGCGCTTCGGGGAGAGACACATCGTGGTTGAATCGAACGGGGAGATGAAGGAGTTCGATG
Source organism: Methanomassiliicoccales archaeon (assembly GCA_035529155.1). Classification (GTDB taxonomy): domain Archaea; phylum Thermoplasmatota; class Thermoplasmata; order Methanomassiliicoccales; family JAAEEP01; genus JAAEEP01. The sequence continues at coordinate 3,710 of DATKXF010000084.1, read as the reverse complement.
TTGGGATAATAATAGTGGCGACTGGCTCCAAGACCTTCGACCCCATTTCACTCCCAGAGTATAATTACGATAGGCTGGAGGATGTGGTGAACTCCATGGAGTTCTGCGATATCATGGCGAAAGCCAGCACTACAGATTTCAGAAGGCCTTCGGACGGAAAGATTCCCAAGGTGGTGAACTTCGTACTTTGCGTGGGATCCCGCGACTGCCATCGAGCCAACAACTACTGCTCCATAGTATGCTGCACATACGCGATCGGTTCAGCGAAAGAAATTAAGTTGGCCCACCCTGAGGCAGAAGTCTACGTCCACTTCATCGATCTTCGAGGTCCCTACAGAGGTTTTGAGAATCTTCTTCTCGAGGCGAGGGGAGCGGGCGTGATCTTCGTCAGGGGACGTGTGGCGGAGATAATCGATGATGACGGCGAGATACTGTTGAGGGTGGAGGATGCCGACGCTGGAGAGATACTGAACATCCATAGCGATCTAGTGGTTCTCGTCGTGGGTCAGGAGCCAAGCTTTGGTTCGGAGGAACTGGTGAAGATGCTCCGGCTTCAGGTTGATATTGACGGGTTCATGAAGGACTTCAACCCCATGTATCCTGAGGAAATAAAGAAGGGAATCTATGTAGTGGGTTGTGCCCAGGGCCCCAAGGGAATAAGGTATTCCATCGACGACGCTAAGAAGACCGCACTAGAGGTCATCCACCTCCTGAAAGAGGGCGAGATATCTATTGATAATCTGGTGGCTGAGGTCAACGAGCGTACCTGCAGGGGATGCGGGCAATGCGTGGAGAACTGTCCCTTTGAGGCGGTCGTGCTCGTAGAAAAGGGAGACCGGAGGGTCGCCAGCGTGGATGAGATGATCTGTGAAGGGTGCGGCATCTGCTCGGTGGTCTGCTGCAATAAATCGATGGCTATGAGGCACTACACGAGGGCCAGCCTACTTTCCCAGGTTCGCTCGGTGATAAAGGAGATCAGCTGATGGATAGGGAGGCTTTCGATCCGGTCGTTGTCACATTCGCCTGCAATTGGTGCGGTTATCCTGCGGCGAGATTGACCGGAGTCCAGAACATCGACTATCCATCAGGAGTCAAGATCGTGAGGGTGATGTGTACCGGGAGGGTCGATCCGGCCATGATAATGAAGGCCTTCGAGTACGGCGCGGACGGTGTGGCTCTCGTCGGCTGTCGCATAGATGAATGCCATTTCCTCGAGGGCAACAAGATGGCGAAGGAGAGGGTGGAGACGATTAAGAAACTTCTCGATTACCTCGGTCTCGGCGGGGATCGACTGGAAGCCGAGTGGCTGGCCGCGGCCGAGACCAAGAAGTTCGCCAAGCTCACCAACGACCTCGTCTCGAGGATAAAGGAGCTCGGTCCGAATCCCTTACCAAGGATCGGTGAGATCGGTGAGGTGGGGGGTGCTTTCGATAAGGATGCGATCGACGACATCATCTCGAGCACGAGCGCTTACGACTGCGTAGAGTGCGGCAAGTGCACCAGCGTCTGTCCGGTGGCTCGGTTCGATGAGGAGTTCGCTCCCAGGAGAATAGTGCTTCGAGCCCTGGAAGGAGTGTCGGAGGGACTGACCGAGGACAAGGACATATGGTCCTGCATCACCTGCGAGATGTGCAACGCGATGTGCCCCTACGAGGTCGACTACTCCGAGTTCATCAGGAGAATGAGATCTGAAGCCGTGCTCCTAGGGGGATTACATGACTCCATCATCACGGAGTGTCCTCAGGGCGGGATGCTCCAGAGCATGATGAGGATCATGGCATTCACTGAAGAGCAGAACAGGCTCTCTTGGATACCTAAGGATGTGAAGACCCAGACCAAGGGAGATGTTTTCTACTTCACGGGTTGTCTCCCCCATATGGACCTGGTGTTCAGAGACCGTGAACTTGATCTCACCGAGACGGCTGTGAGTGCCATCAAGCTGCTCAACCATGCAGGCATCGAGCCCGTTGTGAGCAACAAGGAGGTCTGCTGTGGTCACGACCTCAATTGGGTTGGAGATGAGGATAATTTCGAGCTGCTGATGAACAAGAATATCGAGGCCATCAAGGATAGCGGGGCCAAGACAGTTGTATTCACCTGCCCCGAAGGTCTTCGAACTTTCGAGGTGGATTACAGGGACATCCTTGGGGATCTGGATTTCGAGGTCATGCACATCTCGGAGTTCCTCCTGGAGCTGGCAGATAAAGGCGAGATCGACCTCTCCTCAGACAACAGTGGAACGGTCACCTTTCACGAGTCCTGCAGACTTGGTCGCCACCTGGGCATTTACGATCCGCCGAGAGAGCTACTGGAAAGGGCTGGGATCGAGATCAGGGAAATGGAAAATGTTCGGGATAAGGCCATCTGTTGTGGAGTCAGCTCCTTCGTGGCGTGCAGTGAATCCGCTCATAAGATGCAGCTCGAGAGGATCATGGAAGCCAAGAAGACGGGGGCCGACACCTTACTGACGATCTGCCCCAAGTGCAGGATACATCTGAGCTGCGCCACCTACAAGGAGATCCCGTGCGACCCCGGCCTGGTGGACATTCCCATCGAGGATTACACCACGTACCTTGCGAGGCACTTGAAACTGTGAGAAGAGAATGTTCGGCCCCCCTCGAGTGCAGGGAGCAACGAATTTCGAGTTTTCAACGGGTAACATTTGTCCTCGGAAAATAATCAATGATGATACTTGTTTCGAAGGAATGAGCTCGAGAGCGTGGGATGACCCGCTCCAGTGCAAACCTTGGCATCAGATCTGAAAGAAAATTGAGAGGAAAACTCGGTCAATAGAGTGCGCCCCAGAGGGATGTTGAGACAATAGCTATATATTTAAGTAGTTGTTTAGGCAGATGGCGTAGCGAAGCCTATATGTGTAATAGATATGGAGTGATGAAATGCAGCCAGGACAGATGGCATACGACAGGGCCATAACCGTCTTCTCACCTGATGGAAGGTTGTTCCAGGTTGAATATGCTAGAGAGGCGGTGAAACGGGGTACCACGACTGTCGGCCTCAAATTCAAGGACGGAGTGGTCCTAATCGTGGATAAAAGAATCGCCAGTCGCCTTATGGAACCAAAATCCATTGAGAAGATATTCCGCATCGATGAGCATGTTGGATGCGCCACTTCAGGATTGGTGGCCGATGCAAGGATCCTCGTAGACCAGGCTAGGGTGATCGCACAGATAAGCAAGATCACTTATGATGAAAAGATGGGGGTGGAAGCCTTGGTTAAGAGGATCTGTGATTTCAAGCAGAACTACACGCAGTACGGCGGAGTTCGTCCTTTTGGAACGGCACTTTTGGTGGCCGGAGTGGATGAACAAGGCGAGCACCTTTTCGAGACCGACCCAAGTGGCGCCCTCGTATCATACAAGGCAGGGAGCATTGGTGCTGGCCGGAATTCGGTCATGGAGGTCTTCGAGGAGGACTATCAGGAGAACATGGAGATGGAGGAGGCTATACTCCTCGGTCTAAAGGCTCTTCTGAAGGCGACCGATGAAGACAAGCTCAACCCTAAGGCGGTAGAGATCGGCATCGTGAGGAGAGAGGAGAACTTCAGGCAGATTGAGGAATCTGAAGTTGAGTCCTACATCGCGAAGCTTGTCTCAGAGTAAGGTGAAAATGGTCAGCATCGAGGACGCGATCATAGCTAGATTGGACTCACACGGTGAGACCTTCGAGGTGCTCATCGATACTGATGTGGC
>DATKXF010000083.1:0-9949 GCA_035529155.1 Methanomassiliicoccales archaeon | reverse complement strand
CCCATTTTTTAGGCTAAGATGGAGAAAATCGCGGCTCCCGACGAATACGGTTATTGCCGTCCCTATCATTACAGGTCTCATGGGATCGGAAGAATGCAGCGATCAGACGCTCACCATCATCGGAATGCAGCTGGTTGGTTTTCTCGCGAACAGAAGCTTCGAAAGGGCCCATGCTCTTTTTTCCCCTGAGATGAAGGCGGCCATGACCTCTCACGACCTGGAAGCAGCCTGGGAAGGCGTGACAAAACAGCTTGGTTTGCCTCAAGGGCTCACTGGCTCGAGACTTGAGAGCGAGGGGAATCTCAATGTGGTATACGTGACCACCGCGTTCTCCTCAGGCTCGCTTCTGGATGTGAAGGTAGTGTTCAATGAGTCCTGCGAGATTGCCGGTCTGTGGTTCGTCCCACCCAAGTCCGAATTCGAACCTCCGGAGTATGCGGATTGCGCTGCATTTGAGGAGAGGGACTGCGCGGTCGGTGACTGCGGTCTGCCGGGAAAGATGACCATCCCTAAGGGGGAAGGACTTTTTCCAGCGGTTGTCCTGATACATGGTTCCGGTCCCAACGACATGGACGAAACGCTTTGGGAGACCAAGGTCTTCAGGGACCTGGCATGGGGGCTTTCCAGCGATGGCGTCGCCGTCCTGCGTTACGACAAACGGCCCAAGGCCCGCCCGGACCTCTTTGACTCGTCCATTCCATTCACCGTGATGGATGAGGTGATCTATGATGCCTTGGCCGGGGTTGAACTGCTCATTCGGACCGAGAAGGTGGATTCCTCCAAGATTTTCGTGCTGGGACACAGTCTTGGAGGAATGATGGCCCCCCGCATCGCATCGCTTGATAATCGAATCGCAGGCATCATCATGATGGCAGGCGATGCTGCCAAGTTGGAGGACGCTTTCCTCGAGCAGATCGAGTACCTCGTCAATCTGGATGGGGTGATCGACGAGAACGAGGCATCCCTTCTGAAGGAGACAAGAGAAACAGTCACCAAGATAAAGGAACTTGACATCAGCGAGGGAGAGGTGGTACTTGGTGCAGGAAAAGCCTACTGGGAGGATCTCGCGTCCTACGACCATGTGAAGGTCGCCTCTTCGCTCAAGATGCCCATTCTCGTCCTCCAGGGAAAGAGGGACTACCAGGTCACCATGGAGGACTTCGATCTCTGGAAGAAGGCGCTTTCTGGCAAGGCTGCCAAGTTCATTAGCTATCCCAAATTGAATCATATGATGATCGAGGGCGAGGGTCCGTCCACCCCCTCGGAATATACATTGCCCGGACATCTGGCCCAGGATGTGGTGGAGGACATTGTTGACTGGATAGGGAACTTGTTTCCGAACAGTGTTTGAAGATCGTCCAAGTTGGAGATCGATTTAAATTGTTATCATTAAAGATAATAAATAAATAGTATTAGCTCAAACGTTATTTAATAATCCAATGGAGAAAGATGAATAGGAGGAAATCCAGCGGATTATTGCGTCATGCCTGATCACTCGATCAGGTCGTCTGACGACAGAAAACAACTCTGGACAGTGCAGCCCCTACCATAGGTAGATAGGAAGGATCTGAATCTCGAGATCCAAAATATGTGTTTCTGCCTTGACTTCAAGCCCGAGAAGAAGTAGGCGGTACAAAGTGCCAGCATGTGGTCTATGAGGTGGATCATGACTCGGCCAAAGTAGGATTCAAGGATGGGCTGCCCACCATCCTGGTGGATCATGAATCCAAACACATTGGAAAGACGGTTAAAATTGCGTAATCTAGAAACCCCTTATTGCTGCGGTGGCCAACCGGCCATCCCCCCTTTTTTTTCAGTCAAACTTCCCAATCTCTCGAAAGATTTAAGGGAACGTGGTCGGAATATTATCTGGGGTGGAGAACCCCGGGAAGAAAAGTATCATGATGCATACCATACCAATAGACCTTGATAGGGTCAAGCAAGAGGACATCGATCGCGAGATACTGAGGACGGCGATCATCGCCGAACTGGATGCCATTAACCTCTATGAGCAGATGGCCGCCCTGGCCAAGGATGTGAACATCAAGAAGGTGTTGATGGACATCGCGGGCGAGGAGAAGACCCACGTCGGGGAGTTCCAGGCCATGCTCTTGATGAAGGACGAAGAGCAGGTGAAGGAACTCGAGGCCGGTAGGAAGGAAGTCGAGGAGATGATGGAAGAATAACCACTTCGGCGCTTGCCCGAAAAGCTCGATTTTCGATATCGAAATGGTTTTTCCGGGCATTTTATTCGCCGTCTTCAACGCTTTCACAGGGTATTACCGAAATCGTGAAATACCAAGGGCAGAAATTAATTCGTTAAGGAGGCTACCCATTTGAAAGGGACAATTGAAAGCCTAGCGAAAGCGTTTATTGGCGAAAGTCAGGCGAGGAACCGATACACCTTCTATTCGAAAGTTGCCAAGAAGGAGGGTTACGAACAGATTGCCGAGATATTCAGGACCACAGCCGACAACGAGAAGGAGCACGCCGAGTGGCTCTTTAAACTGATGAACCGGTTGAAGAAGGGGGATCCAAAATTCGATGACATCGATGTTCCGGCCGATGTTCCCACCATATGTGGTGACACCATCGCCAACCTCAAGTCTGCCATTACTGGGGAGAATTACGAGCATACCAGGATGTATCCCGAGTTCGCAAAGATCGCCAGGAAGGAGGGCTTCCCCGAAGTTGCGGAAAGGCTCCTGAATATTGCCAAGGCGGAGGAGCATCACGAGGAGAGGTACATGAAGCTCCTCAAGCAGCTGGAGGCAGGTACATTCTTCAAGAAGGATAAGGAGGTCTGGTGGTTCTGCCGGGAGTGCGGATACAAACACTTCGGAAAGGAGCCACCGGAGAAATGCCCTTCATGCGATCATCCACGGTCATACTACCAGCTGATGTGCGAGGTATTTTAAGATTAAGGAGAAGAGACAATGACCGAGAGAATGCAGATTTTTAAGTGCGATGTGTGCGGGAACATCATCGAAGTTGTGAACGAAGGCGTGGGGCAGCTGATCTGTTGCGGTGAGCCCATGATCCTCCTGGAGGTGCACAGCTCGGACCAGGGATATGAGAAGCACGTACCGGTGATAGAACGCACATCAAAAGGCGTGAAGGTCAAGGTCGGCGCCAACCCCCACCCAATGCTCGAGGAGCATCACATCGAGTGGATCGAGATCTGCTACGGCAATGGGGTATCGCAGAGAAAGTTCCTCAAGGCGGGCGATCCGCCAGAGGCTGAATTCTGCGTTCCCGCCGACAAGATAAAGGCCAGGGAACACTGCAACATTCATGGCCTGTGGTGGGCCAAGGAGTGATTGCACTAGAAACGATTTCCCTCATTTCCAATTTTTATTCTCCATAGATTCTTAACACCATTAAATATATGATTTGGTAGATACAGTATTTCCTTATACGCTGGGCTTCCTGAATTTGAGGCCAAGGAGTGGGTTAGATGGGCGCTGATGGCTGTAGGATTGGAGTTTTTCTCTGCAATTGTGGCGGTTCTGTCGACAGCATAGATTTCCTTGAGGTGGCGGATCATTGCAGGAAGATAGATGATGTGGTCCACGTCGAGATGTTCGATTTCCTCTGCTCTCCCAGCATGAGTGAGTCCATGGTCCAGAGCATAAGGGATCATGATCTCGACAGGATCGTGATAGGAGCATGCTCACCAAGGATCTACATGGATCACTTTCAGGAAATCGCCGAGAGCGCGGGTATCAATCGATACATGGTCGAGATGGCCAACCTGCGTGAGCAGTGCGCATGGATCCACACCTGCGAAAGCATTGAAGCGACAGAGAAGGCCAAGGACCAGATGTTAATGGCCATCGCTAGATCAAGAAGGATGATCCCCTCGCTTCACGGCACAGTCGCCTTGGTCGATGGAGATCTCTGCGACGGATGCGGGGTGTGCAAGACCGTGTGTCGCGTCGATGCGATATCCATTGTCTCTCAACAGGATGCAGAGGGTTCGATCTCTTGGGTAAATCCCGAGACATGCGAGGGTTGCGGGGTCTGCGTCTCCTCCTGTCCCAGTGGGGCTATGGACATGGAACTCTTCTCCAACGAGGAGGTCCTAGCTGAGGTTGACGCCGCCACCGAGGGAAGCAATGGTTTTCCCCACATCGTGGTATTCGCCTGCCACTGGTGCGGTTACGCGGCGGGAGACTTGGCCGGCATCAAGCGGATCCAGATGGACCCAAGGTTCCGGGTCGTCAGAACACTATGCTCAGCTAGGGTAGATCCTGAATGGATACTGAGGGCGTTTTCCAACGGGGCCGATGGAGTCATGATCATCGGTGGGAAGCCGGGACATTGTCACTTTGAGGTGGGCTCCCTGCGCACGAGGAAGAGAATGACCTTGCTTAGAAAGCTACTTACCCAGTTAGGCTTCGACAAGGCGCGTTTCAATGTCGCTTGGATAGACGCCGATCAGGCAGAGGAGTACGTGACCGCGATCACCGATTTCATCAACGGGATCGTGGAACTCGGCCCGAACCCGCTGAACCAACCTGTAGATGAGGTGTCGGGCCTTCGGGGCTCCTGGGCGGAGAAGGCGGCGAGGTTGAGGTAGTGACCCGGTTGTTCTCAGCGGGGATCCCGTTAACGTACCGGTGCCCTGTCGTCAAACCCGCACCGGATTGCGTGACCCGATGTCTGGAAGCGTGTGAATCCGCATCCGAAGCTGCGAAATCCTTAGTCCACTGGGACTAGAGAGGACAGACCTTCACGCATAGGCCGCACCTCAGCCCCTCCAGCTCCTCGAACATGTATCTGGCGCATTTGCCCCGGTCCATCGTGCCGTCCGCACCGATGGCGCCGGAAGGGCAGATGTCCACGCATCTCTTGCAGCCTGCGCACATCTCGTTGACGAGCCCGTCCGTGGGCTCCCCGGCAGCGAAGGGGGCGTCCGTCATTATCGCGGTCATCCTGACCCTGGGACCGTGCTCCTTGGTGATAAGTAGGTGGTTGAGACCGAAGTCCCCCAGGCCCGCCAGGTAGCCTGCGTACTTGATGGAGACATCGCCCATGAGCGTCCTTCTGTCCGCGTACCAGTACCCGAACTCGCTGCCCTCTGAGGGCACCAGGGTCGCCAGGAAACCCTCCCTCTCGATCTCGGCCGCCAGCTTGAAGGCCATTATCCTGAGTGTCGCCGTACCCGCCATCAGGGTGTTGGTGTACTCTCCCCTACCACGGGGGAGGGTGGACAGGCAACCACTCGGTATCCTCACCCCCAGCACCAGTACCGATCTGCAGTTCTCCATCACATCCTGGGGCCTGTTGCCCAGGTACTCGTCGTTCAGGAAAAGCCGGGCATCCGATATCCCGAAGAGGTCAGCGCCCATCTCCATGCTCATCTTCCTTAGTCTCTCGGCTAGTCCGCCTGTATCCATACTGATCAGATCCGTCGTTCCTCACACCTTTGAGGATAGAAGTCATTTTCCGTCTCCACACACGACGGATCGATCGTCAGCCTGCATGAAACCCGATATCCATCATCCCACTGAAGTAAACGGAAGGAGAGCCATCGCGCCTCGAAGGTTGTTCATTCAATTGCACAAATGCGCATTTATTAATATATATATGCGCAATAATTCATTAACTATTTATATTACTTCTACATAGTACATATATGGAGTGTCATACGACCTCCTTGGCTTGTAAAAGCTCCGGACCCGCTGGAAAGATGATGACACTCCATCCCCCCTTACAAAGGTGATTGAGATGCCAGGTGGATATGGAAGAGGAAATCGATATAGGTGGATATACAGGCAGACCGGTATTCCGGGATGGGCTAGGAATAGATATCAGGTCTACGGTCCTGGGCAGCCTCCGGAATTGATGTATCCCTATCCCGAGCCAGGGATGATACCGTACCGGTACCCTCCAAGGATGCAGATCGAACCGGAAGAAGAGCTTAGGATGATGGAGCAGGAACTCGAGATGATGGAGATGGAGCGTGATGACCTCTCCGAGGAAATCGAGTCCCTGAAGAATGAGATAGAAAAAAGGAAGAAAGGTGGTGATTGAGAATGCCCGGAGGAGATGGAACGGGCCCTATAGGAGTAGGTCCCATGACCGGTCGAAGGGCCGGGTTCTGTGCAGGTTATCCTATATCGGGTTTCGCCAACCCAGAAGTTCCTAGGATGGGAATGGGCTGGGGCATGAGGCGTGGCTTCGGAAGGGGCAGAGGCTTTGGTATGGGATATGGCAGAGGATCTGGTAGGGGGTACGGTCGATTCTATGGTCGTGGTCAGTATTGTGACCCTTACTTTGACCCGTACTATGACCCGTACTACATGCCCCCAAGGCGCTGGTCCTTGTACCGCTGGTGAATGAACGGGCCTTCTTGCCTTTTTTTTGGAGGTTCTATGAGGCGATCGTCGGTCGAGCAGTACCTCAAGACCATTAATTTCCTTCAGGGAAGGAACGGTCAGGCCGGTACCTCTCTTATCGCAAAGCATCTGGGGATCAGACCATCCTCGGTCAGTGAGTTCTGCCGAAAGCTCCACAACAAGGGATACATTGCCTGGAAACCCTATCACGGCGCCCGGCTGACCGAGAGGGGCAAAAACATTGCTTCTAGGGTGGAACGGAGATATCAGGTCATTCTGAGATTCCTCATATTGCTCGGCGTGGATGAAAATGAAGCGATCATGCAGGCATGTCGACTTGAGCACGAGATCAGTGACGACTCGGCAGAAAGGCTGCGACACCTAATGGGGCAAACTTGATTAAGCACGGCCACCAAAGTATTAACGGGGTGAAGAAATGTTCTCGACAAGATGGTTCGAGTGCGTCAACTGTGGCGAGTTGTTCGAGGTCCCCTATGGAGAGCCCAAACCCCAGAAATGCCCGGGGTGCGATTGCACGGAAATCAAACGCAGCCTTCAGGGCATCCTCTTCGACAACAGCGTCATGGAGGGGTATGGACCTGGGTGAAGCCCCAATAATTGCAATCCCACATACTCTATACCAATGAATAGGCAACTTTTACTCTCTTGATGGTCAGCTATCTACACTCAATCCATAATGGGCACGACGCAGATGAAGTGAAGCTCTCCTTCTCCAATGTTCTGGAAGTTGTGCTCAGCGTTCTCCGGTACGAAGATCACACCTCCCTCGGTCAAAACGGATTCCTCACCGTCACAGACTACCTTGCACTTACACTTCATCACGAAGACCTCGTGCTCCCAAGGGTGGCTGTGAAGCGGCGAGTGCCCTCCCTCGGTTATCTCGAAGTAGCGCATGGCGAATCTCGTCGCCTGGTCCTTCTTCGAGATCAACCATCTGATCTTGGCACCCTTGGCACCCTCCTCGGTGACATTCTCAAGCTCAACGTCGGTGTAGGGAACTGCCTTGAAACCCATGTTCCCCTCATGAATTCCGAGATATTATTTACCTTTTCATGTCGAAGAGATAACGTTCTCGGTTGACCCGATTTTCCTTGCGAAAATGAACGAATGATTCATGATTTTTATCATTCGAAATAATGAAATCCATGTGTTCAAGACTCATCATGATTACCAAACATGATAACCAGCACAAAAGATATATTGGAGGTCATGTTTCATTTCTGGGGGAGCCTAAATCTAGGTGGTCTGAATTAGCGACAGTGGGAATGGGATAGTCTGCGTCATACCTGCTTACAATGAGGAGGTTTCTATCGGCAGCGTGGTTCTCGAGGCGAGAAATAACTGCCAGCACGTGATCGTGGTTAACGATGGTTCTGTTGACAGGACCTCCGAGATCGCCAGGCTCGCAGGCGCTGAGATCATCGACATGCCTAGAAACACAGGGAAGGCCACCGCCCTGTTGACAGGACTGAGACACGCTGGCACCAATGGTTTCAAGGTCGTCGTCATGATGGACGGAGACGGTCAGCACGATCCTGCGCAGATATCGCCTCTGGCCGCTCCTATTCTGAACGGGGAGGCCGATCTGGTCATCGGCTCTCGTTTTCTGGGGAGCGAGCATCGGATACCCACCTACCGCAAGGCAGGCCAGAAAGTGCTTAACGGGCTGACCAATGCTGCCTGCGAGCTCGACATAACCGATTCTCAATCCGGGTTTCGCGCTCTCAGTAAGATGGCTATAGCCAATCTTGACTTCCATTCTAAGGGGTACAACATCGAATCGGACATGATCTGCAATTTCGCGGCGAAAGGGCTAATAGTCAAGGAGATCCCCATCACCGCGATCTATGATGTTCCCAACAAGCACAAGAAGCATCCAGTCACCCACGGTCTCTCCGTGATGGGAAGAATCATCAACATGGTAAGCCAGCACAGGCCCCTGCTGATGATAGGAGTCCCGGGGTTCATCATCGCATGCATCGGTCTTCTAATGGGTTTCTTCTCACTATTCGAGGTTACGATATTGGGCTTCGGGTGGCTTTTCCAGACCGTACTGGCCGCCTTCCTTTTCACCCTAGGGTTCGTGATGTGCATCTGTGCCCTTGTATTGAACTCGCTCTCTAACCTGCTCAGAGGTATTAGGAATCACCTGGAAAAGCAGGATGCGAAGCTCAAGAATGGTGGTTTGGAGAGCAACCCTGGCGAAATCCCTCTTGAGACGAGGAACATCCTGCATGATCTTCAGCCCACTCCGACTCACGCATCAGATGTGGCTCTGGAGAATGTTTTGATGCAGGAGATCAACAACTGATCGAGGATACTGGGTCCCGAGATTATTTTCGTCGATCTTCAGAGGCCGTGCCTTCTCTTGAAAACCTCTATGAGATCCCTGATCTTGCCCTCTTCCTCACTGGCCACCATGATCTTGGCCTGGGAGAGCTTGGAGTAGCCATGCATCCCTATTGCTCCCGTGATCAATGCCTCCGCGCCCAACGAGATGACGATGTCCGCCGCCTTCATCCCTGCGCCCATGTCCCAGGAGGCCGCTTCGTTCTCCACCGCCTTGAATTCCATGGTCTCAGTGTCTACTACTAGAAAATAAGGAGAGTGGCCCAGATCCTCTCCTATCTCGGAGTCCAGTGTGGGCTCCTCTGCCGAGACTGCTATCCTCATGATATCGAAGAAGGAATGGAGCGTGCCCTATATGAATGGCAGGCGAGGGATTCAATCATCATTCTGTTTCAGGGATATTCTTTCGTAATCCGCGATGTGGATCTCGACCTTGCGAACGCCGGATACCGATCCCACCGCATGCTTGATGCTGAAAGCCACCTGGACACTTGAGCAAAGCACTGCCCCAGGGGAGAATATCAACCTAACGTGCCCTTTGGAGATCTGCACTTCACGAATCAGCTCAAGATCGTATACAGAGGCGTTCTTCTCGGGGATCATTACTCCTCGCAAGGCCTCGATAATCTCTGTTCTTAGAACATCTTCCGAACGCGTCAATACTACCCTCCTACAAGGGTAAGAATGCGGGATAGTATATCTTTACCCTACTACGCCCTTCGCGTATAGGTCATCAACTGCCTTATATAGAGTCGAGACCGCGAGACCCGTACAGTGCAGGCTGCCCTCCGGTAGGCCCTCCAGTTCATCAACGAGGTCGTCATCGGTCATCATCAACACATCTGCGAGTTCCAAACCCTCGACCATCTTCATCAACCTGCTCCCTACGGCCATGGTTGCCCCACAACCATCGGTCTCAAAACTCGCCTCAAGGATAGTCTTTCCATCGACCTTCAGGTAGATCCACATGGTGTCCCCGCAGATCCCCTGAACCTGGGCCCAACCATGAGCATCCTCCATCTTCCACATGTGGTAGGGGTTCCGTGATTCCTCCAACACGATCGGGGAGTAAAGGCGTTCCTCCTCTTCGACTATCCTGGCCTGTATCTCATCGATGGCTCTTTCGAACGGGTCCTTCTCATTCACTCAGGATCTCCTCCATCTTGTTCCACATATCCTTGATGATCGGAGCCAGGGGATTATCGGAATGCTCTATCAGTGTCTGTCCCTTGATC
>DATKXF010000082.1:0-31880 GCA_035529155.1 Methanomassiliicoccales archaeon | reverse complement strand
CAGGGTGAATCATCACCGCCTCATAACTGCTTTCAGATAATAGTCGAGTCGAATCCTTGGGATCGTGGAAAGTCAATCTTTCATCTCTGAGATCGATGTAAACGCTATCGTATCTCCTCTCCTCTCTTGAGGATCCGGTGAAGGAAACGGTAATGGGTGTGTAGTTAAATCTTCCATCAAGCGCCCTTGCGAGATCGTGGAGGGCGCCTACTATCGCCTCACCCTTTAAGGGCTTGGAGAATCTGACGAGCAGTATTCCACCTCGATATTGAGAGGTAATCGCATCTTGGAAATCCCATTCTTCCTACTGAGGAACGAGTAGTACCGAATCATCTCAGGGGAAGATGCCCCTCAGCTCAATGACCTTGACGACCTCCTTCATCGCCACGACGTAGGCCGCGCCCCTCATGTCCAGTCCCTCACTCTGACTGTTGGAGAATACCTTGGAGAAGGCCGGAACGATGATGTCCTTAAGCCTCGTTTTTATCTCTTCCAGAGACCAAAATAAGTGCTGCAACCCCTGAACCCACTCGAAATAGCTGACCGTGACGCCACCCGCGTTTGCAAGGATGTCTGGAATGACCATGATGTCCTTCTCCAACAGTATCTTGTCAGCCGCGGGGGAAGTGGGTCCGTTCGCCCCTTCTGCCACGATTCTCGCCTTTATATTATCTGCGTTCTTTTCGGTGATGCTATTCTCTAGAGCGGCTGGTACCAGAATGTCGCACTCCATCTCCAACAGCTCCTCATTGGAGACGCAGATCGCTTTGGGATATTCCATCACCGTTCCGGTTCGGCGCTTGTGATCGTACACTTTTCTGGGATCGAGGCCGTGCTTGTTCATGATCCCCCCGGTGGAGTCGCTGACTGCGATCACATCACACCCGGCCTCCTCGTTCAACAGGCGCGCTGCATGCCAACCCACGTTACCATAGCCCTGGACCGCCACCTTGGCTCCCTTGAGCTTGAGTCCCTTTATCTTAGCGGCCTCCTCAACAACATACATGAGACCCCTGGAGGTAGCCTCGTCCCTTCCCAATGACCCTCCGATCTCGATTGGCTTTCCTGTAACAACCTCGGGTATCGAGTATCCATGCTTCATGCTGTAGGTGTCCATGATCCAGGCCATGACCTGTGCATCAGTGTACATGTCTGGCGCTGGTATGTCCACCTTCGGGCCTATCATGTGGGATATCTCCTCCGTGAATCTCCTGGTCACCCGCTCGAGCTCATTCTTACTGTATTGCTTGACGTCGATTCTGACTCCGCCCTTGGCCCCTCCATACGGGAGGTTGACCACGGCGCACTTCCAAGTCATGAGCATTGAAAGGGCTCTGATCTCGTTGATTCCAATGTGAGGATGATATCTGATCCCTCCCTTGGTTGGCCCTCTTGCCAGGTTGTGTTGAACACGGTAACCGGTGAGGACCTCAATCCTCCCGCTGTCCATTTTCACAGGGAAATTGACCGTCAGCTCCTTCGCCGGCTTCTTCAGGAGTTCGATAATTCCCTTGTCGATGCCAAGATGGGTTCCTATCTTGTCCACTTGGGCCTTAACTGCATCATATGGATTGTTATATGGCATCTAATACCTCCAATAGCCCCCTTCTTCAGGTCGCAAGTATTTATTGAACCATTTGGTATATATTCCCTTCAGAGAAAATGCAGGCGCGAGTGATATCCGTCGCGGAAGTTGAAGGTGCATTCATGATCAACGGTAAGGTTATCGACATTCTTGAGGAGATAGCCGAGCTTCTAGAAGCTAGGAAGGACAATGTCTTCAAGATAAGGTCCTATCGGCTTGCCGCGAAGAACATCGCGACCCTCGATCGTGATCTGAGGGACTACTACCAAGAGGGAAGACTCCAGGACATCCCTGGAGTGGGAAAGGCCATCGCTGACAAGATCATTGAGATAATCCAGACAGGAGATCTCGTATACCTGAGGAGACTGCGGGAGGAGATCCGAGGAACCCAGGAAAACCTGATAAAGCTTCCCTGCAGCGATGAATGAGAATTGGAGAATCTCGATCGGTTTAATTTATGGAGTAGAAAAGGGGGGTCCATCATGGGAGTGGAGAATGTAGCTGAGGACATAAGAAGCATGAAGATCAGGGGGGCAGGTAGGATTGCCAGGCAAGCGGCCGAGGCATTAATGAACCTGGTGGATGGATACGAAGGGGATAGTCTTGATGATCTCAAGAATGAATTGGAGAAGGGACGGGAGATACTTCTTAGCTCCAGGCCTACTGCAGTATCACTTTGGAACGGAGTACAGGCTGTCCTGAAGGGCTATCGCAAAGCCTCAAACTTAGACGACCTCAAGGACCTGGTCAAGGAAAATGGGGAGCGGTTCATGGAGAGGTCAAATCGAGCGACCGAGGTGATCGGGGAGATGGGGGCGAGAAGAGTGAACGATGGTGATAGGATACTCACACACTGCAATAGCTCCGTTGCCCTTAGTGTCATAAAGACCGCCTTCAGGGAGGGAAAGGATATCGAGGTCTTCGTTACGGAGTCCAGGCCCTGGAGACAGGGCCTGATAACGGTCAGGGAACTGGCAGAAGAGGGGGTGCCAGTAACCCTGATAGTGGACTCCGCCGTCAGGTGGATAATGAAGGATATTGATCTCGTTCTGGTGGGAGCGGACACCATAACTTCCAACGGAGCGGTCATTAACAAGATAGGGACCTCACAGATCGCACTTGTCGCCCACGAGGCCAGAGTACCGTTCGTAGTGTGCGCGGAGACCTACAAGTTCTCTCCCATGACTCTGACCGGGAAACCGGTGGAGATCGAGGAGAGAGGATCTGAGGAGGTAGCAGGACCAGGCGAACTTCCGAATACTGTGAAGGTGCTCAATCCGGTATTCGATGCCACCCCCCCAGAGTACATTGACTATATCGTCACGGAGATCGGACTCATACCTCCCAGCGCTTCGTACGAGGTCATAGTAAGAATGCTTGGTCAAGAATTCCTGTTCGAGTATGAGGATTGGTGAAAGGAGGGCTGGAATGGAATATTCTGATAGATATCTCCATCTGGGAGAGAAGGTGGATGTTGACGACAACGTCATATGTGTGTACCGGGTCAGCAGCGAACTGCCCATGAAAACAGCGGCCGCGGCTATTGCCACGGAGCAATCCACGGGAACTTGGACAGGACTGACCACGCTCAGCGATGAAATATTCGACAGGCTCAGTGGAAAGGTGATCGACATCCAGGATGACAGAGCCACGATCGCCTTCCCCTCTGAGGACTTCAGCCTGGAGGTGGGGGGAGTTCCCCAGATCCTAAGCGTGATCGCTGGAAACCTCTTCGGTCTGGATGCAATAGAGGGGGTGAGGCTTGAGGATGTGGTATTTCCGATAAGTATGGTCCGGGAATTCAGAGGCCCGAGGCTTGGAATAGAAGGAATGCGCTCCCTGCTGGACAGACCCGAGAAGCCCCTTGTAGGGACCATCGTGAAGCCTAAGATAGGGCTATCGCCGCCGAAGACCGCAGACTACGTATACGAAGCTGGAATGGGCGGTTTGACCAACGGGAAGGACGATGAGACCTTGGTCGACCAGAACTTCTGTCCCATGGAGGAGAGGGTGATTTCCATCGCCGAGGCCATTGATCGTGTTAGGGATGAGACCGGGCACAAGATGATGCATGCCATCAACGTGTCCACGAGGGGAGACCGTATCGTTGAGGTTGCCGAGTGGGCACAGGATCTGGGAGCCACAGAGCTCATGGTGGATGTGCTCACCTGCGGTTTCGCCGCCGTACAGGCCCTTTCCGAGGATGCCTCAATCAAGCTGCCCATACATGTCCATCGGACCATGCACGGGGCGATAACTCGAAACCCGGAGCACGGCGTATCGATGAGGGTTTTCACCAAGCTGGTAAGGATGTGCGGGGGCGATGCCCTTCATATAGGCACATTCGGCGTGGGGAAGATGAAGGGGGATCCAGAGGAGGATCTCGACAATCAAAGGGCCTGTGTTGAGGAGATGGGAACCCTGAAACCGGTCATGCCTGTTTGTTCCGGTGGACTTCATCCAGGGATGGTGCCCTCTCTGGTTAAAATAGGAGGGAGAGACATTCAGATCCAAGCTGGGGGGGGCGTGGCTGGCCACCCACTAGGAGTGAGAGGGGGGGCAAGGGCCATGGTCCAGGCAGTGGACGCGGCAGTCATGGGAGTAGAGCTAAGAGACTATGCCGAGGATCACGAGGAATTGAGGATGGCTATTGATAGGTGGGGTTTTGAATGAGATTGAAGACGAAGTACATTGACATGGACGCCGGCGAGTACACTGCGGTCATGCATTACGAGGATTGCCATGAGATCGGAGTGAGAGAGCAGGACCGGGTAAAAGTGAAGCACGAGAGGAAGGAAATCACCGCCATACTCCAGACCACGGACACGGTGGTGACGAGGGGCGAGATAGGACTTCTTGGGAAGGCCTTCAACACCATGGGGATCGAGCCCTCGGAAGAGGTCGAGGTCATCTACACCCCCAAACCAGATTCGGTGAGCTTCATCAAGAAGAAAATGAGGGGCGAGGAGCTATCTTCGGAGGAGATACGAACCCTGGTACAGGATATCGCCAACCGAAATCTGTCCCCGGTAGAGATGTCCGCTTATGTCACCGCCCTCTACATCAATGGAATGAACATCAGGGAGACCGCTGATCTCACCGAGGCCATGGTGGACACCGGTGAGACCATCGAATTCGACAATCCAGTGTTCGACTTCCATAGCGTTGGCGGATGTCCAGGCAACAAGGTTACACTTCTGGTAGTGCCCATTGTTGCAGCGGCGGGACTAATGATCCCCAAGACCTCCTCTAGGGCTATAAGCAGTGCCGCGGGCACTGCTGATATTGTGGAGGTATTCGCCAACGTCTCATTCGACTCCAACCAGCTCAAGAGCATAGCTGAGAAGGTGGGCGGAACTCTGGCCTGGGGGGGCTCCATGAACCTTGCCCCGGCAGACGATCTCATCATCAAGGTCGAATATCCGTTGGGAATCGATCCACACGCCCAGCTCCTAGCCTCGGTAATGTCCAAGAAGAAGGCCGTTGGATCCCAGTTCCTGGTGGTGGACATACCCATGGGCGATGGCACCAAGGTGAAGGACATGGACGCCGCTAGGATGTATTCAAGGGACTTCATCGAGTTGGGTGAGAGGCTCGGGATTAAGGTCGAGTGCGCGATCACTTACGGAGGTCAGCCGGTCGGAAGGGCTGTTGGACCCGCGCTGGAGGCAAGGGAGGCCATCTCCGTTCTCGAGGGGGCTGACCATCCGCGTTCGGTGATCGAGAAGGCCTGTGGCCTTGCCGGGATGCTCCTAGAGATGGGTGGAATACCCCGAGGGGAGGAGAGAGCCCAAGAGATCCTAGAGTCGGGAGAGGCTTTGAAGAAATTCAGGCAGATAGTGGAAGCCCAGGGCGGCTCCCCCGACATTAGCTCCGAGGATATCGACGTCGGCATCCATACCCATGATATCTTCGCATCGACCTGTGGATACATCAACAGCATAGACAATCAGGCCATCGTGAGAATAGCAAGGGCAGCTGGAGCACCCAAGGACAAGGGCGCTGGCATTGTCCTCACAAAGAAGAAGGGGGACAGCGTCGAGAAGGGTGAGGTGCTCCTTACAATCTACGCCGAAAACGAGGCTAAGCTCCATCGAGCAGTTGGCAAAGCTCGTGAGATGGATTCGGTAATCATCGAAGGGATGCTCCTGAAAAAGATCCCTTCCTTCGAGAGGATCTAAATCTGCGAATCAATCGCTTCCCGCAGGGTAATAACGCCCTTGGCCACGGCTCTTGCAAGCTCCGAAGAGATGGTGATCCGTCCCCCGCTTTCTATCCGGCTCAACCGCTGTATCTCTCTAATCTCGCCATCTGAGGGGCATATGACCGGTTGCTCCATCACCTGACTACCCGATGTCTGGGCGATTATCATGGCTGCCTCCACATCGGGTAACCCAACCGGAGCGGTAGTGGAGGTTTCGTCCACGATCTCGATCTTATCAACGATGTCCCATATTGCGCAAATGATGCGATTTCGATTGGTGGGATCACCGTGCCCGATTCTGACCATCAATTGGGAAAAACCGATGTAGGATATCATATCGGATATCTCTTCCGAGACCTTTTCCGGAGACTGGACCAACTTCTTGAGGATGAGCTTGCCATCGGCGATGACGGCCATTCCTGGTCGGGGCCCTGGATCTACTCCCACAATTGCCAGGTCGAACCTTTCACCTCCTTTGAGGATGCTCAATGCTAGGTTCACGGCATGCTTTGGATCCTTGGAAGTCACTACCTTGGGGAAGTTCACCAGGCCCTTCTCCCTCTTAGTGGTGATGATCACCCCGACCGAGATAGGTATCGCGTCATTGAATCCCAGTGAGACGAAGGACTCACCGCTTCTTTTCAGGATCTGGACGAGATCGTAGAAGAAGTTGAAATCCTCGGTCATGACCCCGATTACCTTCATTCAAGTGTAAGGGGCCGTGTGACAATTTAATTATTTGCCACCCTTGGCTCCGGCCCTGTCTGCCTCAGGAGTCATCTTCCGCCCCAGCATGGCATACCCCACAGCACTCACCAGTCCAATGGTCGAGATCGCGCTCCAGAGTATGATCGGTTCCACAATGCTATCCAACAGCAGTCCACCAATGGCCGGCCCCAATGACCAACCGGTCGCGGTGAAGAAGCTGAATACCCCCATATATCTTCCACGCTCTTTCTCTGGAGAGAGGTTAGCCACCATATTCATTGAAGTGGGTGATACCACCAGCTCTCCTAGGGTTATGGTGATCATGCAGATGGCCAGGAGCGTGAAACCTCCGGCCAAGCCAGCGATGAAGTAACCAACTACGTAAAGCAAGGAGCCCAGGATGAGTGTGCGTGTCATCTTCCGGGTGGATAGAAGCCTAGCTATTGGGATCTGGAATATGGCGACCATCGCTCCGTTGATAGAATACAGGTATCCTATCTGCGTCTCCCCAAGGCCCACCGTGCTCTTGGCGAACACAGAGTACGTAGATGACATCTGAGATATCAGGATCCAAAGTATGAATGATGTGATGCAGAAATAAAGGAATGTCCGATCGCTCCTGACGGAGGCGATATCCTTCAAGCTGAATCCGGTGGTGGGCTTTTTCCCGTGCATCGATTCGGATATCCAGAAGAGTATCATGATGAAGGAAGCGGCGCTACAGATCGCTGTGAGCATGAATAGTGACGAGTACGAATAGGCGGCGAGGAATCCACCGATCATGGGGCCCAAAGCCCAGCCGATATTCACCCCCACTCTCAGAAGCCCGTAGGCCTCAAGGCGCCGGCCTGGTTGGACGAGATCAGCGATCATCGCGTTTGCAGCGGGTTCGAAGAGAGAGCCGAAGAACCAGCTGATGATGACCAGGAAAGATATTATGATGAATCCTTGACCAGCGGCCACTGATACGGCCACCAAGAAGAAGGCGAGAGCCCTCATCCCCACAGAGAACAGCATGACGCGTCGCCGGCCAAGCCTGTCGGAAAGCTCTCCGCCTATGATGGAGCCCAGGGCAGCCATCAAGGCGCCGACTAAGTAGATGGTTCCAACGATGGACATGGGGACGCCCAGGCCATCGTGGAGATAGATGGCGAGGAAAGGCATCACCACTGAGAACCCAATGGCTACGATCAGGTCCGAGGTGAACAGGATCCAGATTCTCCTGTCATACTCCCTATATTGCTCGACCGCGCCCAGTGTGCCCACTAGGTGTCCCCCCTCGCCTTACCTTGAAGGCAGGGGTTCAATGATGCTTTGAATATAAATCTAATGTCAAAGCTTGAAACGGTCGAAGAAGCTCTTGTCGTGGGGCTCTATCTCAGCGAACTTCTCTAGAAGTTCCCTCTGCTCCTTATTGAGCTTAGAGGGTACCTTGATCTTGATGCGAATGAACTGATCCCCCTTTCCACGACCGTTGGTCTTGGGCATTCCACTTCCTTTCAGCCGGAAGACCGTGTCGCTCTGGGATCCCGCTGGCACCTTCAATTTGACCTTGCCCCCCACCATAGGGACCTCCTCTTCGGCCCCCAAGGCTGCATCGGTGAAACAGATTGGCCAGTCTAAGTATATGTTGGGACCGTCGCGCTTGAACAACTCGTGCTCCTTCACATGTACGACAACAAAGAGATCACCGGGCGGACCGCCATTCTTTCCGGGGTTTCCAGCCCCGGGAATGCGCAGCCTCGTTCCATTTTCCACCCCCGGAGGGATTTCGAGCTTCAATGTGGACGTCTTTCTGATCTGCCCGCGCCCATCGCACTTCGAGCATTCCTTCTCCGCGATCATACCCCTGCCATTGCACTTGGGGCATGCCTGGATCGAAACAAATTGAGAATATCCTCGGCGTTGGGTGGTCGATATCTGTCCCTTGCCACCGCAGGTTGGGCAGGTCATCGTATTGCCTCCATGGGCTCCGGTACCCTTGCAGTCCTCGCAGTTCGCCCAGGTAGGTATTTTCGCTTCCTGGCTGATGCCTTTGGCAGCGTCCTCAAGACAAATCTCTATGTCGTATCGGAGGGACTCCCCCTTTCTGGGGCGATTGCCCTGAGCTGCGGCTCCACCAAGGCCTCCGAAGAACATGTCGAAGATGCTGTTGCCGAACCCGAACCCCATATCGCCGAATATATCTCTAATGTCCCCAAAATGGGTAAAGTCACTCCAGTCGAAGCCGCCTCCACTGAACTGACCTGATACGCCGGCATGACCATAGGCATCGTAAAGTTTTCGCTTTTCGTCATCGACCAGGACCTCGTACGCCTCGGACATCTCCTTGAACTTCTCCTCAGCGTCCTTGGGGTCCTCCTTGGTCACATCTGGGTGATACTGTCTTGCCAGACGGCGATAGGATTTCTTGATCTCGTCGTTTGAGGCGCCGCGCTCGACGCCAAGCACCTCATAGTAGTCCTTCTTGGCCATGCAACCTCAGCCTATTCCTCGTCCACGATCTTGTAATCAGCATCGACGTAATCGCCCTCTTGCTCTCCTGAGGGTTCCTCGGCCTGAGCCTGCTGCTGAGCCTGGGCCTGCTCCTGACTGACCTGCTGGTAAATCCGTGAGGATATCTGATGCATCTCCTTGCTGAGGGTTTCCGTCCTCTCCTTAATCTTGGAGATCTCTCCCTCCTCCAAGGCCTGGCGGAGTTCCTCGATCCCCTTCTGCATCTTCTCCTTCTCCTCCGGGGTGACCTTGTCGCCGAGCTCATCCAGCGTTTTCTCCGTTGAGTAGATAAGCGAGTCTGCCTGGTTTACAGCCTCGGCCTTCTCGCGGCGGCTCTTGTCCTCATCGGCGTACTGCTCCGCTTCCTTGACGGCGCGGTCGATCTCGTCCTGGGGGAGCTTCGTGCTCGCGGTGATCGTGATGCTCTGCTGCTTCCCGGTGCCCAAGTCCTTGGCGGATACATTCAGGATGCCATCAGCATCGATGTCAAATGTGACCTCTATCTGAGGGATTCCCCTCGGCGCAGACGGTATGCCCATGAGCTGAAATTTGCCTAAGGAAGTGTTGCCAACGGCCATTTCCCGCTCGCCCTGGAGCACGTGGATCTCCACGGTGGTCTGGTTGTCAGCAGCTGTAGAGAATATTTGGCTTTTCCTCGTTGGAATGGTCGTGTTCCTTTCGATGAGGCGGGTGGCCACTCTCCCCAGGGTCTCGATGCTGAGCGACAGGGGCGTCACATCCAGCAGGAGGACATCCTTGACCTCGCCAGCGAGAACCGCCCCCTGAATGGCGGCCCCCATCGCCACGCATTCCATAGGATCGATGCCCCTCTGGATCTTCTTGCCAATGGTGGTCTCAAGGAACTTCTGGACGACAGGCATTCTTGTCGGTCCCCCCACCATGATAATCTTGTTGATCTTGTCCGCCCCGACCCCGGCGTCCCTCAATGCTTGGTCGATGGGCCCCTTGCATCTCCTGACAACGGGATTCACCAGCTCCTCTAGCTTCGCCCTTGTAATGTCCTTGGAGAGATGTCTGGGGCCGGTCTGATCGGCGGTGATGAATGGAAGGTTGATCTCTGTGGTCTGGGTGGTTGAGAGCTCGATCTTTGCCTTCTCACACGCCTCGCGCACCCTCCACAGTGCCATCTTGTCATTCCTGAGATCTATGCCTGACTCCTTCTTGAACTCGTTTACGACGAAATCCATGAGCAACTCATCCATGTCGGTGCCGCCCAGCTGGGTGTCGCCGCTTGTGGATACGACCTCGAAAACGCCCTCTGAGAATTCCATTATTGTGACGTCCAGAGTTCCGCCCCCGAAGTCGAACACCATTATCTGCTGCTCCTCCTCGGTCTTGTCTATCCCATATGCCAGGGCGGCGGCCGTGGGCTCGTTGATGATCCTAACGACCTCCAATCCAGCTATGGCTCCTGCATCCTTTGTCGCCTGCCTCTGATTGTCGTTGAAGTAGGCGGGAACGGTGATTACCACCTTCTGTACACTCTCACCGAGATAAGCCTCGGTGTCCCTCTTGATCTTCTGAAGAATGAAAGCGGAGATCTGCTGCGGCGTGTACTGTTTGTTGAAGATCTCAACCTTGTAATCAGTTCCCATCTTTCGCTTGATGTTCTTGATGGTGCCCTCGGGGTTGGTGACAGCCTGCCTTCGAGCGGGTTCTCCAACCAGGAGCTCGTTTTCCTTCGTGAACGCAACATACGAGGGGAAAGCCTTCCCCCCAATGCTGGTACCCTCCGCGCTGGGAATGATGGTCGGCCTCCCACCTTCCATGATCGCCGCCGCGGAATTGCTAGTTCCAAGGTCTATGCCTATGATCCGAGACATATCATTCACCCTCTTTCTGTTTTCCAACCATTACCTTACCGTAACGAATAACCTTATCTCCAAGGAAATAACCTTTCTGATAAACCTCCAAGATCTGTCCCTCCTCGCCGTCTCCTACGCAGAGCGCCTCGTGAAGGTCTGGATTGAAGCGCCCCTCGACGGGTACCTCCCTGAGGCCGTAGCCCTTGAGAAGGGATGTGATGCTGGAGTGTATCTGTCTTACACCCTCCATGCCCTGATCAGAATTAGTAATGGCCAGGGCACGTTCGAAATCGTCTATTATCGGGAGCAGTTCGGAGATGAGCTTTTCGTTGGCACTCTCCGTTATCCTCTCCATTTCCTTCTGCTGCCGCTTCTTGTAGTTGTCGAAGTCCGCCTGTATCCTCTTCGCAGAATTGAGATAGTTCTTGGAGAAAGCCCTCTCCTCCATGAGCTGATCCCGTAGATCCTGTAGTTCCTGCTTCAGCGATTCTACTTCTTTGGTCTCCACTGATTCTTCGAGAGATGCCTCCTCAGAGGTTTCCTCATCAAGCTCCTTCTCCATTGCAGCATCACCATGAGACGTAGGGAATGGGATATTGAAAAATGTTAAGTGGTTTGGGGGATGGACCCCCCTTTTCAAGTTTAATCCTCGAACGCCTCGTCGGGCATACCGCCGGGCATGCCGCCGGGCATGCCGCCGGGTCCGCCTCTTGAAGCAATCACGTCATCGATCCTAAGGATCATGACAGCTGCATCTGTGGCGGAGTTGATGGCCTGCTTGCCCACTCGGAAGGGCTCGAGAACATTCTCCTTGAACATGTCCACGACCTTGCCGTTGTAGACATTTACACCAGCATGCTTCTTGCCCGCCTTGTGAGCCTTCCTCATCTCGATGAGTATGTCGATTGGGTCAAGTCCAGCGTTCTCGGCGAGCGCGGTGGGAATTACCTCCATCGCACTGGCGAAGGCATCGATGGCTATCTGCTCCCTTCCACCAACAGAGGCTGAGTACTCCCTGAGCTTCATGGCCAGCTCCACGGCCGTGGAGCCACCGCCGGTGATCATTTTGCCATCTTCGATGGCGACCGCGACAACGCTCATGGCATCCTCTAGGGAACGGCCGATCTCCTCTACGACATGCAGTGTTCCACCCCTTATGAGAATGGAAACCGCCTTGGGGTTCTTGCAGCCGGTCACGAAGGTCAGTTCATCATCCTGGACCTTTCTCATCTCAACCAGTGCGGCCTCGCCAAGATCATCTTTCTCGAGCTCATCGATCTTGTTGGTTATATTCGCACCAGTGGCCTTGGACAGCTTCTCTATGTCGCTCTTCTTGACACGCCTAAGAGCCAGTATACCTTCCTTGGCCAGGAAGTGCTGGGCCAGGTCATCAATGCCCTTCTGACACATGACCACGTTGGCGTTCACGGACTTGATCTTCTCCACCATCTTGCGGAGCATCCTCTCTTCCTCGTCGAGGAATGCCTGAAGCTGTGTGGGGTCCGTGATCTCGATCTTCGCATCGATCTCAGTCTTCTTGATCTCAAGGGGTGCGTCGATGAGAGCGATCTTGGCGTTCTTGATCTTCTTAGGCATCTGGGGATTCACGGGTTCTTTGTCAATAATGATGCCCTCGATCATCTCGGTGTCCTCCATGGACCCGCCCTGCTTCTTCACGACCTGAACGTTGTCGATGTCCACGACATAACCGCCGTCCTTCTTCTCTGCGACAGCGGAAACCGCATTAACCGAGAGCTCCGCAAAGAGCTCCCTGGACCCGGATACCGCCTTGCTGATCATCGCGGTCATGGCAATCTTCTTCAAGGTCTCCTTGTCGTCGAAACCAGTATCGATGGAAAGATCCTCGAGGACCTCTATGGCCTTCTTGGCCGCCATCCTGTATCCACCAGTGATGATCGTGGGGTGAACGTTGGCTTCGATGAGATCGACCGCCTTCTTGAGAAGTTCTCCCGCAATCACTACAGCTGTGGTAGTCCCGTCACCGCACTCTTCGTCCTGGGTCTTAGCAACCTCGACAAGCATCTTTGCGGCGGGGTGCTCAACGTCAATTTCCTTAAGGATAGTCACGCCGTCGTTTGTGATGACAACATCACCCATGGAATCCACGAGCATCTTGTCCATGCCCCTTGGACCCAGAGCGCTCCTGACCGTGTCAGCTATGGTCCGAGCTGCCATGATGTTGTTGTATTGAGCGTCCTTGCCCTTATCGCGCTTGGTACCCTCTCTAAGGATAAGTATGGGGGTGTTACCGTATCCCATGTCATTGCCTCCTATCAAATCAGATATGTATAACCACTAGCAAAGCTAGCGGGAAAAGGAAATGTTTGTTCTTCTATATAAGATTAGAGGTCGATAAGATGCGCATCCACCGATGTCGGGGAGTATGCGGAATCTTACACCCTATAATAGTCCCAGATTCATACTATTCCCTGAGGGGAAGGCCAGACGCGCCTCCAGCATCATTTGCCCGAATCGTCGAATATTCAAGGAAATCATAACAAACATGTCTTCCAGCCACAAAATTGTTATATTCCGATTCACGGATTATGTTGGTGTATGAGCAAGACCTTGAGAACCTGCAACCTCTGCAATCAGGCTGAAGGCGACGTGGTCCATGGCAAGAAAATTGTCATAGAGGAATACGGAGTCTGTACAATCTGCAAGGATGAACTGAAGAACCTTGAAGGAGTCTACACTAAGGATTATGAGAATCGAACTGGGAATCCGGTGGATATGGTCATACCTTGGCCAGCCTTCGATGGTTTCAGCTGGCCTCCCTACCCCGATGTCATCGTTTCTGGATGGGAATTCCAGAAGCATGAGTTCGGCCTCGCGATCACTGAGAACCTCCTGCTTGCTGGCCGGAGATCCATTGAGAGTTACGAACGGGAAGCTTTCGATAGAATGCAGGAGATCCAGCAGACAATGGAGACCACTGAGGACTACAGAGAGAAGATGGAACTAAGAAGAGAACTAAGAAACTGGCAAAAGAAGCTGGAGGGTATAGAGAAGATCATGAGGATGGGGGAGCGCCGGCTTCCCATGATATCTTTGGAGCTCGTTACCGAGATGGAGGGCGAGTTCTCTGAAGATTGGGTTAAGGTCAAATTTACCTGTAAAAGGATCAAATCAACCTTCTTCAACAAGAAGAAGGAGGTTCGGAGCAAGGACTTCTTCAAATTCTCCAGATTGTATGAGAACGCCTTCGATCACATGGCGGATATGGTCAGGAAGAGCGGCGGTAAGGTAATCATTTCTGGCAGAAGATGAACTAGAAGTAGTACCAGATGTTGCCATATTCGCTGATGTCCTCTCCCACCGCTTCCAAACGGTCAAGGTAGTCCAGAATCGGGACGTCCTTGTAGATATAGGTGTCAGCTTGATGGATGTTCTTTTCCCATGGATGGAACTCATAGAACCGTTCTCCCAGAGGTGAGAGCATTATGTAATTGTGGTGTTGGCAGGCTCTAAGTGGGTTCTTGCCAAGCGCTGGAATGTTGAATACGGGTTCGTCGGTCCTAACGATGCCGGGAAGTACCCTCGCCTCCTCTTTCCTCTCCTGGAGGATCCTCGCGATGGGCACTCGGTAGTATCCGGTCTCCTCCTTCCCCTTCGTATTGAAGCTGTAGTAGGGTTCCACTCCTATGCGTTTGAGAGCCAACCTCAGGGCAGCGGTCTCGAATCTCCTGCTGTTCTCGAAAGTGAATACCTGCTGGTTGTAGGCCCCCATTCCCTTCTTTCTAATTCTCTGGATCGCCTTCATCGATTCAGGTGTTACCTCGTAAGAGTGCTCGAAATGAGTCATTAGACATACCTCCAGATCAGGGGTATTATGATATCTAGCCAGAATATCGACAAAGGCGCCGTTGATCCTCATGGGCAGAACGACCGGGACCCTTGTTCCGAGCCTTATTCGCTCCACATGCTCTATCTCGGATAGGCTTTTCAGAATCGCGTCTAGTACACGATCTTCCATCAGAACTGGATCGCCCCCGGTCACCAGTACCTCGGTCACCGTGGGATGCTCCTGGAACCACGAGACCGCCATGTCCAGATCCCTCTTGGACGCCATGGCAGTCGGACAAAGAACCTCATCTATCTCCCAGTTCCTCTGGCAGTACACGCAGATCTGGGCACAGGTGTTGTAGGGTTTCATTATGGCTATCATAGGGTATCGTCTTGTGACCAGGGGGGCCGGCGATGTATCATGTTCGCGCATGAAATCGAGTGCTAACTCCCTGTCGTCTCTGTGCTCCACCATGGCCATGACATAATCCAGGGGAGGGATCACCTGTGCTCTGATCGCATGGTCGTTCTTCCGAGATGATTCGCGATCCATGAGCGATATGTAATATGGGGTAATTCCGAAGGGTATGTGATTCTCGTTTGCGATGTTCACCGCCTTCTTCTCCTCCGGAGTGAGCTCAATGAGGTCCTGTAGGGGATCGATGCCTAGGATCACATTCCTGATCTGCCACCTGTAATCGTTCCAGTCTTCTATGGTCCCGCCAAGAATATCGAGAATTCTATCCCTGTTCTCATCCCTGAGAGACCTTACATCCGCATCCAGCCCCGTGGGATAGGAGCGGATTCTAGCCCAGCAGCGATCGGCAAAATCATCAAGGAAGTCCGATCTGAGGAAAGCGGCCTTTCTACCCTCGTGCCTTAGGAAGTCGAGGGATTCTTCCGTGTAGATTCCCGATAAACCCAGAGACCCCTCTAGCAGCCTTTTCATCTCGATGAGGAATGCAGCGGAGACCTGTTCGTCCCACTCCTTGGAATTTGAGGCCAGGCCATATAGCACCTCGATGACGCTTGCACTGGTCATTTCCTCGTTCTTTGGCGAGAGGAATTGCTTGAGAACGGAAACACAACTGAGGGCGTTGTTCCGCTCAAGATTATCCAGATCGCAATCCTTTGAGTGAAGCCAGAACTCCCTCTTGTTAAGAAGACCGTAGAGTCGATGTCTTGCATCCTCCATGTCTTGAGAACCGAAGAGTACCCTCTTGAATTCTGGATCCGCTTCCAAAATGTCCTCCTTGGTTACCCTGAACGAGGATGCGGTGTTTGAGCTTGAGTGCTCCATCTGGTCAAACCCAGACTCGATATTCTCGTCCATGTCCTGACCCCTTTGGAGTGAGAATCCAGTATTAAACTGGGCGGAACATGCAAATCCATGGGGGAACTCCCGCGTTCAAGAAGGGGATGGAAACCCCACCTTTTTGAGATGTTTCCTTATTCCATTTCTAACTATTAGGAATTTCATATATAACCCTTTCCTAAGAGGGGACTTTACAAGCATCTATCTGTGCATCTGGCAACACTGGAATAGACCGAGAGAAGATACCAGGGAACGAATCTATGAGAAATATTATAAGTTAAACCATCATCACTTTATTTGGACTTCAGATGGTCGGTAGAGAGATGAACTCACTTCAGCAGGTACTAGCACTCATCTTCAAGCGAAAAGGAAAGGGCGTTCTTTCGGAGAAAGAATTCGTCTTCTCGGCATCCATAGATTACAGATGGTTCACACCAAAAGATGCCCAGCTGCTCCTCGACCTGGGACTGAAGAACAAGCTTTTAGAGAAGGCCAACGGTTTCATCAAACCTACTTTCGACTACAAGAAAATCGATGTTCCGCTGGACTTCAGGCCAAGCAAGGACGTGCTCTCCCAACCTTCGGCCGTGGATCAGGATAAACCTCTCTTTCCCCGAATGCTGGATGAGATCGCGAGACACTCGGGGATGAAGAGGAGAGATGTGGTGGCCAGAATAAACCACGCACAGGAAAGAACCGGTGTCGACATTGAGGTCGCCGCACTGGTCGTGGCTATGGATCTGGGCATGGAGATCGATAATCTGATCTCAGAGGTCAGAGAGGAGATAATCTCTCGCTGACTACTTCTCGGTCCGAATGAAATCCCCCAGAGTCATTCCCTTGGAGGCTCCATGCTTGATCTCGGTCTTAAGGACGGGGACCTTCTCCTTCAATGTGATTCCTAATGCGCGTTCGAGCTTGCTGATGAGGGCATCGTTGGGCTTAATCTGCCCAGACTCTAGGTGGGTGATCACGCTCTTCTTCTCGTTGATCTTGGCGGCGAGAGTTTCCTGCTTCCACTCGCGGGCCATCCTTGCATCTCTTATCCTTTTGGAATAGTCCTCCGCGAGCTCGACCATCTCTTCCTGGCTGTATACGTCCTTGGTCTTCATCCTGCGCTCTCTCTTTTCAAGCCTCTGTACGATATGAGTCTTTGGACCCACCTCGGTCTTTGTCGTGGACTCACTCTCACCGAACTTGGCGCATTCGGGACATACCTTCAGCTCCGTTCCCTCGACTAGGACAGTTTTCAAACGCTGTGATTCCTTACCGCAAAGCTCACACATCATGTCAGGTCAAATCACAATAACGAATCCGAAATTTAATGTTTCTGGGGAAACGGCCTGGCTTAAGAGGTGACTTCTGTCTCAAAAGTATGGAATGAAACCAATCATCTCAAATCCATGTTATCAATATTGCAAATCATTATTATTCATGTTTCTTACATAGAAATTTATATAAATGAGGTAGCTGCATCTAGACTCCGAGGGAAGATGCTATCCACTGTCATCACCACGGCAACGACTACAGCGACCACCAGTACCACGGCCGCTTCAAGTGCCATATCGATGACCATCCCCATCGGATTGGGAGTGGGCGGAGCAATCATAGCGATTTTCCTGATCATGCTCTTGGCTTCCAAGGAGCTTATCGGGGCCTCCCCAAAGGACTCCAAGTGGATCCGGACATCCCTTAATGCGCTCATCATTCCGCTCATCGTTGTTTTCGCCCTTGATGTGATATTCAGAGTCATGGTCATCGTATAATCGCATTTTTCATTATGGAACAGTATATATTATAGCGGAGTCCAATCTTACATAGGAAGAGATGTTAGTGCATCTACCTCAAAAGAGTGAGTGCGAAAGAGTCAAATATAACGCCGCTTCATAAAGGCGAAGAACGAGGTGACCGGGTGAAGGAGCCACATCTGGACGATTTAATAAGCGAGATGAGGGACAAAATCGAAGTCCTCGAGCGGAGGAATGGAGAGCTCCTTGAGGAGATCCGCAGGGTCGAGGGCGAGAAGCGCTACGTTGAGAGCGAGCTGTTCAGGCTGCAAAAAGATCTCAAGCGGATGAGAGCTGAGATGGAGCGCTTGAAGTCCCCGCCGCTGATAATTGGATCAGTCAAGGATGTCCTTCCAGATGGAAGGGTCATCGTCAAGAGTTCCACCGGTCCAGATTTTATCGTGAGTACCTCTGAATACGTTCCGCCAGAAGACCTTATTGTCGGAGCTAGAGTTTCACTTAACAAGCAGACATTGGCAGTCATGGGAGTTCTCCCTCCGTCCTTGGACCCCATTGTCATTGGGGCGGAGATCATTGACAAACCGTCGGTCAGCTACAAACAGATAGGCGGCCTGGAAGACCAGATACTCGAGGTTAGAGAGGCCGTTGAGGACCCGCTTCTCAAGCCCGACCTATACAAGAAGGTGGGAATCGAGCCGCCCAAGGGCGTCCTGCTGATCGGCCCGCCCGGAACAGGAAAGACCCTGTTGGCAAAGGCGGTAGCTCACCAGACCGAGGCGACCTTCATCCGTTTCGTTGGCTCAGAGCTGGTCCAGAAGTACATCGGTGAGGGGGCAAGACTGGTCCGGGAGCTCTTCGAGCTCGCAAGGGAGAAAGCCCCTAGCATAGTATTCATCGACGAGCTTGACTCCATTGGAGCCAAGAGGCTGGAAGTAGCGACTTCGGGTGACCGAGAGGTCCAGAGAACACTGATGCAGTTGCTTTCAGAGCTTGATGGATTCAACCCCATTGGGGATGTTAAGATCATAGGAGCGACCAACAGGCCGGACATTCTGGACGAGGCGCTAATGCGTCCTGGTCGGTTCGACAGGGTCATCACTATTCCAATTCCAGGCTACGAGGGCAGGGTGGAGATATTCAGGATTCACACCAAGAATATGAACGTCGCTGATGACGTTGACGCCCAAGAACTGGCGATGAAGAGTGATGCCTCCACTGGAGCCGACATCAAGGCAATGTGCACCGAAGCGGGAATGTTCGCCATCCGTGACGATCGCGATACTGTCACCATGTCAGACTTTGAGCGCGCCATTGCCAAGGTCCAGCGGAGCGAGGAAATCAAGTACATCGAGTCAGGCGTCATGTTCGCCTGATCGCTTTTCTTCCCATTCCTTTTCCCAATCCTTCAGATCCTCCTCATCAGTCTCAATAACCAGTGAACCAATATATCCACAACGCTTGCAATGGTACTTCTGGCCAGTGACCATGCCGGCCTCGTAGTAAAGGTGAAGGGAGCCACACATGGGACAGACTTGAATTCTCCTTCCCATGGGATGTAATCCTATTCGCAGTAATTAAGCGGTGAGGGAGGCTACCGGAAAAGTTCATGACCACTCTTGGTCTTTGTTTACTGACCAGTTTACCGGAGGGATCTCATAAACCTAGGAGAATAATTCATAACGCAATCAGCCTAGATGGAAGGATGGATCGGTTAAATGTTGAGTTGGGACCCTACTATCGATTGGCAATCAACATGGATGCTGATGCGATTCTCAGCGGGAGTAGCACCGGTTTGGCAGTGGAGGAGCCAATACCTGAAGAGATCCAGGAAGATGTTGCCCCTGAGATCGATCCTGGAGATGAACGCCCTCTGTTCGTAGTACCTGATAGCAAAGGAAGTATTAGAATCTGCATTGGTTGCGTAAACAGCCCTATTGGAGGGATGTGGCAGTCCTATTTTCCAATTCCACTCCGAACGATAATAGGGATTGCCTGATGAGACTCGGTGTACAATACATCATCACGGGAGAGGAAAAGGTATCACTCCAAGATGCCCTGGAAGAGCTGAATAGGAAGTTCGACGTGGAGAAGGTAAGGGTAGATGGTGGTGGAACCTTGAACGGCATTCTCCTCAGACAGGGGCTAGTTGATGAGATCAGTGTACTGATCCATCCATATCTGATTGGTGGTTTTTCCCCAAGCTCCCTCTTCAAGGCTCCCGACCTAGAATCAGAAGGGATGGTTATTCCACTACGTCTCAAGAGAGTCGAGAGAATGAAAGGAGGCTTGGTATTGACTACGAGGTCATCAGGGATTGATCGATCTCCCGACAAGTTTGGTTATCCCCTCAAGCCTTATCTCGGAGAAGAGATCAAATATCCAGATCCTGACCTCCTCAGATTTTATCCGCAGGTCTTCTAGACTATTCACCAAGAAAAGGTCGTCCAATCTTTGCATGACGCTTCTTGGAAGATCTTGCTGGAGGTACCGCACGCCGAAATCATAGTGGGGTGCGTAGTACCTTATCCTGATGAGGGCGACAAGGCTGTCCAAGAACACCCTTCTGTAGGTCTCCAACGCGTCAATCAAGTTTCCCCTGAGGATCTCCTTCTCAAGGAAAGGACAGAACATAATGAACCTGTCTCGAATCGTTTCGACCCTCGCTTCTAAGAGACGGATCAATTCCAACCTATCGATATGGGGAAGTGCGAAATCCTTCCTTGTCAAGTAGATTTTCGCTCGCCCGTGGACCTCCACCTCAAGAAACTGCTCGGGGCTTCCCTCCTCGATCAGTGCCAGATCCAGCAGGAGGAAGCCTGGGACCCCCTCCAGCTTGTAGAAGGCTTGACTCACCTCGGGCCAGGGAAGGCTGGTTGGCACGTATTTGATCTGTATAGGTGAGAGCGATTCCAACGAAGCCTCCACATGCTTGAGTACCATAGTCGTTGTTCCCTTCTTGACCTTTATGTAAAGGTCCAGGTCCGAGAACTCGTCCAGTCTGTCGAAGGCGGCCGAACCCCCTTCCCACACGACCAGAACCTGCTCCAACGGTTCAAGTGTGGCCAATAGTCTGGCTATTATGGCTTCCCGAGAAATGGAATCATGATTCAAGGGGACACCTTACCATGGGATGCTTTTCATGGAAATACATATTCCCCGAATTCCTCAATCTTTGGACAGGTCCTCTCCGCCCATGAAGGCCTGCTGGATGGTATTGTAGATTTCTTCCATCCCTATGAACTCCTCAGAGGAGACCGGTGTGATCTCCCGATACATTCCGATATTCTCCATTGCCCGGAAGAATTCCAGGTTGATCAAGGACTGAGAGGAGAAGTCTCTCTCCACCAGACTACTGTTGAGTGACTCGGGAGATGTTGACCAATCCAAGATCATCTCTATCTCCGCCTCAGAAAGCAGATCGACCTTGGAGAGAACGTTAATTATGGGGATGGATAAGCGGAAATGGGTGAGGGCACATAGCATCAGTGACGAGACGAAGCCATTTGGTGTTTTGCACAGCTGGGAGTCAGAGAGGAATACCAAAAAAGAATCCTGCCTGCCCAGTTGATCGATTATCAACTCGCTCGACTGGCGGAAGGTAAAGAGTTCCATCTGGCCCGGTGTGTCTACAAGGACGTACTCCGTCTTGAATTCATCGATTATGGGAGCCCATTCCTGCATCCTCAGCGCCATCAGGTCAGAGGAGACTATCTGTGCTCCATTGGGCCCCAGTCCATATTGATCCATGACATCCGAGAGCCGGATCCAGTCCCTGATGTCCACCTCTGCTGGATATGGAATTAAGTCCGCCCCAGGGTCAAGGTTGACTGAGATGCAGTCCAGTCCCTGAAGGTTCATCCACTCTCTGAAAGCATTCACGAGTGTGCTCTTTCCGCTACCCGCCATTCCGATAAAATATATGTATCGCACGCGCTTCCTCCAGGAGAAGAGCGGGCCCGGAGGGATATTCGGGTTTGTTTTCAAACCTTTCGAACCCTCGACCCATCGGTTAAGAGCCGATTGCTCTGCCTAGCTGAGCTACGGGCCCGGAGCGCCATATAATTTGTCATAAATAAAGCTATCGAAGATGGGTGCCTTGGAATGGCTAATTTGAACTGGGAAAATCCTTAATTACGCTGGGGTCCAATGAGAACCCATGCGCCGGCTAAGTGTCCGAAGCATCATGACCTCATCCGTGATATCTTTCAAAGAGAGCGATAGTCTACACAAAGCTTCGATCACGCTCGCAGTGAACGGCATTTCAGGCGCCCCGGTCGTTGATGAGAAGGAACATCTGCTAGGCATACTCAGCTCCATGGATATCCTAAGATTCATCAAAGGCTATAAAGATAAGATGCAACTTGACCAACCAGCCCTCTTATTGGCTGTCCCAATGGACGAGGATGTCGAGGATGAAGATCTGAAGAGGGCGTATCGGGAGATATCTGAAACCAAGGTTGGCGAGATCATGACCAGGGATGTTCATTCGGTCAATCCGGATGATAAGCTGATCGATGCTCTCGATTTGATGTTGGACAAGGGAGTGAGAAGATTGCCCGTTGTGGAGAAGGAAAGAGTGGTGGGAATCATCTCCAGGAAGGACATGGTCTGGGCGATCTACAGGGACAAGGCCTAGGAAGATAGCTAACTTTTTCTAATTTGTATGGGATATCGTCGATAGGGATGCGCTTTTGGGTGCTGATGGTTTAGAACTCCACGTACTGGCAAGCGGAAGTGATGGCAACTGTGTCGTGCTTCGGGCCGATGGCGTATCGGTGATGATCGATGCCGGCCTCAGCGGAAGAGCCATTTCGAGATTGGCCAGTAAGGCGGGGCTTGACCTCAAGGACATCTCTGCAATTCTCATAACCCACGAACATGGAGACCACGTGAAGGGTGCTGGGGTTCTGTCTAGGAGGTTCGATATCCCCGTCTACGCCAACCTCCAGACTTTCAACGCTTCAAACATGGGGAAGGTCAGCGACTGGGTAGAATTCAAGACCCTCTCTATGTTCACCATCGGTTCCCTGCATGTGAAACCGTTACCCACCTCTCACCATGCGGTAAGGCCTTCGGCCTTCTCCTTCTCATTCGATGGAAAGAAGTGCCTGATAGCCACCGATCTTGGTAAGGTCACGCCTGAAATCCAGGCGGAGCTGGAAAAGTCAGACCTCGCAATGCTGGAGGCTAACCACGATGTCGATATGCTGATCAACGGCTCCTATCCACAGTTCCTTAAGACCCTGATAAAGGGAGAAAGGGGTCACCTCTCCAACACCGACTGCGCGGAAGCCCTTTCCAGAGGCGATGCAGATGGTCGGAAGGTCTTCCTGGCCCATATAAGTAAGAACAACAACCGCCCCGAGATAGCCAGGAGAACAGTTGCTGCTTCTTTGGGATGTTCGGCGGACCGATTGTGCTGCCTCGAAGAAGATGAAGTTGAGTGCGTCACCATTCCGTAGATGCAATTTCCTTCAAAGCGTCAGCTGTTTGGCGGAAGGCATGACCCGCACCGCTTTTCCCCTGGAGACCAAAGCCCTAGCGATAACCGAGGGGAGCATCACAACATCCTCCTTGGAAAGGACGTAGTCTCGCTCTGGTCCAGCAAATGACGGAATGTCCTCGAGCACCCTCACAAGAAGCTGATCCTCGAGCACTGGCTCTACAGCAACTGACGCCTCCACCTCGTCGAGATCCACCTGGGTAGTTTCGACTATCAGAATTTCCTCGGGCAGATCGAGGACATCATCGATCTGCACCTCGTCCTCAATCTCTTCCTCCGGAACTGTGACCTCGGTATGAGGCTGGGTAGGAACCGTCTTCTGGAGCTTCTGCTGGAAGAGAAGGGCATTCCTGTTGGAACTGAGCAGCTCAAGGGTATCGGCGTACATCGCCCTCTCCTCACGCGTAAGCTTCTCGGTTTCCACCTTGGCGCCGCTAGAGGCCCTCAGAGCCATCAGAAGTATCTTCTCGGCCCTCATCTCGAAAATCTGGACGGCCTTTGAGCGCACCTTCTTCATGGTGTCACTGATGCTCAGGGACTTGAGGGAGAAAGGGTCTTGACACATCTCCTCTTCATTGTCCTTCCTGAGCTCATCCAGGAACTCCATCAACGCTGGGTAGAAGTCCCTCCTGATATCGGTGACATCCTTTGAGCGTCGCTCTCTCCTGTAAACCTCCGTTACGTCACGGAAGGTCAGTGGCTCGTGGGGTGGTCCCATCAATCTGATAGATTCGGTTGGGGGTATTTGATAATTCGCAATGGTCATTGGAGATCCAAGCCCTCTGATACAGGAAGGTAACGTGAGAAGGCAAGGTTTATCACTCATCAAAGGCGTGTAAGAACGTGGACCCTGGGGCTATATTGAGAGAGGTTGAAGGAGGCACGGAAATCGACATTTCTGTCTCCCCCAACTCCTCACGTTCAGGAATCGAGGGAATCGACCCCTGGAGGAAGCGCCTGGTAGTCAGGGTGAATGCGATTCCCAAGGATGGACGAGCGAACAAGGAGCTTTGTGATGTTCTCATGAAGGTTTTTTCCGTCCCGGTCACAGTGCAAAGGGGGCAGACAAGTAGGACGAAGACGGTCATGGTCCCTCTGGACAGAGAGAGCGTTTTGGCGGTAATTGAGGGAATCGTATGAGAGATGCGGAGGAGACCCTTAAGGATCTGGACCTACTGCTTCAGGAGCTTAGGGAGAGACCAAACAATTGTACCCTTCTGGTGGAGGGTAAGAAAGACAAAGCCGCCCTCTGGGTTCTTGGAGTCGAGGGCGATGTGATGCCCATCCAGAACGGAAGAAGGATATTCCAGGTGGCCGAAGAGCTGGCAAGAGAAGGAAGGGAGGCCATAATATTGACGGACTGGGACAGAAAGGGGGGCCAATTCTGCAGACTCTTGAAGCAGGCGCTTAAAGCCTGTGGGGTTCCCTACGATGACGCGAAGAGAGCGAAGCTGGCAAGACTCAGCAAGAAAGAGATAAAGGATGTGGAGAGCCTCCCTGCATTCATGTCGAGGCTTGTGGCGGAAACCCAGAAGACATACTGAAAAAAAACAAGTGAAATTGATATAAATTAGCAGCCCCAATATATTGGTCTGAGGGATGAAACCCGGATACGCTGTTTAATCTGAATCCGGGATTCAAGTAAATTAGGAGGTCTAATATGGGAGAAGAAAAGGAGAAGAGTGCCGAGGAGAAGGCGAAGGAAGCCATAGCCAAGGCTAAGAAGCTGGCAGAGGAATCGCACTGTCAGCAGTGCGACGCCATAATGTGCAGTCTCAAGTCAGGCGAAGAGGAATGATGCGGTTCTATATCACTCGACACCATACTTCTTGATCAGGTTCTCCGGGAGATGCACGCCAAGTCCCGGCGTTTCCGGAAGCTTGATGTATCCCTCACTGTCGATCTTCAATGGATTCTTCAAGAGCACCTCGAATAGCGGATACGGTGTGACATCCAGCTCCAGCAGCTGGCAGTTCGGGGTGCTCGCCATGACGTGAATGGTTGCGGCTAGGCCCACGCCCGTGGTGTATGAGTGAGGGGAAACCGCAATATTGAACGCCTCTGCCAGGGCGCATATCTTCTTGGTCTCGGTGATCCCACCACAGCGCATGATGTCGGGCATGGCATAATCAACTCCATTCTTCAGGAAGAGTTCCTTGAATCCCCATTTGGTGTACTCGTTCTCCCCAGTTGCGATTGGGATCTCAAGCTTTGACTTGAGCCATGCGTACCCATCGACATCGTATGGTGAGAGCGGTTCTTCGTACCAGAAGACACCGTGCTTCTCCAGCATCCTGCCCAGCTTAAGACCATCTATCCGGTCGTACCCGCAATTCATGTCCACCATGAGATCGGCATCTCCAATGGCATCCTTCATTGCTATGACCCTCTCCTCATCCGCCTCAAGACCGTTTCCCAGGTGGGTCTTCACCGCCTGGAATCCCTGCTTCACGTGCTTCTTCGCGGACCTCGCCATCTTTTCGGGTGTGTCCCAGAATAAATCGCTAGCATATGCCTTGATCTTCCCTTCGCCCTTGGCGTCTCCACCCATCAGCTTGTATACCGGAGCATCATAGAACTTGCCCGCGATGTCCCAAAGGGCCATATCGACCCCGCTT
Organism: Methanomassiliicoccales archaeon; assembly: GCA_035529155.1. GTDB lineage: Archaea > Thermoplasmatota > Thermoplasmata > Methanomassiliicoccales > JAAEEP01 > JAAEEP01. The sequence continues at coordinate 6,070 of DATKXF010000082.1, read as the reverse complement.
GCTGCTGATACCCCCTGACCCTTCTGGTCCCAGTATACAGGTTCCATCAGCATCTTGCGCCAGATCCTCTCGATGTCCAGGGGATCCTCTCCCTTGATCATCGGTGCGTACTTCCTTTCCACAATCGTCCTGATATTGAAGAACTCAGGGCCATAACCCTCTCCGATTCCCTGAATGCCTTCATCTGTGTCTATGACCACAAAGGCCGCTCCCCTAAAGCCGATCTTGCGTCCCATAGAGAGTCCAACGGGTTCCTTCAACTTGACCCCCATTGTGACAACGCTCACGTCAGTGATTTTCATGTCACTCCTCCTTTTTCGTAGAATTGGTCGAGAATGTTAAAATAACTTGCTAAGGACTGCTGGAGAAATTCAGACAATATCTTTGGTGATCGAATTTCGCCTCGGGAACGAGAGCCGATTCATGTGGCCCCATCATAACCATATGGACCATTTCGACAACGGGTCACTGTTTTAATCTACGAGACGTGCCCCCTAATGAAGCAACAGACGGCTCCGCTTCAGCAACACCTCTCAGAATCTCTACCCGTTGGTTATCTCACCTTGAATATTTGTAGCCACATTTTTAAACGAAAATCACGATGCTACTTATCATGACCACCGAGCTAGGACCGGTGCCAGTAGAGAAAACATCCACTGATGTAAAGGCCATTCCCACCGGGAGGACGGGCAAGTTCTACGTCTTCGAAGGGATAGATGGTTCTGGTAAGACGACGGTCTCAAGGAAGCTCTTCGAAAAGATATCCCAGGAGAGTCACAGAGAGGTACTTCTCACCGCCGAACCCACGGATTGCTGGCTTGGTGACGCTGTTCGTCGGAGCTATGACGAGAATATTAGTCCCTTCACAGAGGCTCTGCTTTTCATGGCGGACAGGGCTAACCACACTGAACGCATAAGGGACTGGCTGTCAAAAGGAATAATAGTGCTATGTGACAGGTATAACGCCTCCACACTCGCCTATCAGGGTGCAGTTCTCCAGAAGAGTATGGGGGATTCGGCAGTTGAATGGCTGAAGTCGGTAAGCAGTCATGTGATAATTGAGCCTGACATTACATTCCTTTTCAGCGTGTCCCCCGAAACCGCCCTCCTCCGTCTGGATGATCGTGATGAGATCTCCAAATTCGAGAGACTTGGGTACCTCATGGAGGTCGACGCCATATATCGAAAGGTTGCTGACGAGGATCCTAGCTTCTTCGTTGTGGATGCTTCAGCCCCTCTAGAGGATATCGTTGAGGAAGTGTTGAGGGCCATCAAGGCCAATCTCTGATTCGACCATTAGAGCCCCGAAACGATTATATTCCCATGACTGGATGATTGGCCATATGCACCCGGTGGAGGGCATCAGGGGCCAGATGAGTAATCGTCTGTCCGGGAAAAGAATTCTGCTCGGGATAACTGGTAGCATCGCTGCCGTCCAATGCTTCGAGCTTGCCAGGGATCTCATCAGACATGGGGCAGATGTGGAAGTAGTCATGAGTAAGGAGGCCGCGAAGTTGGTCACCCCCTACGCCATGGAGTTCGCTACAGGAAATCCTCCCATCACCGATATTGGTGGTAGAGTGGAGCACGTGGACCTATGTGGTGAAAGCGAGGACCGGGTGGATCTTCTGCTCATCGCGCCATGCACTGCGAACACCATCTCCAAGATGGCACTGGGCATTGATGACACGCCAGTAACCACCTTTGCCACCACCGCCATCGGGACCGGGATACCAGTACTGGTCGCCCCGGCAATGCATGGTTCCATGTACCGGCATCCGATCGTACAGAAAAATGTGCAGGCTCTTGAGGAAATTGGGGTAGAAGTTATCGGCCCCCGCTTCAGCATGGGGAAGGCTAGGATCGCATCCAATCGGGAATTGGTCGCGAGAACCCTCCGTGCCCTAGGGCGTGGTGATCTCTCCGGTAAAAGATTGCTGATCATTGGAGGTTCCTCCGAGGAGCCCATTGATGGAATGAGGGTCATCACCAACAAGGGAACGGGAGAGACAGCGGTCGAGCTAGCATCTGCCGCATTCGAGCGTGGTGCAGATGTTGAGCTCTGGATGGGAAGGCATCAGATCGAGCTTCCAGATTACTTGGAGATCAGACGCTTCGTGCGGCTAAGGGAGCTTGAGGATATGGTGGGGGACATTGACCACGACCTCGTCATGGTACCAGCTGCGCTTTCGGACTACGCTCCTGAGGAGGTCGAAGGTAAGATCCCGACAAGCGAGGAGGAGTTGGTTCTGAGGCTCATGCCATTGCCCAAACTTCTTTCCAGGTTGAGTGAAGGAGATTACAGGCTGGTGGGATTCAAAGCGGAGCGAGGAATCACTGAGGGAGAGCTTCGGGAGCGTGCCCGATCCCGGCTTATTGAATACGGTCTGGACCTGATCGTGGCCAACGATCTTGCCATGGTGAACAGGGGTCGGACCGAGGTGATCATTATCTCAAAGAGCGGCGATGAGGCCAGGGCTAGCGGCACCAAAAGAGAGGTGGCCGATCGCATCCTGGATGAGGTTTCGAAGGTCTTTTCATGAAGGCCCAAGCATTCTGTCCGGGACATATAACCGGCTTTTTCCAGATATGCGAACATGGTGATATCGCTAAGACCGGCTCAAGGGGGGCAGGCATATGCATCGGCCTAGGGGCCAATTCCACTGTCAAAGCAGAAAAGGGGAAGGGAAAGCTGAACATCAAGATCAACGGCAAGAGGAGTTCGGCCCCCGTTACTAGGCAGGCCCTGGCCATGCTGATGGACGCACCAGAGTACGACTTGACTGTGGAAACCCAGTTGGAACTACCTATGTGTCAAGGTTTTGGTATGAGCGCGGCGGGGACCCTATCATCGGCTCTCGCACTCTGTGAGATAATGGGCTACGATTTTGAGGAGGCGATCAAGGTCACCCATCATGCCGAGGTTCTTCACCGAACAGGGCTGGGGGATGTTGCGGCGCTCTCGCGAGGAGGGATAACCTTCAGGAGGAGGGAGGGGCTGCCACCATTTGGCAGAATAGACCGCATCAATAAGGACATCGATTTGGCCATAGCTGTGGTGGGACCAGAGATATCGACCTCGAACATACTGGGCGATCCTGATATCCGTGAGCGGATCAATCATGTCGGCGAGGAGTGCGTTTCCAATCTGGAGAGGAGCCCCAGCCTTGCGAACTTCTTCCGCCTATGTGGTGAATTCTCCATGAGAACGGGGCTGATCACTCCTGAGGTCGAGAACGCACTGGAATCCATTTCGGGTATGGGCCCTGCCGCAATGGTGATGTTGGGCAACTCGGTCTTTGCCTCGGGCGACGTTGAGGGTGAGGTAGCGTTGCTTTCGGAGAGATGGGATGCCCATAAGGTAAGCGTTGATTGGCAAGGGCCAAGAATCTTGGATTCGGGAAGATAGGATCATTCAAACAGCGTGAACAGCTGATCGTCTTCTCCAACCTCGAACAGTCCCAGGCGAGCTCCACAGTCCAACCAACCATGAGAGTAGTTTATGCAGGCAAAGGCGTTCACAAAGTCCTGGTCCTCCATGAAATGTTTCGCGTCAGAATAATACGAGCTGGCCATCTTCAGGAAATCCTCCGCCAGACGTCTTCCGAAAGACCGCATTGGAGCGGTGACACTCAACCGCTCAAGTGCCTTACCAGTTAGATCCAGGTAGCGTCTCAGGTGATCCTCACTGATCCTATCCCGCATTTAGACCCTCTCGGCCCCCACTATCTCCACGCTCTCGCCCCCATGCCTGCTCTCTCTGGGCCTTACCTCCACCAGCAGGGGCATCTGAATGTTGCCTCCCATCACTAGCGAGACGCCGATGGGAAGGCGCTGTATCTCATCCGCCATCCCTGAGGTGAGTCCCTCCACCGATTGGGCGATTGCCTTCAAATCGTTGGGGTTCGTGACCTTCAGGATCATCTGTGTGTTGCACTGACTTAGGACGTTCTTGTCAACCTTCGCCGCTCTCTGAGTGATTATTGTCAAGCCTAGACCGAACTTGCGACCTTCTGAGGCTATTGTCCTGAGAATCTTGTTCGACGATACCGTCCCCTGCTGCGGGCAGTAGTTGTGAGCTTCCTCCACCACCAGCATCATAGGCGGTATCTTGTCGACCTTCCTGAGCTCAAAGAGTGCGCCGCATATCCTGCTCACTATGAGGTCCTGAATGTCCGGAGGCGTGCCCTTCAGGTTGATTATCGTGGTCTTTCCCTTGACGACCAGCTCATCGATCCTGGTGCCCTTTGGGGCAAAAATGTTCACCTCATTGAGGTAATCCAATTCCGCAATCAGAGCCGAATTCTGGTTCTCCTCATCCGCCTCCAGAATGTGAATGATATCCTTGAGAGTGTAATCCTTCTTCGCCCCTTTTACAAGTTCAATGGCCTTCCTGAGCGAAGTAAGGTAGGTTCTGACATTCTTGATATTTGTCAGGGCGAGAAGTTCCCTCGCCTCGATGTTTCCCAAGGTGAAACTGAGAGGCTTCGCTTTCTTGTTGATCGTGGTTTCTGCCGCGAACTCGACTATCTTCTCGGAATAGCCTCTGGGTTTGACATTGAAGTTACGAGAGCTCTCCAAGATTGATCCCTTATCCCGCATTGACCCGTACTCTCCATGAGGATCGATTATCATTACAGTGACATCGTGCTTCATTAGTTCCTCAACTACAGCACCGCAGAGGAAACTCTTTCCACCACCAGTCTTGGCCAATATGCTGACGTGCTTCTGGACCATGGAGTTTATATCGATCTCTACCTGGATATCGTGGCCCATGAGAAGGCCGATATATGCTCCCGTATCCGTCCTCTCCTTTAGGCCTACCACATCCCTTATCAGAGAATCCTTCGCCAGATGGACTGAGTTGCCGGCCTTGAAGGGCGTTCTGGGGGCCTGAAGCAGATTCCTATCGTCCCTGAAGCCAATGATCTGCACCTTCGCGGTAACCTTTTCCTCGATGTCTACGTCATGACCGTCGGAGATCATCTTGGCCTTTTCCAGTGAGAGGTCAGTCTTCCTTTCGACCTCGACCACCTGTCCCAACACCCATCCGTCGAGCTCGTGCTCGGCCTGGACATACTCCATCCTCTCCACACGGCCAGTGACCCTGAAGTTAAAGGATGTCGTCCCCACATTGCCATAAATAACACCCACCATCTCTGGCCCAGTCGAAGATACGTTAGAAGAAGCTTCCTGCTCTGGCATCTCCTGGACGGCATCGGAATCCATAAGCATCCCTTCCCGGGTGCTATATGAAGGGGTTTTGATAAAAGGTTTTGGTATCCGCTATCGGAATGATGGAGCATCCATCCTTAATCACGACAAATCCAATCGTCGAATGAAGTAGAGAAGGAAACTGAAGAATCCTTTCCTTGAAGATCTACTGTCCTTCCCTAGATATCAAAGGCTGTGAGAGATGCGTCTTCATTCTCTCATTTGGAACATGTCATCATACATGATTAGAATAGCACTGGTCTAGCCAATCATCAGGTATAAAGACCTAGACCCTTATTCACCTGGGATGATAGTCATCGGTGGGTCTTCTTCTAGAGGGTTATCGGCCGACCTGGCCTCGGTTCTGGGCGTAGAATGCGAGCAGACAACGGTCAAGCGTTTTCCTGACAACGAGTGCTATGTCAGAATTGAGAAGGAGAGCCTGGACCCCGAAGCAATCTTGGTCCAAAACTCCTATCCGGACAGTAATTTCGTCGAGCTGCTTCTTCTCCAGGAGGCGGCCAGGAGTCTTGGCGTGGAGAGGCTAGTCACGGTGGTACCCTACTTCGGATACGCAAGACAGGACAAGAGGTTCGAGAAGGGGGAGCCCATAAGTGCCAAGGTGATGGCTCATCACCTCCAGCTGTATTCGGACAAGATGATCACGGTGGACATACATACCCCTTCTATACTGGATTGGTTCGATACAGCGGAGTCTGTGGACGTTGGAGCGGCTCCCGAGATCGGGAGGTTCTTCTCGAAAGCGGGAATCGACCTTGTGCTTGCCCCTGACCAGGGAGCTTCGAAGAGAGCCAATGAGGTAGCGTCCGTAATCGGAGTCGAGTGGGACTACCTG
>DATKXF010000081.1:0-4134 GCA_035529155.1 Methanomassiliicoccales archaeon | reverse complement strand
TGATAACGTTCTGTCCACTTATCTTCGTGATGCTATTGATCTGGACGGTGCATCCCGAATCCTTCAGGCGTTCGACGAGCTTCCCCAGTGAGGAATTACCGCCGCTGGTCACGGTCCATTGCACCTTGCCGTCAGGCATGCTCCTCGCCCGCGTCAGGAAGCACTCAGTGCCGGTCAATGCTCTGCAGGCCACACATTTGTTGGTCACTATCGATCCCGAGATCCGTCCGTCTCCGAATGTAGAAACATCGACCTTGCACACGCTGGGATGCTTCTTGATCTCCTCGATCATCTGGTCAGTGGTAATGGGGTCTCCCTCTATCTCCACCAGTGACCTTCCCCCTGACTCACCGTAGGGCAAGCACTCTATGAACTTGATGGGGGTCGGGAACTTGCTTCCCACTTCCTTCACCCAGTTATCTGGGATCTCCAGAGTAATCGAAGCCTCAATCATTCCAAGGTAAATAGAGAGGTCAGCCTGATAAACATAACCATCCAACTCGAGCGGATTCTGGATGAATGATTGTTAAAGGGGCGTGATTTGGATATCGTTTGATCATTTACTCCAAATCTCGACGAATTTAACGCCCTGTCATCGAACGATTATCGTATCCATGGTAACCTATTTTTTTGGTAATTCCTTGACCTTAAAATTACATCCGTCAAATAGCGATATGCTTAATTACGCATTTCGTAACATATATATATAACCTACAGTGAACATATGATTACATTAGGTGAGAAGGTGGCTAACAAAATCTTAAGATTGGACATGACCGAGCTCAAGGCCACCATGGAGGATGTCCCTGACAAGTGGAAGAATCTTGGTGGAAGGGGATTGACATCGTCCATAGTGGCTGAAGAGGTCCCAGCGGATTGTCATCCATTGGGGCCGAACAACAAGCTCGTTCTGGCACCTGGAATAGTGACCGGTACTAAAGCACCGACTTCTGGCAGATTATCAGTCGGGGGTAAATCGCCCCTGACAGGTGGAATCAAGGAGGCCAACGCGGGAACCAGCTTCGCGCAGAAGATGGCCCGACTAGGGATCAAGGCCATAGTGGTCGAAGGATATCGTAAGAAGGATGACTACTTCATGGTCAACATACTCAAGGATGAGATCGAGTTCCACGATGCTACTATTTGGTCGAACATGGGACTGTACAAGGCGTACGATAGTATTCGTGCACGCTTCGGTACCGATGTGGGCGTCTGCGCCTGCGGCATAGCCGGTGAAATGGGAGGAGCCGGGGCCGGAGTAGCTTTCAACGACCCAGAGGGAATGCCCTCGAGGTACGCGGGAAGAGGAGGACTTGGAGCAGTAATGGCTGCCCGCGGTCTGAAGTTCATAGTGATCGACGACTCCGGCGGCCCAGGGGTGAAAGTGGCCAACGAGGAGGTCTTCAAGACCGGGACCAAGAAGCTGACCGATGCGTTAACCTCGCACGATATCACGAAGAAGGGTGGAACTCTCAATACCTACGGCACATCCGCTCTGATCAATGTTATCAATGAGGCTGGAGCACTACCCCACCGCAACTTCTCCACCGGATATGATGATCTGGCGCCAATGGTATCTGGAGAAAAGAAAGCGGAGGTCATCAAGGCCCGAGGTGGAGAGAGGCCGCACTCCTGCAGCCCAGGTTGCATCATCCGATGCTCTGAAGTCTGGGTGAAGCAGGGTGGCGTCGATCCCGTGGGTGTTCTCGAATACGAGTCCGTGTGGGCTTTGGGACCGAACTGCGGCATCTACGACCTGGATGACGTAGGAGAGTTGAACAGGGCCTGCAACGATCTTGGTTTGGACACCATCGAGATGGGTTGCACAATGGGTGTGGCCATGGAAGGAGGTCTCGCCGACTTCGGCGATGGCAAGAAGGCCATCAAGCTGATGAAGGAGATCGAGAATAAGACCGCCACCGGGCGCTTACTTGCCAACGGATGCGCCTTTGCGGGACAAGCCTTCGGCGTTCACAGGGTCCCAGCGGTCAAGGGCCAGGGACTGCCTGCCTACGACCCCAGGCCAATCAAGGGAATCGGCGTTACTTACGCAACGACCCCTATGGGAGCCGACCATACCGCTGGATACGCAATCGCTCCAGAGATCCTTGGCGTCGGGGGTAAGTTGGATCCCCTTGACAAGAAGAAGGGACAGCTCTCCAGGAACTTCCAGAACTACACCGCTTTTATCGACACCTCAGGCTATTGCCTGTTCACGACCTTCGCGACGGTGGACATACCCTCGGGATTCGAGGGCATCGTGGAGTCCTGCAATGGTGTACTGGGAACGAATTGGTCTACCGATGACGCGGTCGCCCTTGGCTCCAAGATCGTACTCTTGGAGAGGGATTTCAACATCAGAGCGGGATTCTCCAATGAGGACGACAGGCTTCCCGAGTTCTTCAGGATAGAACCGCTGCCCCCGTCGAACGAGGTATTCGACGTCCCAGAAGAAGAGTTGGACAGTGTTTTCGGTAAGTGAGAAACCTATTCTAAACCCTTTCCCCTTTCAATATTTATCGAGATAGAGGATTCATTATGACGGTACAAGTAAGGCTTTTCGGGGAACTCAAGGGCAAGGCACCGAAGCTGGATGATAGCGGATATGTGGGCATTGTGGAGCTGCCAATTGGTGATATCAGAACGATAAATGACATACTGATTATACTAAAGGTCGATGAGATGGAGACCAGCCATATATTCCTGAACCACGAGTACACGGAATTGAGCTCATCGGTAAAAGATGGTGACAAGGTGGGCATCTTCCCGCGGGACATGGCCCTCCTCTACCGCTGGTATTTCAAGGGGGGCATAAAGCGCTCCTACGCCACTGGTGAGAAGGCCAGAAAATGATTGTCGCCTAGTTCTTCGGAACCGCAATCAATCTGATGTAGGTGCAAAAAATCATTATGATTGTTAGAGGAAAAGCTCAAAGACCATCTGGACGGTCAGCACCAGGGCTACGGATATTGAGGCGCAGACCAATCCCAGGAACATCAGTATTCCGGCGCTCCTGGCGGTATTCGTTAGCTTCATTCTTTTCTCACGGTTCAACAAATCGATCAGCTCCGATTTGACTTTGAAGCACGCCCAATACAATCTCAGTATTTGAGGATTTCCTGATATTCTTTGACACTGAGAGTTGGTCTATGATCCATCAATCATAGCACAAATCGACCAATTTACGTAGTCATTTCATTCTGTAGGTGGGGTTCGGTGCCGCGGGAGAGAAGGAGTCCTCATCGATAAGTTCCAGAATCAATCCGAACCTATTGGCCACTAGGCCAACCGCCTCGTTCACGACCATTCTCAGCATCTGAGGATCAGCGGCGATCCGGGCATTGATGGTTATCCTGGTCTCTCCTGAAGCGAATCTCGAGCCCCCTACGGCGTCGATAGAGACTCGTCCCATCACCGTGCTCATCTTGGCCGCATTCGATTCGGATACAAGCATGATCTTGGCATGGGCAACATCATCCACCGGGAACCTCGATGAGATGTTCTCGAGGAGCTCCCGACAAAGCAGATAGGCATCCAAGCTCTCCACCTTCGCATGGAAGGTCCCGTTGTACCAGCCCAGCTCCGCCTCCGCCTCGGCGTACACCTGGTAATCAATTTCCCGAGGGTCAATGCGACTTTCTTCCTCTGATAGCACCAGGGAGAGAATGGCATCAAGGCCATCCTCCGCACCAATTGAGTAGGGGATGACCCTCGCCCGGGGGTTGATCTCATTGACCTTGGAAGATATACTCTCCAGATCCTCTTCGTTGACAAGATCCACCTTGGACAGGACCACATACTCAGCCTCCGAGATCTGGTGTTGCCTTAGGTATCCTCCCAGGGAATCGTCGTTCATCCTGTTTCTGGCGGCTCTATCGGCGTCCACCATGATGATCAATGGAACCACCTGGAACTCGTTTCCGTAGACCCTCTTGAGCGGAGCGGCCACCGTTGCCATGAGGTCCGTACAGCTACCGACCGGTTCAGCCAGTATCAGCGCAGGATCCCCACTCTTCACCAGGTCCCTGGCGTTCTCAAGGAAATCCGGGAATCGACAGCAGAAGCATCCTCCGGCGACCTCGCAGCAATCCAGGCCCAATTCCTTGGAGTACTGGGTGTCCACCAGGGAATCGG
>DATKXF010000080.1:0-16731 GCA_035529155.1 Methanomassiliicoccales archaeon | reverse complement strand
TTAATGTCCTCGCGCTTCAGCTCCCCGAAAAGCGCGAGTACGCCACCGAAGATTGCAATCGTCAACGCAATATACCCGAACAGGTCCCACCATCGGTCCATTGGCCATATCAGGGAGAGACCAAACAATGCCAGCCCAGTAATGATGGCTGCCGGGATCATGAGGAGCAGCCGGGGGTTCATGGTGGTCTTGGTCAGCTTCCACACAACGTATCTGGTACAAACCAGAAGCGTGCCAAAAGAGAATATCCTTGCCAGAGCAGCCCCCTCCCCGGCTAGCCCCGGGAGATCAAATCCTAGAATGCTTGGCGGGACCAACAGTATCAGGAAAGCTATGTTGACGGTTAGGCTCACTACCCAAAGCTTCGCGCTCAGATCCGGTCTATTCACCGCGTTTATCTGGGAGAAGTATATCTCGTTCAGAAGGATGATCAGGGTGGATACCGAGAGGAACCTTAGGATGTCCCCAGCGACCCTGTATTCCTCGCCGCCAAGGATGATCATGCAGATGTCCGGTGCGAAGACCCATATAAGGGTCACTGCCGGGAAAGCTATCATGGAGATGTAACGCTCTGCTTTTCGGGTCTTATCTCGCACATCCGCCAAATTCCCTTCAGAGTGCATCTTGGAGAATGCCGGGAAGGTGAGGGTGGATACCGCCAATCCAATCATTAGGAGGAGCTCCAGAATACGGTATGCCCCGGTATAATATCCGACATCGGTGCTTGACCAGAAGAATCCGATAGTGACCTTATCGATATTGCCCATCAATGCGCTCATGATAGATATCGTGGCTATTGGGACGGCAAACACCATATAACTCTTGAAGAGGGCTGGCTTTCTCATCTTAAGATGTTTCCTGGACAGAATGATCAGCCCAGTCGTGGCCATGGCAAGTCCGCCTATTACGTACGCGTAAGAGAGCGTCAGATCGTCGAGTCTATTGAGCGAGATAAATATGACGAGGGGAATCCTGATAAGGGGGTCCATCACTAGAGTGATCTGGGTTTTGAAGGACTCTAGCCTGGCGTCGAAGGTATAAGTTGCTAAGTGTGCCACATCGTAGAATACGTGGTAGAGAACGAACAGGAAGATGATGTCCGTTGAGGAGTCGGTCAGCTTGAAGCCCATCAACTCCGTCCAAACAAAGAGACTCGAAAGGACGATCACCACCATGGCGCAGGTGAGCAACAGTTTGACGATCAGGTAGGTGCTTACGCAATCTGAAAGATCTTTGCCTTCAGAAAGTCGTTTCACGTGAGCAGCATTGAAACCCAGATCGGCTATGCAGTTGAAGGTAGCCACCAAGGCCAAGGACCAAGAGATTGTGCCGTAGGTATCAGCACCAAGGTATCGGAAGATGAACATGAGGCCTATGAATCCCAGGCCAGCCGATACAGCCCTCGAGACCATTATGAGAACAGACCTTCTCCCGATCAAGGTATCAATGGTCGATATCCAGGAGTGTATTTAATTCTGTTCAAAGAAGCAATGTCCGACAAATCTCTCAAATTCATCTTGATCGGCGGAACTGGCCATGGAGAGTTCCAGTTACTATTAGCAAGATGGGAATTGTTTGTATGGATAAGCCAAATTTTATATACCCAGTACCCTATATAATCTACCGTCTGACAGTCGTCGGACTAATGATGGGATGCGAGTAAGGGCCTTGTCGAGATCGAGGACTCGATTTTCGCTTCCCCCTAAGGGGGAGGAACATGCACCTCAAGCAGATCGAACTTGAGAACTTCAAGTCCTTCGGGCAGAAGCTTACCATTCCCCTGCTCGAGGGATACACCGCAGTCACTGGACCAAACGGGTCGGGAAAGTCGAACATATCAGATGCCATACTGTTCGTCCTGGGGCCAAAGAGCTCAAGGGCTATACGTGCAGGCAAGCTCACCGATCTGATCTTCAATGGTGGAAAATCCAAGAAGCCGTCGACCTTCACCAAGGTATCTCTTATATTTGACAATCAAGACCGAATGATCCTATTGAACAGCGATACCGTGAAGCTGACTCGTTTGGTGAAGCTCTCTCAGGCAGGAGAGGGCTACAACTCATATTTCTACGTGAACGGACGCAAGTCCACCCTCACCGAGTTCGACTCTCTACTGTCGAACTCAAGGATCTCCGCCGATGGATACAACCTCGTGCAGCAGGGTGACGTGACCAACATAGTGGAGATGACAGACCTCGAGAGAAGGCGCATTTTGGACGACATCTCTGGGATTTCAAAGTACGACAATGACATCATCAAGGCGGAGGAAGAGAGGAGAGAGGCAGAACAGAACATCGAGCGAATCTCCATAATACTCAGCGAACTGGAGCGACAGATTGAGCAGCTGGAGAAGGACAGGGAGATCGCGACCAAATACCTTGGGTTTCAGGAAAAACTCACTCTCTCCAGAGCTCAGATGGCCCATAAGAGGAAGGAATCCACCCTCATCGAGATACAGTCCATAGGAGCTCAGATCGAGGACCACGATCGTGAGATAGATGCTTATAGGACTCGACGCCAGGAGATCGTTACCAAGAACCTGGAGATCGACGGTCTAATGCGGGACGTGGAGAAGGAGATAGATGAGAGGGGCGGTGAGGAGTTCCGGGAGCTAAAGGAGCGTATCAACCAAGTCAGAATCGATCTGGCCCGCACGAAGGATGCGATGGAGCGTGCCATCGATGATGCCCAGGAACTCAGGGACCAGCAGGAGGAACGGAAGGAGGAGTTCGAGACTCTGGAACAGGAGATACGGTCCTTGGAAGGTGAGCTTGGAGAGATCAAATCCTGCATAGAAAGTGATATCGAGGTTCTGCAGAAAGAACGTGACGAGGTCTCCGAACTCGAGGGAAGCATGAGGGAATGCGACTCGGAATTGGACAGTCTGGAGAAGGAGGCCATCGAACTTGATGGGGCGGTCCGCTCCCGAGAGGAGGAACTCCACATCAAGAGACTGGAAAATGAAAGATCTACCGATCGCATAGAGAGGATCAGGGCAGAGATCGCGGACATCGAGGAGGAGATCAAGAACCTCGAATTCGAGGTCAGCGATCTAGACTGGAACCTGAAGGAGATCCGGACAGAGGATAAGGATTCATCAAAGAGACTGAAGAAGGCGGAGGAGGATTTCCACACCAAGAAGCGGTTGGAGGATAAACTTGGCCATGAAGCCGAGGATCTCGAACGGGCCATACACCGATTGACGAGGGAGTACAATCACCTGAAGGCAGAGGCAGAGGCCGCCGAGAGCGTTGCCCGTGGTTACACCCGGGCCGTTGGCGCCATCCTGGAGGCAAGGGATAGAGGCCAGCTCAAAGGGATCCATGGCACCATAGCCGAACTGGCCAGGGTTGACGAGAAGTACGAGACCGCCCTCAACATTGCCGCTGGGGGAAGGATGCAGTCCATAGTGGTGGATGACGACGAGGTCGCCTCCAACGCGATTCAGTTCCTGAAGAAGGGTAACCTGGGAAGGGCTACCTTCCTTCCTCTGAGCAAGATGAGGGAGTACCGGCCCAAGGGAAGGTCACTGATGATCGTCAAGGAGACTCTGGGTTTCGCGATAGACCTCATCGACTTCGACGAGAGCTACCGGTCCGCTTTCAGCTACGTCTTCGGGGACACCCTAGTGGTTGACACCCTCACTAAAGCGAGGAAGCTGATGGGTGGAGTCCGATTGGTCACATTGGAAGGGGAACTGATCGAATCCTCCGGGGCAATGGTAGGAGGGACGATTCAGGGTTCAAAGCTCAAATTCGGAGTCTCGTCCAGGGGCAAACTGGAGGAGATTGGGAAGGAGCTACAAGTCACCACCGTGCATTCCGAGCAGGTCGCCTCCGAGCTCAGGCAGGTTCGCGCTGAACTGATCGATCTAGAGCGCACAATACGTGAGATAAACGGGTCCTGCGATCTCAAGGGGGATAGGGTCAAGGCCCTGGAAACGAAGAAACAATCCCTCTTGGGGAGACTCCAAGAGTCCCGGTCCAAGCGAGGCGAAAGGAATGGTGAGCGGGAAGATCTCGAGAACCAGCTGAAATCCCTCATCGAGGAGATAAAGACAATGGCCTTGGAGCTGGAAAAGCTCAGGCAGGAGCGCGAGGAAAAGCGCAGGAAGATCCTGGATATTGCCCCCAAGGACCTGTCCCAAAGACTCAAAGATCTTCATTCTCACATCAATCAGGTAACATCCAATCTATCCGAGCTCAAGGGCAGGAAGGACGGCCTTGAGACCAAGATCCGCCTTCTCAATGAGAAGAGGGAGGAACTCGTCGCCTTAGACAAGGGGCAATTGGAGAAGATATCTTCGCTCGAGAAGGAAGCCAGCGCCTCCGGAGAGATGCTCAACGGACTCAACGCTGAGCTGAAAGCCCTGCGCAAGATCGAGGAGTCCATGGGAGAGGAGATGGAATCGCTCAGGCACCGGAAGGAGGATCTCTTCAAGGAGAAAACCCGGCTGGAGGCAGAGAGGGATACCATCGATAGCAAGATCGAGACCTCTTCCGACTTCTCCATAGGCCTAAGAACGAAGCTGACATTGGCAGAGGACAAGCTCAAGGAGATAGTGGACGAGATCAAGCAGTACGACGTGGAGGTCGAGCTGCCACTTCCCACCCTTGAGCGGTTGAAGGAGACCATCCGGGAGTGCGAGACCTCGCTTACTAGGATCGGACCGGTCAACCTCAAGTCCATTGACGATTACGAAGAGAAGAAGAAGCGGCACGAGAACCTCAATCTGGAGGTTGACCGTCTGGAGACCCAGAGGGTGGATCTCTTGGGATTGATGAAGGACCTCAACGAGAAGAAGAAAGGGTCGTTCCTTCAGGTGTTCGAAGCCGTTGGCGAGAACTTCAGGCGGGTGTACGCGGAGCTCTCTGGTGGAGGCGAGGCAGAGCTCGCCTTGGCGAATCCCAAAGAGCCTTTCGAGGCTGGACTCATCATCCATGCCAGGCCCAGAACCGGGAAGAGCCTCAGGCTGCAAGCTCTCAGTGGAGGGGAGAAGAGCCTCACAGCCCTTTCATTCATATTCGCGATCCAGGAGTACCAACCTTCACCATTCTACTTCCTTGACGAGGTGGATATGTTCCTGGACGCGGTCAACGCTGACATGGTTGCTAGACGCATACAGAACGCCTCCAGGAGCGCCCAGTTCGTCCAGATCACCCTCAGAAAGGTGACCATGGACAAGGCCGATCACATTCTAGGGGTGACCATACAGGATGCTGGTGTCAGCAAGGTGATAATGCGCCCCAACATGAACGAGGGGATATACAGTGAACCCAAGAACGAGGTGGCCACGGAGGGAACCGCATGATCTCCCGCGAAAGGTTCGAAGGGGTTCTGAATCACCTGATGTTCCACAAGGCGATCATCTACGAGGAGGACGGGGCGCGCAAGATCGATCAATACTTGGATGTCCTGAACAAGACAGAGGAGAACGATCACTTCTCTTCCACGGACGATACGGATCGCTCCATCGAGGTGGTCTTCGAACTGGTGATCTGCAATAACCTTGATCCCTGGGACATAGATCTCATGGAGTTCGCCCGACTATATGCGCGGCGGATCGAGAACAAGGAGGTCGACTTCATCGTTGCGGGCAAGTTGCTGCTTATGGCCTGGACGATACTCAAGAGACAGAGCGAGGAGGTTTTGACCTTCCAGGAGATGGTGGGCCAGGATGAACTCTTCTGCGTTGGATGGGACATGGATTCCATGGATCTCTTCATTGAGCACCAGGAACCCTGCTACTTCGATGATTTCGATCCTGACAGCGTGGAACTCTGCGAGGTCGTGCGCCACAGGGAGCGGAGGCCAGTAATGCTCGTCGAGCTTCTGGACGCCTTCGAGGAGGCGCGCAGGGAGGCTAAGATCAAACTAGAACGTGCCTTGATGAGAGCCCAGGTCAAGGAGGAGATATTCGACGAGAAGGCTCATCAGGAGGAACTGGAGAAAGATGTCGAGGAGGTGTGGGCACGCATTCTCCGCTGCGGAAGCGGGCCAATCACAATTGAGGACATCAGCATCGGCACCAAGGAGGATATCATCATGGTGCTGGTATCTCTTCTGTTTCTCACCAGGATGGGTAAGATATCAATATGGCAGGAGGACCTGCCCCACGGACAGATATTCTTCGAGGTGAAGATGCCCTGGGATATCGGCACTCTAGAGGATGTCACCGAGGCAAGGATCGAAGTGGTCGATGACAAGGCGGTGATATGAGTTGGACCCTATCAGAATAGTTGAAGCGGTGCTCTTCTCCACACCTAGCCCTTTGAGGGTGGCTGATATCGCCAGGGAAACCGGGCTGCCCCAGACCACCATCAGGAAGGCTATCAAGGATCTCGTTTCGGAGTATGATGAAAGGGGATCGGCGATCGAGATCGCCAAGATTGGCCCCTCATTCTCTATGCAGCTCAGGGACGATATGGCGGATGTGGCAACCCCGTTCGCCGAGAAGGAGGTTCCGGAGGAGGCGCTAAAGACCGCTTCCATGATCGGATATCATCAGCCGATTCTGCAGAGCGATCTTAACCGGATGTTGGGAAACGGCGTGTACGATAATGTGCGAGCCCTTCGCTCACTTGGTCTAATAAAGGCGAGAAAGGTAGGACACACCCTGGAACTAACGACCACCAGGCGATTCTCTGAATACTTCGGCATCTCGAACACTGACCGAGAGGGGATCAAGGAGTGGTTTGAAGCCCGGATAAAGGAATGATCATATCGCTCCCTGCGAGAACAAAATGGCTATAATCAATAACAGCAGCAGGGCTGTCCACAGCATCATGGAGTTCCTTGCTGATTTCTTGGCCTTCTCGGCTTCCCACCACCTTCGGGGGGTTATTCCCTTCACCATGAAGACCATCACTCCTGAGAGATTGATGCAGATGAGGTTAATCAGGAAGAGCATGCCCGCTCCTGCTGCCAGATCCCAGTAGCCTCCGGCCAGTAGCAATCCGAAGGTCACTAGCGGGGGTACCAGGGCTACCGCAACCATGACGCCAACCAGGGCGGTGGCAACCCCCACCGTTATGGAAAGTACCCCAGCGGTCCCCGAGGCAAGGGCGAGCAGCACATCAGGTAAACCTGCAGATGTCCTTGATGCGATCTCGAAAGTTGTGGGGTCCACATTGAAAATCAGACCCATGATCACGGCGAAAAGCACCGCCATCGATATACCGATAAGGTTTGCTTTCTGGGATTTGAAGGCTAATTCCCTGTCTCCCAGAGTTGTGGCCAGGGAGAAGGCGACGTTGGGACCCAGCATGGGGGCTATCACCATCGCGCCTATTATCACCGCCACGTTATTGGTATATAGTCCAATGGCAGCAACCACCGCGGAGATCACGATAAGGCTGAGAAATGTGGTGTTGACATCCGTCATCTCGGTAATGTCGTTGTATAGCTCTTCGCGACTGATCCTGAGCGGCACTCTCTTTTTCTTCTCAGGTTCCTCTGCTTCCTCCTCTTTCTTCTTCTCCTCTGGCTCTTTAGGTCGAGGAAGGGAAGCCTCTACCGGAAGCAGGATCACCCTGAAACCCTCTGCCCACGCCAGCTGACCCTCAAGGTCGTCCAGGATCGGTTCGACATCTTCAGCCTTCACCAGTATAATGAAGTTGGTCCTGTCATCGGGAAGTGTCTCCTCCCACATGTCGAGCTTCTCATGCTCCTTCATGATATCCGGAATTCTGTGACTCCTGCCTTTGGGAACGATGACCTCGATCAGTCTCTGAGCCATTCTAATTCTCCATGCGCCAATGATGAATCGACATTGAAATATTAAATTCCCAGATAATAGACCTTCCTAATCTATACAAGGCAACTGAAAAGCCGCTTTCTTCTATTCGCTGATAAGGAAAGGTTTAAATGCGGTACCCACAATCTCAGGGAAGTGATATCATGGTGATGCCACTGGCGTTACTCGAGAAATCGTTGGATAAGAAGATATCTCTCCTCCTGAAGGACAACAGGACATTAGAGGGCAAGCTGGTTGGATATGATGACTACATGAATATGGTCCTTGAGGACACTGAGGAGAGGACTTCTGAGCAGACGCGTCGACTCGGCATCGTGGTTCTCAGGGGAAACAACGTGGTGAGCATCTCACCGATGTAATCCCCCTTATTCCAAGTCGCAATCCATTTCAGTTTTTCCGGTGTAGGCGATGAAAGCTGCGATACTGGCGGGTGGGTTCGGAACAAGATTGCGTCCTCTCACCTATCAGATACCAAAGCCTTTGATCCCTCTGTTAGGAAAGCCACTAGTCATGCACATCATCGATGCTCTGCCCAGTCGGGTCAGCCAGGTGATTGTAGCGGTCAACTACATGAGGGAGCAGATCGAGGAATACTTCCAGTCCCACGATGTGGGAAGGGAGGTCATCCTGGTGGAGGAGAAGGAACCTCTTGGTACTGGAGGGGCGATCAAGAACCTCAGCGAATATATGGATGAGAGGTTCATTGCCTTCAACGGGGACATAGTGTCCTCCATCGACCTCGACGCCCTGGTAGGCTACCACGAAAAGTGCGGTGGAATAGGAACTCTCTCTCTTTGGCGGGTGGATGACCCCACGGCTTTCGGAGTGGTCGCACTGGAAGGCGATGGAAAGATCACCTATTTCCAGGAGAAACCGTCCCAGGAAGAGGCTTGCTCCGATCTGATCAATGCCGGTGTCTACGTCTTCGAGCCCGAGATCCTGGACAGGATAGGTGAGGGCAAGGTCTCCATCGAGAGGGAGGTCTTTCCAAACATCCTTGATGAAGGGCTGTACGGATTCAAGTTCCACGGTTATTGGGTCGACTGCGGCACCAGGGAGAGCTTCCTGCTGGCGCAGCGCATCCTTCTGGAACTCAGGGGAGATACCACTTGGGATTGCGAGCTCAATGGCGGGGTGGAGATGATCCAGCCCAATCACATGATCGGCACCGTGCTATCGAATTGCAGGATCGGCCCCTTCGTCTATTCCGAGAGGGGAGTGAGCGTTGGAAGCGGAAGTGAGGTAAGATCGAGCATTCTCCTTCAAGGTGCAAGGGTCGGTCGTGATGCCTTTGTTGCCAATTCCATTCTTGGTCCTGGTGCCGAGGTGGAGGATGGCAGTGAGATCGTGGGCACCATTTTAGTATAGTGAGCCCCGACCAACATCATTTCAGTCAATGGATTGTTGAAAATCGGAATCGTTTTATTAGAGGATACTTTACCCAAGACTAGCAGGGGCGACATTCACGATGGGCTTGTCAGACTCGATCTTAGGGGTAGTGTCTGGAAGGGCTTTCCGCAAGGGTTGGAAGGCCTTCATCATCGTCTTTTTCCTCATCTTTATCATCGTTCCCACAGTATACGTTCTCACCTACGTTTTCACTGGTTGGGGGGACATCCAGGATTACGTTCTCAGCGACAAGGCGACCATGGATATCATCGTCAATGCCATACTGGTCTCCTTCGAGATAGCCACCATCGTCACCATTGTGGACTTCATGGTGGGGCTTCCGATGGCGTGGCTCATGGTACGGAAGCAGTTCAAGGGAAAGAAGTATCTCGACACCCTGATCGATATGCCGTTGGCGGTTCCCACCGCCGCTCTTGGTTTCTCTAGCGCCATCTTCTGGGCCGTCACCTCCCCATCGGTTGAGGCTCCTTGGTTCGCTGTTGGCACAATAACTTCCCCCATGCTCCTGATAATCCTCCTCCACATAGTCTTCTCCTACCCGTACATGGTGAGGTCCCTTTCTGCTATTCTGGAGACCATTGACGAGAACTATGAGATCGCGGGGCAGACTCTGGGTGCCAGCAAGCTGACCGCGGTCAGAACCATAACCCTCCCTCTGTTCCGGGCGGGGCTGGTCACCGGTGTGATACTGTGCTTCGCAAGAAGCCTGAGCGAGACCGGAGGCACCATGATCGCCCTCTCCACCATGGTGGGCGCGGAGGGGTTCAACACTGGACCCACATTGATCGGGACATGGAAGAAGATGTCTGAAACGAATCCAGAGCTCGTCCCAGCACTGGCCTTCGTCAGCATACTTCTCATAATCCTAGCGTTGATTCTGCTGGTGATACTCAAACTCGTCATCATGAAGGTGAAGCTTCCGATGAGAAGGGTATTTCCTGGTCCAGAGAAGCTGTTCAGCCGGGGTCTGGTCCCGCGTCTGAAGGACTCCGGGGCCCTGGTCTTCCTGGTCATTTTCGTTCTCATACCCTCATTCTTCATATTCAGTTACGTACTCATCGCCTCCCCTTCCGGAGGCGACTGGTCCCTGTTCTTGGAGAGCCTTGGGTACTCCTTCCTGGTGGCAGGGATCGTCACCGTGATCGATCTGGCCCTGGGTGTCCCCCTGGCCATTTACATCGCCAGGAACGGGACAAAACGCCTGGCCAACGCCTTGGACGTTCTGGTAAATGTCCCACTTATCGTTCCTACTGCCGCTCTAGGCTTCTCCCTTGGTCTGTTCTGGTCAGATCAGGGCGCTATTCCGGCTTTCCCCATGCTGCTGATTATCTTGGCCCATGTAGCCTTCACCTATCCTCTTGTGGTGAGGAATGTGGCAGGTGCGGTAGAGGAGATAGATGTGTCCTATGAGGAAACGGCGAGAACACTGGGTGCAAAACCTTTCCAGGCCTTTCGAAGGATACTCTATCCACTGGTCAAGAGCTCCATCCTGGCCGGATCAATAATGGCTTTCACAAGGAGCCTTGGTGAGACGGGAGCCACGCTAGCGGTCGTAAGCAATGCCAAGACAGTTCCGGTTTACATCGTTGACCTGGTCAATGAAGGTTCATACTACCAGGCGGCCATGGCCTGCATTGTTCTCATATTCGTTTCATATCTTGCCATGCTCCTTCTCAGATACCTGACCGTTAAAAGGAGGGCTGCTTGATGCCTGAGATCCTCCTAGAGGGCATTACCGTTGAATATGGAAAGACTAAGGCGTTGAGAGATCTCAATATCGAGGTGAAGGACGGTGAGTATCTATGCCTCCTCGGACCCACTGGAGCGGGAAAGACGACCTCTCTCCGGGTGATCTGTGGACTTACCCTTCCTTCATCGGGCAGGGTCCTATTCGATGGGAAGGATGTCACAGACACCGATCCCGAGCAGCGCCGAGCGACCATGTTGTCCCAGACCTATTCGCTGTTTCCCCACATGACGGTGGAGAAGAACATCGCCTTTGGACCGGAGATCCGCAATTGGAACGAGAACGAAAGGAGGGATGCGGTGTCCAGCATGCTGGATCTGGTGAGGCTGACCAAGAGGGCCGACGCCTATCCCAGAGAGCTTTCTGGAGGGATGCAGCAGAGGAACGCTTTGGCCAGAGCCCTTGCCTCAGGAGCAAGGATCCTTCTTTTGGACGAACCTTTGAGGGCTCTGGATGCCAGGCTGAGGATAGACCTTCGACAGGAGCTTCGTTCACTGGCCAAATCCCTGAACATTACCACCGTGCATGTGACCCACGACCAGGATGAGGCCCTGGTAATGGCCGACAGGATAGCGGTCATAAGGGAAGGGGGAATAATTCAGGTGGGGACGCCTCGGGAGGTCTTTGAGAATCCAAGATCTCCATTCGTCGCCAATTTTATAGGTCAATCCAACTTCGTCACAGGGATCGTTAGGGAGATCGGAGAGACCACCGTTATTGAGGACCGGGCCGGTAGATATCTACCTGGAAGGAAGAGCGCTCTAGATTTGGGAGAGAATGCCGTTATCAGCGTGAAGATAGGACAGACCTCGATATCCAAGACCGAACCAGGATTCCTAGAGGGGGAAATCGAACGCCTGCTGTTCGAGGGGCGCTTTGTACATGTGGACATGCAGGTGGATGACATCGGGAGATTCAGCTGCAAGATCCCCCCTAGAAAGATGAATGAGTTCAAGGAGGGTGAGATGGTCCAGATCTCTTGGGAACCTAGCATAGCGACCATATTCCCCTATCCCGAAGAGGGATTGGAAGCCGAACTGAGGGTGGAATAGATGCCGGAGGTCAGGTTGATCGATATCGAAAAGCGGTTCGGGCCAGTGGTCGCCGTTACCAATGTAAACCTGACCATTGAAGATAAGGAGTACGTCACGATCCTCGGGCCATCAGGATGCGGCAAGACAACGCTCATAAAGATGATCGCAGGGATCTGGGAACCCACCCGGGGGCGGATCACCATCGACGGCAAGGATATGGAGGGAGTCCCGATTGAGGAGCGGAGCCTTGGATACGTATTCCAGAATATCGCGTTGTTCCCTCATCTCAGCGTTCTCGACAATGTCTCTTACGGACCCCGGGTGAGAGTCCTGGGCAAGGAATATGTGGAAGAGGTACCCAGGCGCTACCTTAGTATGGTCAACCTTCTGAATAAGATGGGGATGTTTCCCTCGGAGCTGGCTGGCGGTGAGCAGCAGAAAGTATCCTTGGCTAGGGCACTCTCCTCAGGGGCTAAGCTTCTTCTTCTCGATGAACCGCTCTCAGCTCTCGACGCAAGGGTGAGAATGGATCTCAGGTACGAGCTGAGAAGGCTCGCCAAGGATCTGGGTCTTACAGTGATACATGTGACACATGACCAGGAGGAGGCGATGTCAGTCTCCGACAGGATCGTACTCATGAGGAACGGCATGATTGTCGAGATCAATTCCCCAGAAATGCTCTACAAGGAACCAAAAACGATCTTCTCAGCGAACTTCGTGGGCGAGACCAATCTAATCGAGGGAAGGGTCGTGGGGACGGAAAAGTTCACAGAGGTCGGCCTGAGGGATGGAACGATCCTCAAACTGGAAAGGGGAGGTTTCTCCAAGGGGGAGGCCGTAGTCATCTCGGTGAGACCCGAGAACGTGTATCCCTCGGACAGCGGCATGTGCGCAAGGATCATCGGTTCGATATTCATGGGCACCTATCTGAGAGTGACTGCTCAAACAGAGGGGGACGATATCGTGGAATTCGACGTTCCTGTCTCAGAGGACAAAGTTTTTAGTGAAGGTGACAACGTATGGCTTCAGGTGAATGGAAGGATGGCTATCCTTTTCAGTAGCCCTGAAGAAGGAATCGAGGAGGCGGTGAAACTTGAGTGATGCCAAATCTTTAATGGACTGGTTTGGGAGGAGGCGAGAATCCCTCGTCATGAAGCAGCTCAGAAGTCATGCACTGAAGGTTTATGACACCATTTCGGAGCTCAACATCGCCATGGATTCCATATCAAATGAAGATTCCAAGAGGACTCTAAATGCCATCAAGAGGGTGCTGCTCTCTGAGAAGGCTGCGGACAACCTCGAGGAATCGATAAACCAGGAACTCAGTAAAGGAGATCTTTCCTCCAGACAGAGAGAGGATCTGCTCCACATGGTACGAAGGATGGACTATGGGGCGGACTGGGCCAAGGAAGCGGCCATGAACCTAAATCTGGTCGTGGAGGCGGGGGTCAATGTTCCCAAGTCACTTTGGATCCATTACTTGGAAATGACAGGAATGCTCAAGGAAGCCGCTTATCACCTCAAGGAAGCCGTGGAGAATCTCGGAAAGGACGAGGGAGCTGTGCTCGACCACTGGCGGCGTGTGGAGGAGTGCGAACACGATCTGGATGAGAAGTACTTCCAGACGAAGAAGGAGATACTGTTCTCTGACATGGACTCACGGGCTATCTTCCTCATGCGCGACATTCTCCACGGTATGGAGAATTCCGCCGATAGCTGCAAGGATGCAGCTGACACAATACATATTTTTGTCACCGCCGAGATGTACCAGCGGTAGGTGCATCAATGAACGGAAGACTCTTCGGCACCAATGGAGTGCGCGGTGTGGTCAACAAGGACATGAACATTTGCCTGGCCATGGAGTTAGGACAGGCGATTGGTGAGTTCATGGGGGGAGAGGTGGCCATTGGAACGGATACCAGGACATCAGCCCAAATGCTGAAGAGCGCTGTCTCCTCGGGGCTCATGGCCTCAGGTGTGGATGTTATCGATCTGGGGATAGTTCCCACGCCCGCCCTTCAGTATTTCGTCAAGAACTCGGAAACCCGTGGAGGGGTGATGATAACCGCCTCGCACAATCCTCCGGAGTTCAACGGGATCAAGTGCGTGGATGCTGACGGCACCGAGATGCCCAGAGAAAAGGAGGAACAGATCGAGGCTCTCTATTTCGAGAAGAGATTCCACCACAGGGATTGGAGGGAAATTGGTTCGATCATTCCCAGGGCAAACGCCATTGAGGAGTACTCCAGCGCCATACTGTCTCTCGTGGATGTCGAGGCCATAAGAAAAGCGAACCTATCTGTCGTGCTGGACTGTGCCAACGGGGCTGGATCTCTATGCACACCGAACCTCCTCGAGGCATTGGGGGTGAGAGCGGTCACCCTTAACTGCAATCCACAGGGCACCTTTCCAGGCCACCCAAGCGAGCCCACCCCGGATCACCTTGGAGATCTCATCTCGTTGGTGAGGGAGACCGATGCGGACCTGGGGATAGCGCAGGATGGGGATGCGGACCGGGCGATCTTCGTTGACGACAAGGGCAATTACCTGTATGGGGATAAGAGCCTGTCCATCGTAGCCATGACCGAGGTCAGGGAAAAGAAGGGTACGGTCGTCACCCCCGTCTCATCATCCTCATGCGTGGAGGAAGTGGTGAAAAGAGAGGGAGGCGAAGTGGTCTACACCAAAGTAGGTGCGCCCATCGTCGCTCGAAAAATGATCGAGATCGGGGCGACCTTCGGCGGGGAGGAGAACGGCGGACTCATCTTCCCGGAGCACCAGTATTGCCGCGACGCGGCCATGACCACCGCGAAGATGCTAGAGATCGTGGCAACCCAGGGAGCGCTCTCCGAACTTGTCAAGCAGGTGCCCGTCTATCATTTGGACAAGAGGAAAATCATATGTCCTGATGAACTGAAGCAACAGATTCTTGAAAACCTGACCAGCATGGAATCTGACCGCAGGGTGGACGAGACGGATGGTCTGAAGATCTATTTTGATGATGGATGGACACTAGTGAGACCCTCAGGCACCGAACCCATCGTTAGGATCTATTCCGAGGGCATAACCGAAGAGTCTGCGAGGGCTCGAGGGGAGAGTTACGAAAAATTGTTGCGTGATCTGGTCTCCCAGAGCCTATGAGATAATTGCCTGGACCATGAAGATCAATCCGAAGATGATGAATATCGCTCCACTGCCCAATCTTATGTACTTCTCAGGCACTCTCCTTCCGATCTGTTCCCCGAGCAGCACCATGATCGTCGTGATTATCGCAAATGCCAGCATCGTTCCGATGAACACCATCAAAGGCGCACCCGATTCGGCGGAAAGGGCGATAACAGACAGCTGACTCTTGTCGCCCAGTTCCATCAGGGCCACCA
Source organism: Methanomassiliicoccales archaeon (assembly GCA_035529155.1). GTDB lineage: Archaea > Thermoplasmatota > Thermoplasmata > Methanomassiliicoccales > JAAEEP01 > JAAEEP01. The sequence goes on along the minus strand of DATKXF010000080.1, from coordinate 1,404 downwards.
TTCCAAAGGTGGCGACGCCACCTCCCCACTTCTGGAATTTCATTTCCTCCCCGCTACCATTCTCATGAGTGACCAGAGTATATACACCGAAGATGAGGAAAAGGGTGGCCGCGCCTATCTGCAGCCAGAACTGGGGAACCAGCTGATAGATGACCTCGCCTATCAACACGCCGACTGCAGTAACCAGGGCCAGTGCCGAAAGGGCACCTATCAGGACAATGAGCTTCGAATACCTGGATGATAATGTGATGACAGCGAACATCGTCTTGTCGCCCAGCTCCGTCACCAGGATCAGGACGAAGGCCGAGACCAGTGGCCCCAGCTCCATATCTTACACTCTTCCCGCTTTCCAGGTGGTAGCTATCACTTCTCTTATCAGCCGGGCGGCCAGCGCAGCGGTGTTGCCGCTGTCGTAGGGCGGGCAGACCTCCACCACATCGAAGCCGACCAGCCTGGGTGCTAAAAGGTCGATGCATTTCTTGATATCGAGATCGGTAAGTCCAAAAGGTTCCGGGGTCCCGGTCCCTGGGGCATAAGCTGGGTCTATCCCGTCGATGTCAAGTGTCAAGTAGATATTATCCCGATGGACCATATCCAGTGCCTTCTTTACCGCCCACTCGATCCCCTTTTCCCGTATGGTAAAAGCATCAATGAACTCGGGCGTGTCATCCCGAGTCTCCTCGCTTGACATCGACCTTACGCCCAATATGGCCACGTTTTTCAGGCCGACATGGTCGGTCATCCTGCGAGTGACGCAGGCGTGACTGTTCTTTTCACCCAGATACTCCTGGCGGAAATCGAGGTGGGCGTCTATGGATATCACTCCCACCTTTTCATAGCTCTCCACCGCGGGTATGGTTATGCTGTGCTCACCACCAATGATGATGGGGAATTTGCCTCTTGAGACCAAGGAGGAGATCTCCGACCTGGCGTTTTCCACCATCTCATCCACAGTGCCGAATTCTTCCATGTTGCCCATGTCATACATGGGAATATCCAGAATATCGACATCGTGTTCGAATAGGTAGGTCTCGAAGTTGTAGGATGCCTCCCTTATGGCGTTCGGCGCGAACCTCGCTCCAGAACGGAATGAGGCCGTCCGGTCGAAGGGTATCCCGATGATTATGTATCTCCCGTCCTCGAGAGATGCGTTGGCATCTGCGAATGAAACGCCTGGAACTACCATGACCTATACCCTAGTGATTATTCGTCTTCCCATTGCCTCCAAGTACATGATCTCCTGACCTGCCTCGATCTGATCCTTGTACTCGTCTTGCATGTGAAGATTGAATGTTTCATAAGTGTCCAGATCCATGATCTGGACCTCCTCGCCCATAATCGAGAGGACCTGACCTTTTCGCTTGTCAATCATAGGAACCTGTACCTTGTGCTTCACAGGGTGCA
>DATKXF010000079.1:0-2127 GCA_035529155.1 Methanomassiliicoccales archaeon | reverse complement strand
AAAAAAATGGGTTTTCGTTCCAAAAGGTCGCGAAAGGATAATGGTACTCCCCAGAGATTCGGTATTGATAGGGATGAAGTTCATCGAGACCGCGATCGCCGGCGTATACAGAATCGAACTGGAGCGTTTCCATGATGAGAGGGGATTCTTCGCAGAAGCATTTCAGATTGAGAAGTTCCGCAGCATGGGTCTGGAGGCCGAGGTGGCACAGACCAATGTTTCATTCAACATCAAAAAAGGTGTAATAAGGGGACTTCATTTCCAGCGACTTCCGAAAGCCCAGGCCAAGCTCATTCGGTGCACCAGGGGTTCAATTTTCGATGTGGCGGTCGACCTGAGGAAGGGATCGCCCACCTACAAGAGTTGGGTGGGGGAGACGCTTTCCGAAGAGAACAGAACAATGCTGTTCATTCCGGCGGAGGGGATGGCCCACGGATATCAGGCGCTGGGGGATCAAACTGAGGTGGAGTATATCGCATTCGAGCTCTGGGCTCCCGAGACCGAGGGGGGATACAGGTATGACGATCCAGCCTTCGGGATAGAATGGCCCTTGAATGATGCGATAGTCTCAGAAAAGGACGGGGCATGGGCCCCGTTCAAGGAGTGATCATCTTGAAGGTGGCTGTGATTGGAGCTGGAGGGCAACTGGGATCTGATCTGGTCAAGGTTTTCGAGGATGTCGTTCCTCTCAGTCACGAGGATATCGAGGTCACCGACCCTTCTAGTTGTGAGGTCCTGCGTAAGATCGCTCCAGATGTGGTAATCAATACCGCTGCCTTCCATCGAACAGATGATTGCGAGGACCAACCGAAGAAAGCTTTCGGAGTCAATGCCTTAGGTGCATTGAACGTGGCGAAGGTCTGTTCCTCGATCGGGGCGATCAACGTCTACATAAGCACTGACTATGTATTCAGCGGGACAAGTGGCCACTATTACGAGGAAGACCCCGTTCGACCCATCAATGTATACGGCTCGAGCAAGCTGGCAGGGGAGGTCCTCACCAGGGCGTATTCCCCTAAACATTACATACTACGGGTCTCGTCCCTCTTCGGAGCCGCTGGGGTAAGCGGAAAGGGGGGCAACTTCGTCGAGACCATGATACGGAATGTGAACAAAGAAGAAGGTCTCAAAGTAGTCGATGATGTGATCATGTCGCCCACATACACCCTGGATGCCGCCGAAGCCACTAAGGCTATTTTGGAGAAGGGGTTGAGGTTTGACACCTATCATGTCGTTAACTATGGATCTTGTTCCTGGTTCGAGTTCGCCCAGACGATATTCCAACTGCTCGGGAGGTCTCCTTCGCTCCAGCCGATCGATTCATCGAGATACCCGACCCGGGCAAGGAGACCCGCGGATTCATCATTTTCCATCTACAGGCTGCGTGAGGCGAATATCTTTATGAGGCCTTGGAAAGACGCTCTCCAGGCATATCTGGAGGAGAAGGGATACATTCAGGAGCGAATGGAATAACTTCGTAAATTGATACGGGTCAGAGAAGGACTGGAAAAGAGAAACTGCAGAGAGGGACCAGAAATACAGGAAGATAAGAGTAGCCTGAGACTCTTATGAATTGAGCGGTCCACTCGAGATACTAGAAGAAGTCGGGATCGCTCCTGGGATTCGGATTCTGTATGAAGTATAGAAGCTTGTTGAGCTCGTACCCCTTGCAGCATACCTGGCACTCGGAGAAGTCCAGTTGATTGCAGTACTCTGTTGTTCTCATTCTTATGTCGGATTCCCATATCCCTTTCACCGTGTTTTCGTAAACATTGCCGAAGGTGAATCTCTCATCCCCCAAGTGATGGGTGCAGACGCACAGATCGCCGTTCGCGTTCAGAACCAAGATGAACTGGTGGTACTGACATTTGTCGTATGGCCGAAGGTAGACATCGCCCGACACCATGTCCATGAACTTGTCGTAGGAGAAGAACACCTGGAATCCATCGCACTCGTGCTTCTTGAGCACGTCCCGCTTTCCCAGGATATCGCGGTAGAAGTCGATCTCCTCCTGCGATATGATCTCGCCAGGTCCAGGGAGGACCGGTCTAACTTGAAAGCCGTCGATCCCCTGCTCTCTCGCGTCTATCACGGTCTGCTCCAGATGGGGATAGTTCCACATTGAGA
>DATKXF010000078.1:0-8065 GCA_035529155.1 Methanomassiliicoccales archaeon | reverse complement strand
ACCCCTCTCCAGGGATGATATCTATTTCATCCTGGAGAATTCGAATGCCACGCTGGAGGAGCTGACCGGGAGGAAACCCACGGGGTTCAGGGCTCCTTACCTGAACGTAGGCGAAGATGTACTTGATATGGTCAAGGAGATCGGCTTCGAGTACGATTCCTCCCTCACAAGAGATCTCTCAGATCGTCCAGTCTCTCCTTGGTTTCTGCCCAACGAACTGATGGAGGTGCCACTTGCAATCGACAAGGATGTGCATGGGAAGCGCATCTACTCCTACCTCTGGGCCATGCACGAGGAGAAGAGGGTTCCGGGAGACTACATAAGAATGATGGAGAGAGCCGGAGGGGGCTTCCTGGTCCTTGCGACTCACTCCTGGCATCTGGTGGAGACCTTCTTGAGGGGTCAGCTGGACTCCGAACGGGTGGAGGACGCGTTGCAATCTGTAAGATCGGTGATTGAGGGGGCTTTGAATCTCGGACTGGAATTCCTTCCGATAGAAGATTTCCTCAGAAAATATCTGGGACGGGTATGATTTGAATGTTGAAGAAAGGCTAGAGCCCATAGGGTACGAGGCGGCCTTGAAAAAGGCGTGGGACGATGTGAGCGGTAGTGAATCATCCATGCTCTCTGAGATGGCAGACGCGCCTCTCGTCGAAGACGGTATTATCGTCCCATTCCTGGGCAAGGATTACCTGGTGAACATTGGCAATAAGGAGATCACCTTGAGAGGCGAAGAGGTCCCACCATTCATCGCCGTGCTCATTCTCCACTATCTGCGAGGATGTGGGCCCCGGAGACCTTCTGAGGAATTCATCACCTTCAGGGAGATTCCAGGGGGTGAGATGTACTATCCCGCCTTCAAGAAAAGGGCGATCGACAGAATAGCCCGTACATTCGGCAGGCGGTCCCAAAGATTATTGAAGGCAGGCGTTCACCTGGATGCCGAGAGGCTTGAAATGGGGGATGCCTCTATAGAGGTTCGGGCCTTCCCCAAGATATCTGTAGCTGTCGTGGTCTGGGAGGGTGATGAGGAAGTGCCGGCCTCCGCCAACATTCTATTCGATTCTGCCGCCCCAGAAATCCTCCCCATGGAGGACCTGTCGGTGGTGGGAAACCTGGTCGCATCCATACTGGTGAAGCAAATAGAAAAGAGCGAGACCCCTCCCATCGACAGACTCGAGGTCCAGGGGAGGGGTTGAAAGATAATCCCAGAGGGGGAAGAGTTTTAGAAAAGCCCCGTTATGTTGCCATTCTCATCGATGTCGATGTTCATGAAGGCTGGCTTGGTGGCGAGTCCAGGCATGGTGCTCATCTTGCCTAGTAGGGGATAGATGAATCCCGCACCCACACTGGCCCGTACCTCTCTGATGGGTATGGTGAATCCCTTGGGCACTCCCTTCAGGTCAGGGTCGTGACTGAGGCTCAGATGGGTCTTGGCCATGCACATCGGAAGGTTTCCGAACCCTGCCTTCTCGTAGGCGGCGATCTGCTTCTCGGCGAGCGGCTCGTAGGTTACCCCATCCGCACCGTAGATCTCCGTGACGATGGTCTCGATCTTCTCCTTGATGGACAGATCCAAGGGATACAGGAATTTGAAGTTGGAGGGCTTCTCGCACGCCTCAACCACCTTCTCTGCTAGGGCTTTTGCGCCCTTCCCGCCGTCGGCCCAATGGGAGCTCTTCACAGCGTCCTCAGCTCCTTGTGATTGGGCGTACTTCCTGACCAGCTCCAGCTCCGCGTCGGTATCCGTCGCGAAGGCGTTGACTGCGACTACCACTGGGATTCCGAACTTCAGCGCGTTGCGAATGTGAACTCCCAGGTTGCCCAGTCCCTTCTCCAGGAGATCCAGATTCTCCTCGATATAGGCCTTGTCCAAGGGCATTCCTGGCTTGACCTGAGGACCGCCTCCGTGCATCTTCAATGCCCTTACGGTCGCAACCAGAACCACGCAGTTGGGAATGAGTCCGGAGTAGCGGCACTTGATGTCGAAGAACTTCTCCATTCCGATGTCAGCGCCGAATCCGCTCTCGGTGACGACGTAGTCGCCCAGCTTGAGCGCGATCTGGTCAGCAACGATGCTGCTGTTTCCGTGTGCTATGTTTGCGAATGGCCCAGCATGAACGAAGGCTGGCTGTCCCTCCAGGGTCTGCATTAGTGTGGGCTTTATAGCGTCCCTCAGGAGAACGGTCACAGCTCCAGCAACACCGATCCTCTCAAGATTCACTGGTTTGCCCTTCTTGTCCATTCCGATGACCACCTTGCCGATGCGCTGCCTCATGTCCTGGAGGCTGGTTGTGAGGGCTAGGATGGCCATTAGCTCGCTGGCCACTGAGATGTCAAATCCGGTCTTCCTTGGGAAGACGGGGCTGGGCGAGCCGTCCTTGAGCTTGTCGTCATTGAAGCCGACCTTGATCTCCCTGAGGCTTCGGTCACATACATCCACTACCCGATTCCAGGTGATGGTGTCGACATCGATGTCTATGCGATCCAGCCCTCTCTTCTTGAGCTGATCATCGGTCTGCCTGCTCTCGTGAAAGAGTCGAGTGTCGATGGCAGCCGCCACAAGATTGTGAGCAACAGTGATGGCGTGAATGTCACCGGTCAGATGGAGGTTGAAGTCCTCCATGGGTATGATCTGGCTGTATCCCCCTCCAGCGGCGCCTCCCTTAATGTTGAAGGTCGGCCCCATACTAGGCTGCCTTATGCATGCAATCACATTCTTACCCAGCTCGCTGCCCATGGCCTGGACCAGCCCACAGGTGGTGGTGGTCTTCCCTTCGCCGAGCGGCGTGGGGGTGATAGCGGTGACATCTATGTACTTGCCCTGAGGTCTGTCAGCAAATTTGTTCAGGACCTCCAAGGGCACCTTTGCTTTGTACTTCCCGTAGTACTCCAGATCGTCCTTGGTCAGTCCTATCTTCTCAGCAATCTCAATTATTGGTCTAAGGTCTGCCCCCTGGGCTATCTCGAGATCTGATTTCATTGAAACTCCTTTCCTCTTTGGACCCGACGAAAATGGACCTGCCAACCGGTCCGGGAGAATTGGAACCGGCGTTGGCCGCATCTTCAAATGGATAATTTTTCGTCCGTCCCTTGAGGGTGTTAAGAATAACCCGACCTATAAAATCATTACGTAGATGGATGCTTCCTTTAAAGGCTGTAAAAAACGAAAAATATCCTGGCGGCATCGAAGTTATCATATTTGGGTTCGAATTCTATTGATTTCCGCTTAAAGCGGGTGCGAATACATCGTCATCGACAGAGAGTTAATAAAGGCGCGTTAAATAATGCCAATCTGGTGAATTGATGGTTGCGGAAATCATCAGTGGAAAAGAGATTTCCAGTGAAATCAAAGAGGAACTAAAAGGGCGGATAGCCTCCCTCAAGGAAAAAGGAATCACCCCTGGACTGGTGGTGATCCTGGTGGGTGAGGATCCTGCTTCCCAGGTTTATGTGAGGATGAAGGGAAAGGCCTGTGAGGAGCTGGGCCTGTACTCAGACACCAACAGGTTCCCGGAGGATCTGCCCGAGGAGGACCTCCTCAAGCTCATTGACGAGCTGAACGAGGATCCGAGAGTACACGGAATCCTGGTGCAACTTCCCCTTCCAAAGCACATTGACGAGAATAAGGTTCTTCTGAGGATCAAGCCCGAGAAGGACGTGGACGGTTTTCATCCTGTGAATGTAGGAAAGATGCTCATCGGCGAGCCTGGCTTCCTTCCATGCACACCCCATGGTGTGCAGGAACTCCTAACGCGAAGCGGGAACGACCCTGAGGGAAAGCATGTGGTCGTCGTGGGAAGAAGCAACATCGTAGGCAAGCCAGTCGCGGCCATTCTCATGCAGAAGAAGAAAGGGGCCAACGCCACCATCACCGTATGTCACTCCCGGACCAAAGACCTGCCAGGCATGTGCAGGCAGGCCGATATCCTGATCGCGGCCATGGGAGTTCCACAGTTTATAAAGGAGGATATGGTCAAGGAAGGCGCGGTGGTCATCGATGTTGGCGTGAACCGTGTCGACGATCCCAACGCAAAGAAGGGTTACCGACTTGTGGGTGACGTGGACTTCGAGCCCGTGGCAGCGAAGGCGTCTGCCATTACTCCCGTTCCAGGGGGTGTCGGTCCAATGACCATCGTGATGCTGATGATGAACACAGTCATCTCGGCGGAGAACACCCTGTTGTCCTGAAATTGAAAGGATTCGGGAAGAGCGCTCTTGTGTGACTAAGTAGTGGTAACTATAACCAATAGACCATGTGATATAGTGGACCTTGCCGGTAAAGCCGGAGTGTACAAGGGGAAGCTGAGCGCCACATCTATATATATTTAATTCCTATTGCGACAATATGCCTTATCAAAGGGGACGCAGGAGAGGAGCCCGCTGGATATCCCATATACCCATAGCTAGAGCCTTCGGGCCTCTCGATCAGCCGCCCAGGGGAATTATTCAGCTCAGGTTCGAGGAGCTTGAAGCCCTCCGATTAGTAGATCTCGAAGGCATGGACCAAGAGGAAGCGGCGATCACAATGGGCATCTCACGCAAGTCGCTGTGGCTGGATCTGAAGAGGGCAAGAGGCAAGGTGACAGAAGCCCTAGTAAGAGGGATGATGATTCAGGTCGAGGGTGGAACCTACATGATCAGAGGAAATCAGGCCTCGGGGCCAGAGCGAATAAGGGTGCCGGGAAGAGGAAGGGAATCTCCAGTAGAGCAAGAGTTGCCAGAGCAGAGGTGAGTTATCGTCCTTATATGCAAAAGGAAGACAGTGATAAGTGACTCTTATATCCTCATATCTTTCTTCATGCGATTAACCTGAACCTTTGATTGATCGAACGGTTTTCAAAATCCTGGGAGACATTACTCAACTCCTGATTCGTTCAGAAAAGCATTTATGGTGATTGGATAGTTTCACCTGTTAGCTATGCTCCGCGAATGCAATGCCCATGGATACTTCAGGGGTGACATCTGCCCGATCTGCGATGAGAAGGGCAAGTTCCTCATGAACGAAGATGAACTGGAAAGGATAGGGAGAACCATGGCTGGTGCCCTCAGGCACTTCCCTGAGAACTTCAGTCTGGTGATGGACGACCAGGGCTTCGTCAATCTGAGAGACTTCGTTAGAGCGCTGCAGAGTCATCAGAAGAGATTCCATTGGGTTAGACCGCACCACATCATCGCCGTGATCGAGACCGACCCCAAGGGAAGATACCAGGTGAGCAACGAATCCATACGGGCGACATATGGTCACTCGATCGAACTGGATCTGAGGTTGCCCACGGACAATATCCCGGAGGAACTTTACTACCCCACAACACCGGAGGAGGCCGATATCATTCTGGAGACAGGCCTCAAACCCTCAGACAGGAAGATGGTCCATCTTTCCAAGACCTATGGCGACGCAATGAACGCCGGCAGGGTGAGAACTGATGACCCCATCATACTGGCCATCGATGTGGAAAGAGCAATAACTGATGGTTACGCGGTGGGGAGAGCGGGAAGGACTGTCTACCTGGCCAAGGAGATACCAGCCGAGTATCTTCGGAAGGCAGAGGAGCCAGAAGAGGAAGAGATCATCGCCTGAGAGGTTTATTTTCGATGATCCGGGCGATAGTTACTTTATTCAATAGAACGAGTTCTTGCTAATGTTCGTCAGGGCGGACAAGCTCCTTGATGAATCGAACAATCAGGGAATCCACATCATCGAATACGCGTGGAGAGGATCTGAACCATTAGTGAGTCTCTATGAGCCAGAATCAGGAAAGATTCTTGAAATGAAGCTTAACACCATGGATCTGGTCCTGTCGAAGAAGAAGACCTGCGTCGGCCGCTTCGAGGGGGACGAATATCGTCCCTGCCCAGAGGCAATCCAGGTAAAGGGTTTCAGCCAGTGCCGGAAATGTGCCTCGGTATGGATCCCCATTCAGGAATGTGTTTTCGAGCCGCGGTGCAGGGGTGAGCGATGCGACTGCAACTTCTGCAGCAGGGGACATTTGGTGTATGTGGCGTTCATAGGAAGGTCGATCAAGGTGGGCATGACAGGAGGTGGGCGCCTGGAGACCAGGGGAATAGAACAGGGGGCCGATGCCATCGTGCCTTTGGTAGAATGTGAAAGCAGACTCGATGCCAGGAACATGGAGAATAGACTAGCTAAGGAGCTTGGGCTTTCGCAGAGGATACCCCAGAAATCCGCCTTGAAGGCTATTGCCGCTCCAGCCGATAAAGAACTTGTCGTGCGCAAGTATCACGAGATCTTGAAAAAGACCAGGAATTTCTGCCAACCTTTGGAGGAAGAAATCTCATTTCTGAATGACTACCCGATTAGAAGGTTGGATAATGCTCCGGCCCTCGCCTCAACTGAAGGAACGCATAGGGGGGAACTCCTTGGCCTCAAGGGCAAGTTCGCGGTCTATAGGGAATCAAACGGATCGATCAAAGCACTCAACCTCTCAGATTGTGTGGCTAGAAGGCTGATAACCTTAGATTAGTTCCAAAGGTCATTCCAAAAAGCTATTTCCCATTTCCACCATACACCGGCTCAACTGGTGATCAAATGACGGTTATAATGACCCCTGACCAGGTGGAGGAGCGTTTTGGCAAGCTGTTCTGCAAGGGATTTTACACCCTTGTTGATGAGAAGAACGGCCTGGCGCAGGTCATAGACGAGTGCATAGCCCGAGGACCCGTGGAGTGGGACGCTGTCAACAGGAAGAGAGCTGGTGGCGTCATCACGGGTGTGAAGGTTGACGGCTCCACCCTCATCATGGACGCAGTTATCGGGGAGAGGGATGTAAACTTTGGACCCGCCTCCAGCGATACGGGGGGTCAGGGACTCAAATCACTCAAAGTGGATGGAGATGAGGTAAGGACCACTTGGGTGGGCCTTGCAGGTGCATCTATCGGTGTGGGAGCATGCATCCCTCAGGGCCCTGGAACGGTGAGAACGGAATATCCAGACGACCTCAAGATCGGCGGAGCCCACCGGGTGGAAGTGACCATAGTCACAAGGAAGATGGTGAGGTTGGTGTTCGCAACGGATGATACTGATACCAAGGAAAAAGGTGCTACCTGGGCAATGATGCTCAAGGCCGGTCGATCCTGCCCGATAGGTCGATTCCTGGAGCATAAGATAATTCAGCTCAACCCAAAGGTACCGAACAAGACGACAAACTGCGTCTCTGTGGGTATCTCATTCGCCGTGGAGGAGAAGGACGTGGATCGATTGATAGAATGGATCTTGGAATACGTCCGCGAGAACACCTACTCGGACGAAACGACGTTGGCAATATTCAAGGGGCTCAAGATCCCTGAAGAATTGGAATCCTACGGGCTCGACGCCAAGAGGAAGATACTCACCAAGCAAGAAGCCATAGATGTGGCGACTCGTAACGGAGTTCAGCTCTTGGAGATAACCGGCAGCATCGGGACCATTGGCGCGGTAGCGGGTATCGGCTGCTTTGACATGGGGCTAAAATCCGCAGCCCTGATAGAGGACTTCGATTCCCTTTGATCTGGTGATCATGGGGCATTCCATGCAGTGAGAGTGCCGACAATGTGTCAGGAGGTGGACGAGGGACACGCTCGGGAATAGATCGTGTCGCAACTCCATTCGCATGTTTCCAATGCTGGCTTTCTGATTGTTGTATGTAAAAGTATTTAAGAGATTTAGGAGTTGGTGCAAATAACCTGACCTTGGGAGGGCGTAATTATTAAGAGTGAAATCACCCAGGTCATAGCGAATACCGCATACCAGACCTATGAGAGGAGAATCCTTAGAGAGGTTCTTGAGAATCAGATTCCAAGGCATGTTGCTATAATCATGGATGGCAATCGCCGATTCGCCAGAGAATTCGATCTTGCCAAGAATGAGGGGCATGAGAAGGGAAAGGACAAGCTGGAGGAGCTGATGGAATGGTGCCTCGAGCTCGGTATCAAGGTGCTGACGGTGTATGCCTTCTCAACCGAGAACGTGAGCCGGGATGAGGAGGAGGTCAAATACCTAATGGACCTGTTCGAGAAGAACTTCCTGAAACTAGGTGATGATGAGAGGATACACAAGCATAAGATC
>DATKXF010000077.1:0-79173 GCA_035529155.1 Methanomassiliicoccales archaeon | reverse complement strand
TCGGATCTTCCTCCCGAACCTTTTTTAAAGGTTTTCTGAACTGGTATTGAGTTAGTCTTACTTAAAAATGATGTGTATGGGATAATTACCTGGACAACTATTTTTAGAAGGGAATCCTAGGGCAGTTCTTCGGGTTCATCCCGCTTATAAACCTTTTGCATCAATTTCACGAAAAACAAAGGGGCTAAATTTTAAAAATGGCAAATATAGCTACCTCAAAATGAATGAAAATAAGGAAAATTGGGAAGGGGTTTAAGGTCTTGCGGCTATGGTCAATAGTCCGATGAAGACCAGTATGCCGGCGATTACGGCCATCGCAAGCACATTTCTTTCGCTGTATTGAGGTCCACTGTCCGGCTCCATCAGGATGATCTCCGTCGGTCCGTCCACCTCCACCGTTTGATTCGTCCAGCCATTCTGGAACGCGGCCGATACCATGTAGGGGTTGATGGTCGTGTTCTCGCCCGCACTCGTGTACTGCGCCGCAAGAACGGTAGCGATGAACTCACCCTCGACGGTGGAGTTGCCCTTGGCCACCACTGAGCCGTCGTTGCTCGAGACTGTAACGGGAATGCCCTGCATCGGGTTCCCGTTCATGTCAACGGTGTAGACGGTGAGAACGGCGAAAACGGATACCACCGAACTGTCCTCCACCTTCACGCTTTCCAATGATGTGGAGTACACATTCGCAGTGCTTCCTCCCACGGCATAGATGTCCAGATCGCCCGATATCAGCTCACTATCGTCGATCTCGGCCTCGCTCGACTCAAGGAAGACCGCGTCGTCCATGACCTCTATGTACGAGCCTTCGACGACGAGCATGGAACCTGAGGCGAAGATACCATCGGCGACTATGATAGGCAGCGAGATTTCGTAGGCGACCTCATCCTCACTTATATACGGGATCACCAGCGTGCTCATAGCGACCGAGTCCATGAACAGCATCTCCGAGTCCACGATGTAGACGGCATATGAGAGCATGCCATAGTGGTTGTCCCTGGCGTCGACCACGGAATTCTCCGCGTATACCCCGATGTGATTGGACATCATGGACAGAATGTCCTCCGGCTCGAACAAGAACTGCAGCATGCCGGGATGCTCCATCTCCAGGAACAGAGGCCAGTACTCGGACATGATCTCGATCAGTATCGAGTAGCCGATCTGGTTATCCCTCAGGGTGATCGTGGAGTCGAGGATGAACACCTCCCGCTGGTTGAAGAGCAGGATGTTGTCGTGTATCCCACCGATCACCGATTCCACGTAGATGCCGGCCATCTGGTTGTAGAAGATCAGGTTGTCGATCACCTTCCCCAGCGAGCCGCCATGGGCGTAGATGCCTCTCCCGTTCAGAGAGATCATGCAGTTCTTGATGTCCGGCTCCGCTCCCTCGCCGGTTATGTAGACGCCATCGCCGTCATTCTCAGTGATGTTCGTACTGGCGATCACCGGCGAGCAGTTGTCCACGTAAACGCCATTCATTCGTCCGTCCTTGATGACGCTGGAATGCACAACCACGGCCGAGGTTGGTGCGCAGTACAGCTGATATGCCCCGCTAACCACGCAAGTGTCCATGTTCATCTCCCCGAAGACTTCGAAGAGCCAGGGGGTGCTTGAGGGGGGCAGTGCCCCAACTGCCTCGTCCGATCCGAGCTCGCTGCTGACTGCATCCAGCTGGCCTCCTTCCTCGATAATGAGGGCCGGGACGCCATCATGCGAGTCGTCGCTGAGCACGAAGCCATTGACCGAGTCCAGGGTGAGGATTCCGTGATCCATGACAACGACATCACCCATGAAGTAGACCGGGCAGTTCCTTACCTCTGCTACATCATCCACGATCCACTTCATCGAACCGGATGAGGTGAAAACACCATAGTCGACACAGTCGTAGAAGACATTGTTGTAGAGCACCGCATCATAGCATGAGAGCATCTCCAGACCGTCATCCAGAGCGTCGTGAACGATATTATCAGCGAACACGAGGTCATCGCATTCGGTGAGATACACACCATCGTTACCCACATCGTAGATTTCGTTCCCGACGATCTCTGCGAGATCGCAGTACTCGAGGTGAACGCCGTCCCTCAGCGTGGAGGTAATGGTGTTGTTGGCCAAAGTCAGCCCATCGCCGTCAAAGGCGTACACACCGTTGTTTCCAAGGACCTCCAGGACATTACCCTGGATGGTACTTGCATCAACATAGACCAGATACACACCGTATCCAAATAGGCTGATCGAGCAGTCCGAGATGGTCACGTTCTCGCAGAAGTCCATGTAGATGCCGAAGCCTGTTCCTGCATTCAGAGTGTTGAGGATGGTGTTTCCAGACAGCAGTAAGTCCATGGAATACGTGACATCCACGCCCCTGTATCGAGAATCGATCTGGTTATCCAGGATCGACCCCGTGGACTGGAACATGTCGACGCCAGAGTACGCTATGTTGGTGATGGTGTTACCTACGATCATCACCTCGCTGTTGTCTGCCTCTATCCCAGTGCTGAAGTTGGAAATCGAATTCCTGGCGATTGTGAAGTACAGATCTGAAGAGGGCTTGGAGTAGACGAAGATGCCGAAACCGGTGGCCGACCCCGTCACCTCGTTGTCCAGGACATCCAGGTTCCCCCGTTCCTCAACATGGTCCGTGAGGCAGGATATCCCCCCGTATATGCCGTTGTCGATGTCCATCCCCATTACTTCGTTCTCGAGGGAAACCAGATTTCCCTGGATGAGTATGGAGGTGGTCAGGTTGATCGACGGATCGCTCTCAAGCAGTCCGTATGAGTATTGGGTGGTGTTCGAGAATATGTAGGCGATCACGCCCCAGCTCTCGCAGCCGACGACCTCGTTGTCGACCAGATCCATCTCCACCAAACTGTCGATGCTCGACCGCCCGTTAATGGCCTCAGAGCGGTGGCTCACGTTCAATCCGTAGCAGAATCCATCCACGGTGTTTTCGTACACCGCAACCGCCCAGACATTGTCTATGCTCGGGGCATCGTCGAACTCCAGCTGGTTGGTGAGGCTTGTTACGACCTGGGTTAGCTTGATGCCGTAAAGTGATGACTCCGCTTCCCCGTTGCAGATGACTGAATTTCTGCTTACATCGACTATCCTGCTGGACTCGACCATAGACTCACCGGAGTCTGAAAACTCTTCGCTATACACCCGTATTCCGTACAAGCCGGACTCGATGACGTTACCCGAGATGACCACCCCCTCCGATACCTTGGAAAGAGCATTGGCGAAGGTGCCCGAGCCGTCCTCCCTGGCCTCGATCATCTCAAAGACATGCACTCCAGTGTCGCCCGCGACGATGGTGTTGTCCCGGATGTTCAGATCCATGTTGATCGAGGTTGAAGAGTAGATCTCCTGCTCGTAGCTTGGGAAGTAGTCGGTGAAGCTGCATGTCGATTGGGTGAAGATGCTGATCCCCTCCGAAAATGCGTCGACGATGTTGTCAACCACCATAGTATCGAAGTCAGCGAGGAGATCCCCCCAATGCTGGTAGCTGTAACAATACTGCCCGATGCTTATGCCGGTCCAGTATCCACTGACAATGTTCCTCTCTATGACCACATTGGAATCGAAGGTCCCGTTCCCGATACCGTAGGCCATGCCCGGCAGCATTCCTGTCTGGACAAATATGCCGGAGAATCCAATGGTGGGATTCTCGACCACGTTGCCCGCGACCTGCAAATCAGCAACGGCGTCCACTTCGCCCATGTAAAGATAGGAGCTGGCTGTGGCGAAGATACCGTAGGAGAACCCGCCGATATCCCCTGTCAAAGTGTTCCCGGTGATCAAGATGGTGGAATTCATCTCCATTGTTCCATCGTGAATCTGGGTGTAATGCTCCACCCACATACCATCAGACGTGAGCATCGGCCCGCAAACCGGTGAGAGAACATTGTCGGTCACGATCGCTGTCGGCCGGGCTTGGGCGCCGTCCAGCTCGGTTTGTGCCAATACGAATACCCACAGGGCTGTCTGAGGTGCTCCGATCCCTCCCGGCCAGAAGTGTCTCATGACATCACCGGTGAAGGAGTTGCCGCTCACCAGGTCGTTGACGGTGACGTTCCATGCCGAGTCGAACGAGTATATGTCGGTGTATGCTACCAACGACCCGCTTGCAACACCTACATTGTCCGAGATCTCGTGGACGGCCCGGTAGTCGACCTCGGGATTGAGCCCGTCATCATCTTCGATATAGGTCCAGGTTCCGGCTGAAACTGTTGAGACCCGGACGAATGTGTTGTAGGTGATTGACACGCTATCGAAACCGCCCGCCATCGGTTGTGAGGCGAAGACAGCCCCGGTTCCAACGATGTTGGTGAATTCGCAGCCCTGGACCGAGGTGTTGATGGTAGAGTTCGCGGACATTGCCATCAAACCGCCGGTGAAGATCGAGGTCATGAAGTCGAGGTCCACGGCAACGCAGCCATATATGTCATAGAAAGAGCTGTCAGTGGTGGATGACCACATCCAGCCCTCCGAGATGAACATGGCCCCGGCGTAATCATATCCTCCGATCGAGGATTCCGCGATCGTTGCGGTGCAGTTGCCCTCCGCCTCGACGTACATGCCCCATCCAGAGCTTAGAGGTGCGTACTTGAAGTAGTAGCTGGTCCAGTCGTTGTCGAACGGATCGGCCTTCCAGAGCTCGTTCATCTCCAATCGGCTGCTTGAATCCATGTTGATCCCCCAATCGTAGAGATCGTGGGAAATGGACTCCATCTCGGCGAAGTTGAACAGGATGTCACCGTTCTCGTACAGAACGACCTCAAACACGTTCCTGAGGTAGCTGTTCTCTCCGCTGACGTAGACGTCCCATTGGAACACCAGCCTGTCGTCGTAGAAGGTGTGCCCGTACCTGGGGTAGATATCGGTATTGAAGCTCTCCTGGCATGGGGCTATGATCGGTACAGATCCCCCGAAATTGGTTGGTCCAGCCACATAGCTGCCCAGGGTGATGTATCCCCACCTGTAGACATAAACGGTGTCATACATCACTCCGTTGAAGGGTACTTCCCATGGTAGTGCCAACATGTACCAGGAGCCTGATGTGTCGTAATCTGGATCAAGCACCTCGAACTCGTACTCTATCTCCTCGGCGAAGTACCATGCATCCGTTCCCGACCCGCCATACATGTCTGTACCAGTTACCTCGACATTGGCGTCACCGGCAGCGAAGGCGGTAACCGAACTCTCGAGATCGCCGTCGAAGATGCAATTGTTGAAGAAGAGCCATAGGTCCGCCTCGTAGGTCTCGGCGTAGACCGACCACCAGTTCTGGGTGAATGAAGTGCCCTCGAAATGGGCCACAACCTCCCCAAAGATGGACACGAGGGAGATGCCATTCCCGTCAAAGGTCCCGTTCAAGATGCTATCTGTCATAATGAATTGGACGTCCCCGAGATTTGCATCCGCTCTCACTCCAAAGGATTCACAATTATCGATGATGCAGTTGGTCATCTCCACGACCACGTCCTCGACATCTCCGTAGATCAGGATCCCCCACCTGCAATCCTTTATCACGGTGTCCTGCATGGTGACCGAGGCATTGCCCTCGGCCTCAACGAAGACGCCGCAGAGACCCGCCTGTATGTAGCTCGGGTCGATGGTCATGAGGACATCGCCGTTGGGTGCCCAGGCGTAGACACCGAATTCTGAAACCATGCTAGCGGTGAAGTTGGTCAGGTCCAACATGACGCTACCATTGGTGGTGAAAAGTCTCATGGCCATGTATGCTGCATCTACAATGGTCGTGTCATACGCATAGAGGTCAATGTCATCGCGGACGGATGCGTCAAAGCCGTTCCATCCAATGGCTTCCATGTGGACCTCATCAAGATCAGCCCATAGGTATCCTGAATGGGCGGAGATGTAGATGCCGTCAGATGCGTTGAGGATGTCGGTCATGGTTACTTCCAGCTCGACGTCACCATTCTGAGTGTAGAGGTAGAAGGCATCCTCTATCAGTCCATTCAGGTAACTTCCAGAAACGGCAAGATCGATTGTTCCGTTCGCTTCGACGTACAGTCCATAATCAGCTGTGACAATGGAGACCTCGTCCATTATTCCCGAGAAGGCTCCCTCATGACAGAGAGCACCAATGGCTGACGATCCAATATTCTCCATCACGACATTGACCATCTCCAGCGAGATGTCATTCGATGGAGAGTTCATGTACACGCCGTAATTCGAGATGTTGGTGAGGGTGACATCCGTGAAGGCAAGGTCGATACCGGTGTCGTTGGAATCGAGGTTTGCCCACACTCCAGACCCACCGCTGTCGTTGACGCTGACATCGTCGAAGGCAGCCGTCGCTCCCATGGAAAGCATCATGAATCCATCAGATGCCAAGCCGTCCATGGCCACGCTAGTAAAGTCAGCATCTATCGCTCCTTCTTCGCAAAGGAGGACCACCCCTCTCCAGCCCATGTTTATGGTGGTGAAATTGCTGACGCTCACCTGGAGCGTGTTATTCGCGGAAATGCCCAGTCCGGACCCAAAGGTGATGTCTCTAACAGTCACATCGGTCAGAGTGAGATCAACGTCGCCTTCCCCAGACCACAGTATGATCCCAGTGTATGAGCCATTCCATATCTGGACATTTGATATCGACGCCGTGATGGAATCGGTCGCTGATTCCCAGTAGATGCCAGACGGGCTGAAGGCTCCCCCTCCGTTGTAATCAGAGATACGAATGTTGGACAATGTCACGCTGGATTCAGTTATGTACACTGGTGAATATGCGTACTGGATGTAGACATGGTCCAGCATGGATCCAGTGCTCGTCTCGTTGAATAGAAGACCGCTCCAAGCGCCCCAAGAAGTTGAGCCATTGGATGTGAAGAATATCTCCTCATCGGCGGTGCCTAGGGCATCCAGGGTTCCACCGATCGTGAGCCCGACGCCATCGTCGAACATCACAGTCACGTTCGGCTCGATCGTCAGGGTCGCGCCTGGTCGGATCGAAATAGATTGATTCACTATGTAAGGGCTATCGTCAGCAGTCCAATTGGTATCGGATGTGATATCGTCATACACGTAGGTCGGTCCCGCTGCGCTTGCCTCTCCTGCGTTCACCACGAGTAGCAGGACGAGCGCCAATAACAGGATACCCAAATAGACGATGGCCCTCCTTCCAAGAACCCTTGTTATTGAGAACTCAGGTTCAGAATAAGAGGTCAGACTCATAATTATTTACCCCCATCAAATATCGGAAACTTACCCTCCGGACCTGTAATAGGTCCCTGACAAATATCGGGTAGGGTTTACTTAACAATTCTGTAATACAGATAGTAAACTGGCTTTCATCTCGATCTTGGCATTTGAATCTCATTTCTCAGCTGGATTTAAGAATGTAAGCAACCAAGGAAGAAGGATGGGCAATGTCCTATTGTCAAGGTACTGTCTGATGACAGGATCAAATCACCACAGGTGGGATGGAAACGCCATGGAATGAGGGGGTAGAACAGCAAGAGTTAACTAAAGGAATGCTAGTCCGGGGTCGTGCACAAGATAACCGACATCTCCATGGAGATAGATGTTCTTGAAGAGAACAGGAGACTTTCTCAGGAGAACTTGGATCTGCTCCGGTCCAAGGGCATCAGATCTCTGGACGTACTTGGCTCAATAGGGGCAGGGAAGACCGAGCTCATAATCAAGATGTCGAGAATCATGAAGGAGAGGGGGTTCAGACCTGCAGCGATCGCTGGAGATGTGAGCGGCCAGGACGATTATGAGCGATTGGAGTCGGCCGGGATTCCTTCGGTTAATGTGAACACCGGTAAGGAGTGCCACCTGGATGCTCACCTGGTCAAGCACGGGTTGGAGAAGCTTGATCTTGACTCGATCGAATTCCTGTTCATAGAGAATGTCGGCAATCTGGTCTGCCCTGCCGATTTCCCTCTTGGAACCGACAAGAGGATGGTTGTGGTGTCCGTCACCGAAGGAGATGATATGATTAGAAAACATCCCTTCATCTTCCTGAACGCGGACGTTGCCGTCCTGAATAAGGTCGATCTCCTGCCGCATCTTGATGTGGATGCGGGAAGACTCGAGAGGGATCTTCGGGCCATCAAGGCCGGCGAGACGCTTTTCAGGGTAAGCACCAAGAGCGGAGAAGGCCTAGAGGAATTGATGTCGGCACTCGGTCTTTGATGGCAATTCCGCGAGAAAGCGATTGACCAGCCGTATCAATTTTTATTAGAGGGTAAGTCTTTCTTCTCTCAATAGGTGCGGATCATGAGAGTTCTAGCTGTAGGAGGGGGCGGAAGAGAGCACGCCATCGTTCGGGCCCTGTACGATGGAGGTGCCGAGATATACGCCGCCATGAAGAACAGGAACCCTGGCATTGCCAGGGCTTCAAAGGAATTCGAGCTCATCAAGGAGACGGACGTTCGGAAGGTCACCGACTTCGCGATCAGATCGGGAGTGGAGATGGCGGTCATTGGTCCAGAGGCCCCTCTAGAGATGGGGCTGGCCGATTCCCTGGAGGCGGAAGGGATAGGATGCGTGGCTCCGAAGAAGGATGCCGCAAGATTAGAGACCTCCAAGAGCTTCATGCGGAATCTGATGAAGAACCACTCAATACCAGGGAACCTGGACTTCGAGGTCTTCGACTCCTACAAAGAGACAAAGGAATTCGTGATGGGTTACGAAGGCGAGGTGGCTGTGAAACCGGTGGGCCTCACCGGGGGAAAGGGCGTCAAGATTCAAGGGGAGCACCTCCTGACCAAGGAGGCCGTTCTCGAGTACGTGAAGGAGATACTGGATAAATCCATTGGCGGTGGCGCGGTGGTGCTCGAGGAACGAGCGAAAGGGGAGGAAATCACCCTGCAGGCCTTCTGCGACGGAAAGAGCGTGGTGGCCATGCCCGCGGTGCAGGATCACAAGCGAGCCTACGAGGGAGATAGAGGCCCGAACACTGGAGGAATGGGTTCCTACTCAATGGCGGACCACAGCCTTCCCTTCATGACCCGGGAGGATTACGAGGGAGCCATGGACATCATGGCCAAGACCGTGACCGCGATGGCGGATGAGGGCTGCCCCTACGTGGGATTTCTGTACGGCCAGTTCATGCTGACAAGGAAAGGTCCTAGAGTGATAGAGTTCAACGCGCGTTTCGGTGATCCGGAGGCGATGAATGTACTTCCCATACTCACTTCCAACTTCGTGGACATCTGCGGCCACATAGTGGACGGTACTCTCTCTCGATCAAAGGCGGCATTCGCCAAGAAGGCGACAGTGTGCAAGTATGTCGTTCCGGAGGGCTACGGCACCAAGTCAATGGCCGGGCTTCCCATAACCGTCGATGAGAAGGCTATCGGCAAAGAAGACGTCTGGCTCTACTACGCCTCGGTCAACGAGGAGAAGGGCCACGTCCTAACCACCACATCGAGATCCCTGGCGATCGTGGGGGTAGAGGATTCGATCGAAGATGCAGAGGAGGCCTGCGAGAGAGGGCTTTCCCATATCAAGGGCGAGGCGATAGCTATACGTCACGATATCGGAAAGCCAGACCTCATCCAGAGGCGCATCGATCACATGAAGGAGATAAGGGGTTAGGGAAAGCCTTTATTCCTCGACCACTCTTCCCCAGAACATGAGAAACCTGGACGAGATAGCCATCAGCATCCAGGATGAGCTGGACGAGAAGGACACTGTGAGGGAGATAGCGATCAAATCCTCCAGGGCGATCATCCGGCTCTCCGGAGGCGCGGTCCATTCCATACACAAGGGAGAGGATGCCTCTGACCTGCTGGCAACCGCCCTCGAAGAGGCGGCGAGGCTAAAGAGTCTGCTGGAAGTCCACCCAGATATCTGGACCTCAGGACTGGTATCCGACGCGCTGCAGGAGTTGACCGAGGCAGCTATCGTTCATTCCATTTTCAAGGAAGAGCTCTTACCCACCCCTTACGAGCTAGGCGTTCCGCCAGCCCCTTACCTTATGGGGTTGGCCGACTCCATCGGGGAGATCAGGCGCTTCGTGCTCATCGCCCTAAGGAAAGGTGATGTGGAGGATGCAGTGAACTACCTGGACATGATGGAGGAGATGTTTCTGGTAATAATGAGGTTCGACTACCCTCAAGCACTGGTGGCCATCAGGAGGAAGCAGGACATAGCCCGCTCTCTGGTAGAGAAGACAAGGGGGGAAATAACCCTCGCGGTGAGCTCGCGCAGGCTGGAGAACAAGATCGAAGAGCTGCAGAAGAGACTCTAGAGCTTCTGCTTGATGACGTCCTCGATGGCCTGCTTGGGCACCACACCAACGGTCTCATCGACCAATTTACCGTCCTTGAAGTAGAGGATGGTGGGTATGGCCATGATGTCCATTTCGTTGGATGTGTTGGGATTCATGTCCACATCTAAGGTACCGAAGGCTATTGAATCCTGATAGGTCTCCGCTAGCTCCTCCACGGCGGGTTTGATCATCTTGCAGGGCCCACACCACTCTGCCCAACAATCGATCACCAGTTTGTCGTACTTGGCTCTGAGTTCCTCGAAGTTATCGTCGGTCACCTCAATAAGATTCTCCGGCATGATATCAAGGTGTCAATTCACAACTTCCTATTTAATTAATTAGACCGATCGATTACATCCGTATACGATCTGCATCGCATTATTGAAATATCAAAAGGAACAAAACTGGCGGGAACCCCGCCCGTGAAGAGGTTTCTCATTTCTTGCGGCGCCTTGACGGCCTTCTGTAGAAGGTATAGGCCATGAAGGCCAGGAATATGGCCAGGACCACGAACAGTATGTTCCAGAGGCCCCAGTCCTCCTCACCAACCCATATGGTGGTGGTATAAACCGTTCCCCCTCCCACGAATGTGATGAACTCCTGGTCAGGATCGAGCACCAGCTTAACGACATGCTCACCACTGGATACCGAAGGATCTGTCCAGTTGTACCGTATGGTGGTGGAAGCACCGGGATCCAGGCTCACACTCGTGGAGTAGATGGACTTCCCGTCAGCCAAGATCGTCATTGGCACCCCGTTGACGGATATGTTCCCGTTGTTCACCACTTTCGCGGCGATCACTATGGGGGCAATGACCTCGATCGCGAACTCCTTGACCTTCCTCTCCTCCTCACCTCCGAAGTACGAGGTAACGTTCACCCAGAGGACTATTCTGGGCATCTCGCCTTTGGCGGTGACGTTCAGGAAGAATGTTCCGTTGGAGGTGCCATCGGTCGGCAGAACGTGGGCGTCTCCTCCCGTGGTTCCCAGTATGCTCGTGGTATAGGTGTAGTTGCCCTTCCCTTCTGAAGGTCCGCCGGCCACATCCACCCTGTACATCTTGGTCTCGCCCTTGCCCATGACTATGGGCCCATCGATGGAGATGTACATGGGAGAGTACTCCGCCTGGACCTGTGGAGCCAGGGCTACCAGCAGGATCATGGATATTGCCAGTAGTGAAATCAGCGTTTTCTTCGTCTGAATACCCCCTTCTGATATCCGAGAAGCACAACTATCACGAACAGCACAAGCGCCGCGCCTCCCAGGGCAATTGTCCCCAGTGGAATGGTGGGCGCGCTGTCGTGCACGGATGTTCCGGTGACAGAGAGATCTGGTACGGTCACATGGGGCAGATTCAGTATCACTGGAAGAGCTTTCTGAACCGTGCCCTCCGAGTTAGACCTGGCGAACAGGACAAGCTCAACATCGGGATCTGGATTGCTCCTGATGGGCGTGAGTGACATTGTGAAGTAGGCCGGCTTGCCCGCATCCACGGTGACCTCAATCCAACGTTCAGTGGTGTTGGCGAAGCTGTATGTCCATCCCAGGGAAGCCAGCTGCTCGGCGTTGGCCACAGTGATGTGATAGGTGTCCTCGATGTTGCCCAGGTTGTCGAGCTTCACCGAATAGGAATAGCTCTCACCCGATGTTGGGAAGCCCTTGTCGAATATGAGGTTCAGTGACCTTACCGCTATGATGTTCACATCCACGTCCACGCTTCCGGACTTACTGGATTGCGTGGTCGACTGTGCCAATATCCTGACCTTAGCGTGTTCTACCTTGGCATCGGCAGGGGTCAGGATCGTAGCGGTGACCACGGCCGAGTTCTGGCTGCCGAAGTCCACTGTGACCTTTTCCTGGGAGAACTCCACGTCCCACGAGGTGAAGAGCGTGGAAAGCTCGTAGGTGTCCTTCACATTGCCGTTGTTCACCAGCGTGATGGTGTAGACCGCCTTCTCGCCAGGCAGGATGGTGGCCTTTTCCTGCTCATTCCATTGGACCGTCACTCCGAGGCGCACCTGCTTCTCCAACTCTATGGTCTTGCTGGTACTGCTCTCCAGCTCCAGCTCGAAGGAGGAGAGGTACTCGACGTCCATCTCACGTTCGACAGCTTCGGCGGAACAGGTGACGCTGTAACTTCCTCCGGGAAGGAATATCTCATAGGATCCGTCGGGTCCGCTTTCCAGGTGAACGGTTCCATCGCCAGAGATCTGAATGCTTGCTGGACCCTGGGCCCCGCTGTAGATCGTCTTTCCGCTGAACCTCAGGCCGGACTCAAGCTGGATCGTTATGAGATTCGGTTCGTATGGCTCGATCTCGATCACGCCCAGGTAAGCACCTGGCCCATCGAACTGCTTGGCGTAGACGCTGTACTCGCCCGGCGCCATCTCCAGGTCGAAACCGGCCATGGTCGCCGTTGCGGAGGCGTTCATCGAAGTCTCCGATCTTGCTGTGAAGGTCAAGGAACCCGCCACTGGGTTGCCATCCGTTCCTAGCAGCATTCCGCTGACGGTGGAGTTGTCGTAGTCCCTGTCGAGCTCGATGTCGATCTCTGTTCCAGAGAGCATGTCGACCTCCTTGTAACCCGTGTATCTGAGGTATCTCTGTTCAAGGCCTATTCTTTCTACAGCACTGTAGTTGACCTCGATCGCGTACATGCCCGGCAGCAGGTAGGTAGTGAACATGCCAATGTTGTTGGTCTTGATGCTGAGCGTAGCTCCGCTTGTATCGGATATGGAAACCGGTGTCGCTTTCAGGAAAGGTCCGTCCCCGAAGACCAGACTGCCATCGAGTGGATATGCTCTGTCAGTGATTATCACGATGGGTGATGATGTCTGGTCGAGCGTCATTCTCTCCAGGGAGGCGTAGCGGGCGTTGAACTTCTCAGAGTAGGCATAGATGTCGTATACTCCTGGAATGAGGTAGATGTCGAATGTCCCGTCAACATTGATCTCCTTCGTCTCCGGTCCATCGAAGGTTATGGAGGTCATCACGTCCCTGTCGGGTACGATCTCGCCGTAGACCCGAGCGCGCTTCACCACATCCAAGTCAAGTGGTTCTGGGTTCTCCCCGATGACCACTGTCAGAGTAGTGTAGTTCTGCCAGCGCGTGGCGTTGCTTCCCAGAGTGACGTTCTGGTCAACCTGTACGAGGTACTGGCCGGGAGCAAGAGATATGCTGAATAGCCCGTGAGCATCGGTCATCACGGATGCGTTGACCGCCCCTCCGCCGACCGCGTAGAAGCGAACCTCGATGTCATCCAGAGCCGTGGTATCGAAGAAGGCGCTTCCCTGGATGGTCCTGTTCTCGGGAACAAGCTCGATGTCCTCATCCACGGATTTCATCAGTGGCTTGTACTCCCTTTCGACCGTCTGATAACCATCGAAAGAGAAGCTCACCTGGTAGGTGTTCCCCGGTACCAGGGTGACCAGGTACTGTCCGTCGGGATCGGAGGTCGATGTGATCTCCCTGCCGTCGGGATCATTCACTGTTATAGTGGCTCCTTCCATTCCCTCCTGGTCTCCCATGAGTTCGTTCCCATTGGAGTCGGTCCATACCACTCCAGAGAGGTGCACGGCCTCGGTGAGGTAGACATCCATTCTCTTCGTGGAAGAGATGTAGACATCTTGCCAGATTGCGTGGGAGTCCGTGTGAGAGTACATGAAGTAGGTTCCCGTGGGCAGCACCGTTCTGAACCCGCCGCTGGAATTGGTTATCAGGGCGAGACTGGCGCCGCTGGTCCTTTCCTCGAACACGATCTCCGTATCCGCCGAGGGCACTCCTCCCTCGTAGACGGTCCCGGTAATCACCTTGCCCTTGACCAGGTTGGGATTCACGGTTACCTCGCCTGTGCCCGATGTCGCACCGATCCAGGCATACTCGATACCGGCCTTAACCGCTATGGAGTAGATGGTGTAGGTGCCTTCTGGAACAAGAAGGGAGTATTTTCCGGTGGAGTCGGAGGTGGTCCACACCTCTGTGGTGGGGGATATCGCTCCCACAAGCACGTTGGTGGTGATGGTTCCCTCAAGCCTGACCGTACCGGATATATGCATAGAGTCGTAGATCGTGAAGGTCTTGTCTACATTGCGTCCGTTCTCGAGATTGAACACCTGCTGCCCGATGGAGACAGCCTGATTCCGAAGTCTCAGCGAGTAGTTGCCTGGAAGCAGCTTGGCGAACTGGAACTCCCCGTCCTCCGAGGTCGTCCTGTTGGTCACCTCTCCGCTGATCAGGTCCACCATCTCCACCACAACGCCGGAAGCGGGTTCTCCAGTCTCGTAGACCAGCGTACCGTTGATGGCGTTGGGCCGGACCGGGATGTCGACGGTACGATCTGCCAGCGGGAATATCTCCTGGACTGTCAGACCAAGCTCGCGGTCCTTGTTGTACGCGTACAGGTCAGCGGTCATTGGAGGTATCGAGTAGAACAGGTACTTGCCTGAGCTATCGACCTCCTGCTCCTCGTAGAAGTCGATCGAGGTGCCGTTGAGTATTACCTGGGCGTCGGTCATTGGCTCGTCGACCGTTGGGTTGAACTTCCCGTCGCCGTCTATGTCCCAGAACACCGTGCCGTCAATGCTGCTGGAAGGTATCTGCACATCTCCGTTGATGTGGTAATCCCACACACCATCATTGTCGGCATCGACCTCCGCCCTCATGGCCTGAGAGTAGCTGATGTTGTGGTTGACCATCAGCAGCTCTCCCGCGACCTGGGTCCTGAGATCGAGGTCACCGTACGAGTATACGATTGTGACGTTACCGAAAGGCATGATCGCGCTGTAGTGACCGTTCTCATCGGTCTTGACCGTGTGATGTGGCACTCCATAGTCGTCAAGCACGGTCACCCATGCATTGGCGAAAGGCTTGCCCGATTCAGTGGTGGCCGTACCCTCGATTATCGCTCCTTCGTAATACTGAACGAAGACCACGCCGCTGGCGAGTGTCGGGGCGGACATGTCCACCATGCCGTCTATCTCGCCGGCGTCGATCTTCTCCTTAAGCTCGACCGCCTCTTCCCATGAGACAGCCCTCCAGGCCTCTGGGTGATCAGGGACCAGCGCCG
The DNA here is from genome assembly GCA_035529155.1 of Methanomassiliicoccales archaeon. Lineage (GTDB taxonomy): Archaea > Thermoplasmatota > Thermoplasmata > Methanomassiliicoccales > JAAEEP01 > JAAEEP01. The sequence continues at coordinate 63,862 of DATKXF010000077.1, read as the reverse complement.
TAGGATAGGGGTTGTAGTACGCGGTGCGGTAAACCATCCTGAAGTGCGTGAGGTTCCAGCCCTGCATGGGCGGCAGGTTGACGAGGGATCCCGAGATACCCGGGATTCCCTGGCTCGTGTATCCTATGTCGTAGGGACCGTAGCCCATGAACGTGCGGTAAAGCATGGATTCATAGAACATCTCCTTGTACTCGATGGTGTAGTCCACGATGACCATGTCGGCGGTGACATTCTCGAATGTGTGCGTCTCACCGTACTGATCGACTGCAAGTATCTGGTAGAAGTCGTAGGGCTGATTGAACTGATCGGTCCTGTGATCGGAAAGCGAGGCCGGAGCGTAGAAGATGTTGTATCCGAAAGCGGTGAAGGGGAACAGGCGGCCGTCGATGGCGAAATAGCCTATATCGATGCCTGTCTGTTCCCTCAGGTCGTGGTAAAGGTCGATCAGATTGTCAGATCCGATAACGGCCAGCTCCACCTGCATCGCCGAGTACTCGGCGTTCTTGGCGCTCAGATCGCTGTCATATGGTCCGTAGATATCGGGATGATCCAAGACCACCTTGACGTATTTTGATGGATTGGTCATGATGTCGTTGACCTTGTCCACATCGACATCGTAACTCTCAAGGATTGCCACGATGGTCTGATTGTCGGAAACGCCTGTTTCCTCAAGAGTCCTTGTGATCAGCATGGCGATGGCGTAGTCCTCGTTCTGACATGTGATGAACTGTCCAGCGAACTGGTAGGCGTTCTGGAAGTTGTCTGCCACGGTTGGATGCTTGCCTTCCCTCACCGCCTCGAAACCGTAGTCCCACCATGACAGGAATGCCGGTTTTGCCGCTTCTGGAACGATGTCACTATCACGTTCACTGAACCAACTCCAAGCCGATGGCCAGTAGCTGGTTGGAAGAGGTATATTGTAGGAGAATGCACCGAAGTACCATGATGTCCCGTTGACCACATCGTAATCGGGTGGTTTCAGGAAATTAGGCATGACATCGTAGACCTGCTGCGAGTACTCCTCCTTGGAATTCGATGGTATTCCCGCGTCCATCGCGAACCAGACATTGGGTACGATGATCAGGAATGCCAGGAACAACGCTCCCAGTACATGCCTCAATTTGACCGCTTTTCTCAGGGCCTGGATGGGATTTCCCGTCGTGCCAGATAGGGTCTTGGGAATGTCCTGGAAGTTGATCCAGTCGATCATTATAGCGGCTATCCAACCTGCCGTGATGGCGAAAGCCGGAGCCGCATTGAACATGAACCTCCCGGCTGAGATGGCCATGAACATCGAGACACCACTCCACACCACTATGAAGATGAGGTATGGGCTGGTATCCTTCGCTACCTTCATCGCCGCATAGATCACGCCGGCAAATGAAAGCCAGAATGTCAGGATTCCGAATGATAGTACCAGGTTGGAGAAATCCGGTGGCTGTGCCTCCGAGATTGTGGAGTACAGCTTGCTCTGGACGAAGTATCCCTGCCCAGTTATCAATGCCTCGAACAGGCTGGGCATGGTGAACGACAGCACGAAAAGGGCGCCTCCACCCACTATCATGAATACCGGAATCGTCAGTGTCCAGGGGTAATCCCTGGTGATCACGAAGTATCCACCGAAGATCATACCCGCCATGAACATGTAGAATGGAATGTCGAACCAGGTGTCCCAGTAGTTCATCTGGTAGTAGACCGGAGCCATGATGGCAAAGCCCATCAGCAGCATCAATCCCACCGTGAAGACCACGCCCATGGAGTCTATGTCCCTGAAGCGATTGACCAGAACCTGCACGAGCAGGTAGACAAGAACGATTACCACCAAGTAGGCGAAACCGGTCCATATCATGGCCACTGCCGCCAGCATGGTTCCCGATAGAACTGCGTAAAGCAGGGAGATCTTGTTCTGACCCAGATAACTTCGGATACCGCTCCGTATGGAGCTTGTGTCTCCCCATTTAGAGACCCACTTGTTGCCCTTGACATTCATCAGGGCGAGCATCAGGAAGTAGAAGGAGCAGACTGCGAAGAAAAGCACCATTGCATCGTGATCGGCGTTGGACATCACGCTCCTCTGGATGTGACCTGACATGATAGCGAACAGCAGTGCGGCTACCAGTCCCGCCTTGTTGCCAAAGGCGGCCCTGCCCATCAGGAAGACGGGTATTATAGTAAGAGTTCCCCAGAATGCCGTTGACATCACCAGAGCGAAGCCCATAGCATCGAACGAATCCAAACCGAAGGCATTCAGTAATGACCCCGTTACGGCAACGGACCAGTCATAGAGTGGAGGTCTCGCATTCCTCATCCCACCTGGATAATTCAGCATGGGATCTTGGACCAGGTGCTGGCCCGTGTTCATGACATGATCGATTACCCTCTCATGATAATAGGAGTCCGATCCTCCGGATACGAGGTATCCGTTATCCACGGAGATCGAGTACCCGAAGTATGTCCTGACGAAGAACGCTATGAACAAGATGGTGGCCAGAATGGCAATGATGTGCCAGTTCTTGCCGAACCATGAACGCTGGAAGCGGGGCTTGAAGCCCGCTTTCATCGACTGTCTATTTGTGGACGGGGGCCTTTCTCTGGCCCCTCTATTCCTAGCCATGGTGCAGTCTCCCTACTGGAAATCGTGCCATCTGATTAATGACCCGATATAAATAGATTACCGGATTCTGAATGCCCCTCGAGTGCATGCCTGGACACTTCCTCAATCGGGGCGGTTTGCCCAAGCTCTCCTTGACTCCTCGCATATGTCCTCGGCTACGGCTCTGGGGGAGTCGGCCTGGTATATCGCCCTTCCCACGATGACGAAGTCCGCGCCCATGGAAATGGCGTCGGCGGCGCTCCCTCCCTGGGCACCAACGCCCGGCGAGAGTATCTTGAGATCCCCGACCATGGAACGAATCTCCCTGATCCTGTTGGGGCGTGTGGCGGGGGCTATCACCCCCGCAGCGCCTGATTCCTTCGCGATCCTGGCGATCCTCTCCGAAGCGCCCTGGGTGAATTCCTTCCCACCCGGGTGGCTCATCTCCACGACGACGAAGACCTCGGCATCCCCAGCTGCTTCGACCGCAGCCCTCACGGAATCGCTGCCGGTAAAGCCGTGAACGATGACGCCCTTGGCACCTCTTGCTACCGCCTGCTCCACGATGAGTCGGTTGGTGTTGGGTATGTCGGCGACCTTGAAGTCGCATATGATATCTGAAAGGAGCGAGAGCTCATCGATGATCTCTGGTGAGGAGGAGAGCACGAGTGGCCAGTTGATCTTGATGGCCGCCACGAGGTCAGCGACCTCCTCTGCCACCTCAAGGGCCTTACCCTTCCTGGTCTCATCAAGGGCGAGAATTAACCTGGATTCCTCTTTCAAGAAGTGTCCTCCCTTTGACCGCTCAGGGTCTAAGATGGGTAGGAGTTTCCACTATAAAGAGGCCACCGCGTGGGAGGAGATATCATAAATAGTGCCCCGGCTTTCTTTCAGCCGTGGCTATAGAATACATGGAGGCCGATTCCGCATTCGTGGGTCTCCTTCCAAAAGGATGTGAGCTCTGCCAGCGAGGGTCGAAAATGGTCCTTCTAATCACGGGAAGGTGCCTGACAGGGTGCTTCTACTGCCCTCTTTCCATGAGGAAGAAGGGGAAGGATGTCGTGTTCGCCAACGAGCTTCTTGTCAAGGATGAGAGTGACATCCTGGAGGAAGCCGGGCTCATCGAGGCGGAGGGGACCGGTATAACTGGCGGCGACCCCCTTTGGGAACTTGAAAGGACCGTCGAGATCATCAGGCTCTTGAAGAACGCGTTCGGCGATTCCCACCACATCCATCTCTACACCTCGATCATAGACGCGGATTCGTACCTGAGGCTCGAAGAGGCAGGCCTGGACGAGATGAGGGTACATCCACCGCTGGCCCTCTGGGATAGAATGGAGACCTCCGAACTCGGAAGCTTCCGCCGGTCCATCGATATGGACATCGGCCTGGAGGTCCCCGTGATACCGGGTGAGGAAGGAAGGCTGACATCGCTGATGAGATACGCTGATGGGATCGGCCTGGACTTTGTCAATCTCAACGAGCTCGAATTCTCGGAGACCAACTGCGACGCGCTCCTGGAGAGGGGTTTCGAGGTGAAGGATGACATATCCAGCGCGGTAGAGGGCAGCGAGGGGCTGGGCATAAAGATGCTACACCTAGACCTGGATATCCCGAGGCATTACTGCTCCTCCAGCTTCAAGGATAGGGTCCAGCTCAGAAAAAGGATAATGAGGCGGGCAGAGAACGTAGCCCTTCCCCTCGACGTGATAACGGACGATGGAACGCTGTACAAGGGGGTCATCGAGTCCCAGGATCTGGAAGGGGTGATCAACCTGCTGGTCGAAGAGTATGATGTGCCAGATGACCTCTTGAGGATCGATCCTGAAAAGGGAAGGGTAGAAGTGGCTCCCTGGGTCCTCGAGGAGATAGCTCAAGAACTGAAGCTGCCAGCTTTCCTTGTGGAGGAATATCCCACTGCCGATAGATTAGAGGTGGAAAGGGAGCCCTTGAACGATCCTGCTCGTCCTAAGCCACGCTGATGCTCTGGATGTCGTGGTGTCTGTTGACCACGTCCCTTGCGATCTTGAGATTGCGACCGTTCTTGCCGATGGCCCGCCCCTTCACCTTGGGATCGACCGTTACTGTGGCATGGACGATGTTGCCCCGGCTCTCGATCTCCACCTTCTGCACTCCATAGGAGTAGAACACGTTCCTGATGAACTTCTCTGGCTCGTCGGAATACTCGATTACCTGGATGTTCTTTCCGGTGGTATTCTTCAGCCGGATAACGTTCTCACCGGCCTTTCCTACGGCCCGGTTGGCCTGTCCCGGCTCAACCACGAACACCAGCTTGTCCTCGGCTTCCAAACAATCCTTGACCCTGGTCTTGGTAACGTTCTCGAACAACGTGATGTACCTCAAGGTTTCCGCGGTGAAAGTAATGTCTGGCATATTATCCCAAGGAAAGAATGTTGGAAGAACCCTTGTCAACAACAGCAAGTGCCGACACGGAGAAGGGTTTCCCGCAAAGGGCGCCCAGCTCCATGTTGTTGCCCTTGAAACTGTGCATCTTCACTTCGTGCTCACCGGATGTGAGGAAATCGTTCTTGTAATTGCTGGCAATGATGACCAGCTGGGCCTCTCCAGACCTTACAGCTTTCTCAGTCTCCCTCTCTCCGAATACCACCCTGCCGGTGGAGTCAGCTATCTTCAAAGCCCTTCCTATATCTATCATATCATTGCCCCCTCTTGACGGGCGTGTACACGAGGTTAACTGCTCCTGTTCCGAGTGTAACCGGTTGACCTACTATAATATTTTCTGCAACTCCATCCAGAGGGTCGATCTCGCCGGTGAGGGCAGCATGCAGAAGATGCGCAGCCGTGATCTCGAAGGCCGCCCTTGCCAATACGCTCGACTTCCTGCCGGAGATGCCGTGTCTGCCGATGGCCTTCACGTCACCATCATTCGTCATTAGGTCCGCGACCAGCATTATGTGCCTTATGTCCACGGACAGACCCTGTTCATCAAGGGTTCTGGATGCCTCGGCGACAATGGAGTTACGGGCCGCCTCTACCCCCAGAACTTCGAATATCTCCTGTATGCAGTTAGTGCTGGTGCGGGTCTTGTCCACCATGTCCACCTCCAGCACCTTCTGGAGGTTCGATCCCTCAGTGTATACCACGTACTCGCTGCCTGTCTTTCTGATGATCGCCCTCTTGATGTTGTCGATCCCCTTGATCTTGGCGTTCTTCACCACGTCCACGATGCTCTGGAGCTTCTTGAACGATGGTTCAGGAGAGGATATCTTGAGCCTGGTCTCTTCCAGCTCCACGGAGCCCTTGATGCCCCTTATCGAGTTGAGACGCTTGTAGATGTCCTCCATGGTGATCTGCTTCTGCCTCAGCTTGCGATCGTCGGGATACACCATCACCTTCATGTTCACTATGTCGGTCTCCAGGTCCGCGGTGTCAATCAGCGTGGTCATCTCGATCTCGGAGGCTATTGCTCTCACCCTATCCACGTCATCGGCCACCTTCTTGTCCATGTAGACCGTCATCATGGGGGTGCTCGGTATGCGCCTGGCATCCACGATCTCGATAAGCCTTGGCAGTCCGAGCGTAACATTGATCTCAGCCACTCCAGCATAGTGGAAGGTACGCATCGTCATCTGTGTACCTGGCTCCCCGATGCTCTGCGCCGCCAGGATCCCTGCTGACTCGTTAGGGTCCATCTTGTGCTTAAAGAACGTCTGCTTGGCCCCGGTCAATATCTTACCGATGGTCTCGTCGGGAATGTCGATTCCTTCGATCCTTCCGGCGATTGTCCTGATCACGCTGAGAGGCAATTTCAGGCCCATCTCGACCTGCATGTCCCTCATCTTGATCTCGAGTTCGGTCAGCTCCGGTGACTTGACTGGAACGTAAAACTCAATATTTCGCTTGGGTGCCTCCTCCTTCTTCTTGGCGGATTTTTTGGCCTGACGGACCTTCTTGCCCACATTCTCCAGGACGTCGGCCGCCTGCTCTTGTGATAGGCCTATGGAGACGAGCTTCTCGGTCTCCGCGGACGCGATTTCTCCCAGTGTGCTGAACTCCGACATGAGGACATTGATCTCCTCTTCCTCCAAGCCTCTGCGCTTGAGCGCGTTAATGGTGTCCTTCCGTGCCATCAGTCCTCACCCCCATCGAAATCGGGTTCTTCAAAGGCGTCCTCGTCCCCCAATTCCATCAGGTCCTTTTCGATCATTGCGTAGCCGCCAATCTTCTTCTCCTCGATCTTGGCCAGTATCTCGGCCTCATCTCCCAGCACATCGAGAAGGAGATCGTCGACATCTATGGGCTTGCCCTGCACGCTCCTGCTCGGGTCTATCCCGTCCTCTCCGTATTCGAACTGGACGACCATATCAGCGGTGTTCCTCACGGTGCCATCCTGCTTCAGCTTGAGATCTTCGAGGGCGTTGATGAGACGCCTCTGCATGTAACCTGATCTTGATGTCCTGACCGCGGTATCTACCAGTCCTTCCCTGCCTCCCATGGAGTGGAAGAAGAACTCTGTGGGTGAAAGGCCGCTCTTGTACGAGTTGCGAACGAAGCCCCTTGCCTCCGCTCCCAGGTCGCCTTTCCTGAAGTGTGGTAATGTTCGGTTCCAGTAACCACGGGCCAAACGCTCACCACGGACCGCCTGTTGCCCTATGCAACCCGCCATCTGTGAGAGGTTCAGCATGGAACCCCTGGCACCCGACCTGGCCATGACCACCGCGCTGTTCTCCAGACCGAGATGACGACCCGCGATGTTACCCGCCTCGTCCCTGGCCTGACCCAGCACCTTCATGACCTCCACCTCGAGCGTCTCCTCCAGCGAACGGCCGGGAAGCTGCTCGAGTATGCCTTCCCTGTATGCGGCGACAAGTTCATCGACCCGGTTGGAGGCTTCCTCGAGAACGTCCTCGATCTGCCTTCTCGCCTCGCTGGGGATGTCCTCATCGCTTATTCCGGTTGTGAAGCCGCGAATCATGATGGCCCCTATCGCCAGCTTGGTGATGTTGTCTAAAAATGACCTGGCGGCATCGGAGCCGTAGTCTCGGGCCACCTTGTCCAGTATGCGGCCCTTGAACGACCCGATGGCGTTCTCATCAATTGTCCCGCAGATGAGCTCTCCGTCGCGGATGCGGACGTATGAGTCCAGGTCGCACTTCTCCTTCATGCATTCCGTGCACTTGCGGCAGATGGAGGACTTGAAGTTCATCTTTAAGTCCTCTGGTAGTACCAGCGAGATCAGCTGCTTGCCAGTCCAGTATTCCACGCCGTCCTTCACGACCCCTGGAGGGGGTAGTGGTCTGTGCCTTGCCCTTGATAATATCAAGAGCGTCTCGCTCTTGGTGAACTTGGAGTCCTTGTGTGTGAGCATGAATGCGCCCGTGATATGATCGTGTATGGCCCCTATGACCGGTCCTCCAAACCTTGGCGACAGGATGTGCTCCTGGACCTTCATGAGTATCTGGGCCTCGGCCCTGGCCTCATCGCTCTGTAGTACATGAAGGTTCATCTCGTCCCCGTCGAAGTCCGCGTTGTATGGAGGACAGACACATAGATTCAGACGGAAGGTCTTCCATGGCATCACGCGTACGGAATGTGCCATCATCGACATCCTGTGCAGCGAGGGCTGCCTGTTGAACAGGACAACGTCCCCGTCCATGAGGTGCCTCTCAACGATGTATCCTACCTCTAGGCCCTCGGCCGCGGTCTCAGCGTTGCGGTCCGTCACCCTTATCCTCCTGCCATCGGGTCGAATGATGTAGTTCACACCGGGAAGATACTTCTCACTAGCTGGCTCAGGACCTCTGAGTACCATTCCTCTCAGGATCTCCATGTTCGCGGGGGTAACGAAGACCGGAACGGTCAGTTCCCTGGCCGCTCTGTAGGGAACGCCCACCTCGTTGATCGAGAGTATGGGATCGGGCGATATGACCGTTCTGGCTGAGAAGTTCACCCTCTTACCCGAGAGGTTGGAACGGAAGCGGCCTTCCTTGCCCTTGAGCCTCTGCACCAGCGTCTTGAGAGGTCTGCCCGACCTGTGCCTTGCGGGCGGTATGCCCGAGGTCTGATTGTCGAAGTAAGTTGTAACATGATACTGGAGAAGCTCCCAGAGATCCTCGACGATCAGCTGGGGAGCGCCGGCGTCCCTGTTCTCCCTCAGCCTCTGGTTTATCCTGAGAACGTCCACGAGCTTGTGGGTCAGGTCATCCTCTGACCTGTCTCCGGATTCCAAGGTGATGGAAGGCCTGACTGTGACTGGCGGCACGGGAAGTGCGGTAAGCACCATCCATTCCGGCCTGCAGGATGCGGGGTCTATGCCCAGCGGGGGCAGGTCCATATCCGGAATGCGCTCCAGCCGCTCCCGAACCTCCTTGGGCGTGAGCTTGTGCCCGTCCTCACGGAAGGTGGTTGGCTTGTCCAGTGTAATCTTCAGCTGCTCGGCACCGCAGTGGGGGCAAATGGGCTTGGACGAGGCATCCTTTGCGGTCTCCTTTGAGAGCAGGCGGATCTCTATAGTGTCCCCGCCCAGATCCTCGACCATGTCCATGGCCTCCTGGTACTCCTTCACCTGATCCGCAGAGAGGAGCAATCTTCCGCACACACGGCAGGTGGACTGCAGGAGCTTCTTGATCTCCTTCATGAAACCCACGTGGATGACCGGCATTGCGAGGTCGATGTGGCCGAAGTGCCCGGGGCACTCGTCCACCTTGTGTCCGCAGGTCTTGCATCGAAGACCGGGTTCGATAACGCCCATGTGCGGATCCATTAGTCCCATGTCTATGGGGAAGCCATCATCGTCGTAGGTGTCCGCGGTGATCACCTTCGTGGAGGACATCTTCCTGACTTCCTCGGGAGAGAGGCAGGAGAACTTGATCCCTCCGATCCTCTTTGACACGCCCCTCATCATCGCAAATCCTCCAGTTGAAGTCGCATGGCAACGCCAAGCGACAGCAGTTCATCAAGCAGCAGTTTGAATGCATACGAAGTCTGCACCAGGTGGACATTGGTGTTGTTGCCACATACTGAGCAGCGCAGTGCGCCCCTGCGGTCCATCATGGCCACGTGCCCGCAGTCGGGGTTACCGCAGACATACTGCATGGTCCCGTCCGACTCGTCGAGCAGACGGTCCTTTATGACCATGGCCGCTCCATGGCCTATGAGGCAGTCCCTCTCCATCTCTCCGAACCTTAGGCCACCCTGTCTCGACCGGCCTTCGGTGGGTTGCCTGGTGAGTATCTGAACAGGTCCACGGGATCGAACATGCAACTTACCTGAGACCATGTGATGAAGTTTCTGGTAATAGATCACACCGATGAAGATATCTGCCGGAATCATGCGGCCTGTACGTCCATCGTACATGACCTCCTTCCCTGAGTGCTTGTATCCGTTGCGCACTAGGGCTTCCCTCAGAGCCTGCTCCGTCTCTCCGGAGAATGGGGTACCATCGACCAGGCGAGCTTCCATGGACCCAACCTTTCCACCGATCATCTCGAGGACATGGGCCACGGTCATACGCGACGGGATGGCGTGGGGGTTGATGACCAGGTCGGGAATCACGCCTTGCGAGGTGAAAGGCATGTCCTCCTGAGGTGCCAGCAGACCTATCACGCCCTTCTGGCCGTGCCTGGATGCGAACTTATCTCCAAGCTCCGGTATCCTCTGATCTCTAACCTTAACCTTGACCAGTCGGCTCCCGTTCTCGGATTCGGTAAGCATCACGCTGTCAACCCAGCCAGATTCGCCGGGTCTAACTGTTATGGAGGTCTCCCTCCTCTTCTGGGGAGTCAGGAAATCGGTATCCTCCTCAAGGAACCTGGGTGGCGACGTCTTCCCGATGAGAACATCACCGCCGCTCACCGCCGTCTCGGGCGATATCAGGCCGTCCTCGCTGAGGTTGGTGTAGGCCATGTCCGCCCTCGCACCCCTGACATCGGGGGAGGGTATCTCGAAGTGGTCCTCCTGACCACCGGGATATCGGCGCTCTTCGGCACGGTAGGTCCTCATGAAGGAGGACCGTCCCAGGCCTCTCTGCACGCTTGCCTCGTTCAGGACCAGCGCATCCTCCATGTTGTAACCGTGGTATGACAGAACAGCCACGACGAAGTTCTGTCCAGCCGGACGCTCGTTGAAATGCACGAACTCCATGGTGTTGGTCTGGGCCATGGGCTTTTGGGGGTAATGTAGAAGATGACCCCTGGTGTCAGGCCTGCGCCTGTAATTGGATGTGGCCAGACCCAAAGACTGTTTGGCCATTCCCGCTCCCATGGTCACCCTTGGCGAGGAGTTGTGCTCTGGATATGGAACCAAACCTGCACAGGCGCCAAGGATACACATGGGATCAAGTTCCATGTGGGTGTGCTCCTTGCCGATCAGGGTCGGAACTGTGATCTGGCCATTGCAGTGCAGGCACTGAAGCACGATGCTTCCCTCTTCGCCACCAGGGTTGATCCAATCCACGTCGGACGGTGATAGTGCGGTAGCGCAGTTGGGGCATCGTTCGGGTACGTGGAAAGGCTCCACGGCAATGAAACAGTCCTCTTCCTCCTCGGCGTCCAGCCATTCAAGGACCCCGTCCCGGAGAAGATCGGACCATCTGGCCCTGCCATCCTGGATGTTCTCCAGGTGCCTCCTGGTCAGGACAGTCTTTCCGTTGGCAATAACCAGAAGTGGGCGGCGCAGCCTTCCCTCATCGCAGTTGATGATAATCTCGTCCATCTCCTCGTCATGCCGAACATTGATCTCATGGGAGAGAAGGCCGCAGCGCCTCCTCTGCCTGATCTCGTTGACGAGTTCCTTTGATTTGTCATGGACGCCCACCAGGTCCCCGTTGACGTAGACACGGGTACCGGTCTGTTGCTGTCCTTTGACCTCCTTGACTCCCAGGTCACGAAGCAACCAGTGTACGTCCTCTTCCCTGAAGCCCTCGGAAACATCGATGATGAGGGCCGCATTCTTAACCAGACCGCAGTTCTGACCCTCAGGGGTCTCGTTGGGGCACAGCCGCCCCCACTGAGTGGGGTGCAGATCTCGAGCCTCGAAGTGCGGCTGCGATCTCGTTAGTGATGATGTGATCCTTCTCAGGTGGGATATGGTGCTCATGTTGGAGGTGCGGTCCAAGAGCTGGCTAACACCTGCCCTTCCCCCGACCCAGTTTCCCGTGGCCAGGGCATGGAGTAGCCTGTGGGTGAGAAGGTCGGGCCGGATTGCGGAGGCTATCCTCAGGTCCTTCTTGCGGGCGTAGTTCCTCTCAAGCTGATATTTGAGGTCCTTCATGAGGTTGGTGTAGGCTACGCGGAAGAGGTCTTCCATGAGGTCGCCGGATAGCTTGAGTCTCTTGTTGGCGTAGTGGTCCTTGTCATCCTCCTTCCTGAGGCCCAGTGAAAGCTCCAGAACTGATCGCGCGATCCTTCCCAGGAATATGGCCTTCTTGAGGCGGTCCTCCTGAGTGTCGCCCAGGTGGGGGAGCAGGGAGCGGTCGATGATCGACTCCACTTTCTTCACCCTGTACTCCTTGGCCTGGCCGGTCGCGAACTTCCTCTCCAGGTACAGCAGCGCATCGTCTGTGGTGAAAATGCCGTTGGGCGGGAACATCTTGCTGTCCTGGCACTCCTCAATGTTGGCGTACACTATGTTGGCCATCTCAGGTACGCCCACTATTGCCTGATAGATCTCTTCGTCGCTGTCCATCCCCAATGCCTTCATGAGCGCGACAAGGGGAATCTGACCTGAAGCGGCGGGAACGGTGACCATCAGCATGCCGTCCTTCTTCTTCTCTACCAGAGTAAGGGCTCTGTACCCCTCCCTCTGGGAGAAGACCTTGGCCACCTCGAGCCTGGTGCCGTAGCGCTCGTTGAACTCCACCATGACACGGTTGGGAGCGAGGTCCTCCAATGATATCAGGACCCTCTCCGTGCCACCTATGATGAAGTAGCCGCCAGGGTCACTGGGATCCTCTCCCTCCTCTATGAGCTTCCGCTCGTACTCCTCCTGGGTGAGTTCCCTCTCCTCCTCCAGGCTCTCCTTGTAGAGGTTGCATTTCTTTGACCTGGACATGATGGGGAGATCACCCACGTGCACGCGTTCAGGCTCCTTCTCGATGCCATCCTCGATCACTGTGAAATCGACATAGATGGGGGCCAGGTAGTTGAGATTCCTCAGCCTCGCTTCCATGGGTGTAAGCTTGTGGGTGTATCCGTTCGCCTCCCTGACCACCGGGAGGTCGATATTCACCGTGGGGCGGGACTGGGGATCGATCAAACCTGCCTTCTCGTCCCTCCTGCGACCGACCCGGATCTCGATGATCCTTCCATCGGTGCGGTCTGGGTCCAGCCGGATTATTCCTCTGTCGATATCCTCCGCAGAGACACGGAGGTTGTCCACGATCTTCTGCATTCTCGAATTCGGGTTATCGAGCGTGGACAGGAAGTCGTTGAAGCTAGCGATATGGTGATTCACTATGCTCCGCTCTTTAAAATACAGTTCTACGAGATCTCGCAATTCTTTCACCCTCTGATGACCAGACGGTAGGCCACGAATTGCTCCGCGGTCAGGCTCTTCCTTACAACCTTGATTACTCGGCCTTCCGATATGGGACCGTAAATGTTTTCTAGAATCTTGATGCAAGCATCGTTATGCCGAATCTTGGGAAGCTGATCCCGGCTCAAATTCATTCTACTCAAGACCTCTCCGGCTTCCTCCTCGGAGAGCAGATAGTGTTCGGGCACGAGTTCGTGCTCTAAGACATTAAAACCTATATCAGACACAGATACCACCTCGCCGGCTGAATGGACCCTTCCAACCTACCAATAGCCCTTCTGGACTACTAAGTGCTAGTGTTATAAAAATACATCGACTGTTACCGATTTGAAGGTTGTGCTCCATCGTTTCCCTCGCCTTTCCAAGCGGGCCCGCGGGGATTTCCGATACACACGATGCCCTTTCGTGAGTTTTTCGAACCCCGGACCACCTGGTTAAAAGCCAGATGCTCTTTCTAGGGACACCTGCTAGCAAGCATCCTACCTAGCTGAGCTACGGGCCCATTGGAAGTTGATGTCGGCATGCGGAAGAACGGGAAACTAGTGTTGTTATATAAACTTTGCCCATGCCGCCCCCTGAAAAGCTAACGGAGACTGTCAAATCGGGAATAATAGGCTCGGGACGCCAACGTCAACCTCAAAACGGCATTTCATTTTATACAGATCATTACAACGGGCGATTCGTTTGAATGACTCGGGACTAGAGTACATTCTGAATCAATTCTATGTATAGAATATCTATACAAAGAGATTGGTTTTCATTAGGTCGATGAGGGAATGGAAGTGATTGAGTGAGAATTGTACATGTTTCTGATCTCCATGTGACCAGCCCCTACTATGTGAAGGAATGGGGCGATATCGTGATCGAAAAGGTGAACGATATCTCCCCGGAGTTGTTGATCATAACCGGGGACCTGACCCACGATGGCCATCTTCACGAGATGGACATCGCAAAGCGCTACGTCGACAGAATCGATGTTGACGAGAAGATCATCGTCCCGGGAAATCACGACGCCAGGAATCTAGGCTACGAAATCTTCGAGGAGGTGTTCGGCACCAGGTATCCCTTCTACGAGGACGGCGAGGTTGCGATCTTCGGGGTCGATTCCACCGTCCCGGATATCGACGATGGACATGTGGGGAGGGAGTACTACGAGATCATACGGGAAAGGCTGTCCTCGGATGCGAAGTGGCGGATGCTCGTACTTCACCACCACCTCATCCCCATCCCGGGGACGGGAAGGGAGAGGCAGATACCCGTGGACTCGGGGGACGTACTCAAGCTTATCAAAGAGTTGGATCTGGACATCGTCCTTTCTGGACATAAGCACCTTCCGTGGGTGTGGAAGCTGGAGAACACTTATTTCGTCACCGCGGGAACCTCGACTTCCAGGAGGCTGAAGGGGAGGTCGCACCCTTCGTTCAATGTCCTGGAAATAACTGAGGGTCGGGTGAGAATAGACGAAATCAATGTCGCCAACGGCCAGTCGAAGATGGTGCTCCAGACATAGATGGTGAAGAATGGCTAAACTGGTCAAAACCATGCAGTTATATATACATGAATATGTATCCGCCCACAGGCGAGATCATGGACAAGGAGAAGATCTGCAGTTCATGCGGTATTAGACTTATCGGCACAGGCATATCGTTCTTCCCCTGCCCAATGTGCGGGAATACGGAGATCGGCAGGTGCGCTAACTGCCGGGACCAGAGTGTAAGCTATCTCTGCCCGGAATGCGGTTTCGAAGGACCATAGGTGATTCAAATGGGAAAGGTAGCGGCAGCGTATAACCTGATGCCGGAGGATCCGGAATACCCGATAGAGAATATCACGGACGCTATACCAAAGGCGGTTCCAGATGGTGCTACCCTTAGCGGGCTTGAGGTGAAGCCGCTGGCCTTTGGCCTGAAAGTGATCGAGGTCACGTTCATAATGGACGATACCGAAGGAATCATTGACAGGCTCGAGGAATCGCTTGGCAAGGTACCGGGCGTCCAGAACGTAGAGACCCTATCTCTTACGCTAATCTGATCTGAGCTCACCCAGAGATTTTTTATGATTGCCTAAAGACCAGGTCGACCCCTGGAAAAAATATGGTGGCGAGTCCGGGAAGGGGGCCCGGAACACGCGTAGGAGGAATCAGGGATAGTGTGGTCTCCCTGGGACCTGGCTTTTGTAGCGATATGCTATAATAAGCATATTGAAATATTGGTATTTAATCCTTAGGTGGAGATAGCCAAGGCTGCATTGAGAAAAATAAAAAAAAGGTGGGTTGTGGGAAGGGGTTTACTTGGGGAAGGGCTTGATGCAACCCTTCTTCATGGCAAGCGCCGTCTGCTGCCTTGCCCTCCTGATGATGGCCTCCGAGGTCTCGTAGAGCTCGTCACGGCTCATCGTCTTGAGGGCGATGCCCTGTTCGATCGCCTTCATGCCGACGGCGGTGGCCTCCCTCGGGAAGACCTCCCACTCACCCATATCAGGTACGATGTAATCATCCCTCAGGCCGTTGTCCTCAGCGGTCTGGGCGATCTCGTGGGCTGCGGCAATGCACATCTCATCGGTGATGGTCTTTGCCCTCACGTCAAGGGTGCCACGGAATATGCCGGGGAATCCCACAGAATTGTTGACCTGGTTGGGGAAGTCCGACCTTCCCGTAGCTACGATCCTCGCGCCCGCTTCCTTGGCGTCCCAAGGCCATATTTCTGGGATGGGGTTCGCCGTTGCAAACACGATCGAATCGTCGGCCATATTGGTGATCCACTCCTTCTTGATGGTGTCTGGCCCAGGCTTCGAGGCGGCGATGACCACATCCACGCCCTTCATGGCTTCGGCAGAACCGCCCTCCCTGCCCTCTCCGTTGGAGTTCTGGGCCATGAACCACTTCTGGGGGTACTTCTCTCGAAGCTCCTCCCGGCCAGGGTGGAGTAGGCCCGTGGAGTCGCACATGAAGATGTTCTTGTAGGGAACGCCCGCGGCGTGCATGACCCTGGAGATGGCGATCCCTGCCGCTCCGGCCCCGAGCATGGCGAAGGTAGCCTCGTCCAGTTTCTTTCCGACGATCTTGAGGGCGTTTATGAGCCCGGCCAACATGATGGTCGCGGTGCCCTGCTGGTCATCATGCCATACGGGTATCCTCGCCTCTTCCCTGAGAGTGTCCAAGATCCTGAAGCACTTGGGATGGGAGATGTCCTCCAGGTTTATGCCACCAAAGGCTGGCTGAAGCAGCTTGACCGTCTCAATGATCTTGTCAGGATCTTTGGTGTCCAGACAGATCGGAACGGCGTCCACCCCTCCCAAGTACTTGAAGAGCATGCACTTCCCTTCCATAACCGGGAGGCTGGCCTCCGGTCCGATATCTCCGAGGCCCAGGACCCTGGTTCCATCAGTTACGACCGCTACGGTATTCCACTTGCAGGTGTGATTGTAGACCTCTTCAATGTTCTTCTTGATGGCCTTGCACGGATCAGCAACCCCTGGGGTGTACCAAATGGCGAAATCGTCAAAACTGTGTATGGGCGCCTTGGGGACGACCTCGATCTTGCCCCCGTAATATGGATGATACTTCATGGCCAGCCTTGCTGGCTCGTAAGCCTTCTTCAGCAATTCATCTACATTCTGCTTCTCTGCGCTCATAAATGCACCAAACCTTTTGTCGTTTCGAGACGATAAATATTGACCAACGGCCAATGAGTAGTTCCACTTAATGAACGACCTACAATAAATAATTGACGAGAGACCCTTTTCTATGACCAGGTACATTAGCTCGATGGGTCAGATTAGATGGATGTCGTGGTCATCGATGGATATGTGGACGAACCAGCTGCCCTGGGAGTTCGTCCTTTCCTTCATCCCGTGGTGAGGGCGATGTACGGGGCTGCCCTGGACGCAGGAGCCAGAGTGACTTACCTTTCGATAGACCACATCCGGAAAGGGTTTGATATCCCTAGAGCCCACGTGTACGCGTTCCACATGGGCACCGCAGTGCCTGGTAGATACCTGAGATCCATGCCCGCTTCGGAGAAGGAACTGAACTCCATCTTGAACGGTATTGCAGGCCAGGCAATGGTCGGAGGGCCCGCAGCCCTGAACTATGAGATGCGTGATGATGTAATTCTGGCCAGAAGGGATGCTGCGGCCGCCCTCCACGACCTTCTTCTTAGAGGAGAGATCACGGACAGGTGGAGAACCCTGAACGAGTGGAACAGGTGGCTGCTGCTCGGTGCAAGCGTTGTCAGGCAGCATCCGGACTTCCCGGAACCTTTGATCGTTGAGGTGGAGACGTACCGTGGATGCATGCGTTACGATAGCGGAGGGTGCTCATTCTGCGTCGAGCCGTTGAAGGGAAAGCCCGTGTTCAGAGATGTGGATGACATAGTTAATGAGGCGGCCAGGTTAAGAGAGCTGGGCGTTACCAACTTCAGACTTGGCGGCCAGACCTGCTTCGTGTCCTACCTTGCTTCCCGGTCCAGAGGGGAGATCGTTCCCAATCCTGAGGCGGTGGATTCACTACTCTCCAGGATAGCTTCACTCAAGCCTCGAGTGCTCCACCTGGACAACGCCAACCCCGCGGTCATCGCCACCAGACCTGAGGAATCAAGAGAGGTGCTGAGGAGCGTGGTCAGGCACTGCTCGAGCGGCAATGTACTTGCATTCGGGATGGAGAGTGCAGATCCATCCGTTATCGAGGCGAACAACCTCAACGCCACCCCCGAACAGGTCATGTTCGCTATCGCCATGATGAATGAGCTTGGAGGAGAAAGGGGAGAGAATGGCCTGCCCAGACTTCTTCCGGGACTGAACTTCATCATCGGTCTGGATGGTGAGCGCGCTAAAACGCTAGATCTCAATTTGGATTTCCTGAAGGATGTCCTGAAACGGGGTCACCTTCTTCGGAGAATTAACATCAGGCAGGTGATGTGCATACGAAGGGGCTTTCGACCTGGAGTAAAGCGGTCGCAATTCATCAGGTTCAAGGAGAAGGTTCGGGACGAGGTGGACCGCCCCATCCTGGAACACCTGGTTCCCATCGGGACCGTTCTCAAGGATGTGTACATTGAGAGAAGAGAGGGCAACCGGAGCTTCGGCAGGCAAGTGGGGACCTACCCCATTTTGGTCGGCTTCGAGTATCCACTTGCCACCGAGGGGTTCCTCGATGCGGCCGTAGTCGGCTGGGGCTACAGGTCAATCACCGCCGTGGAGCATCCGCTTTCGGTGAACAGCTGCCCCATGTCCGCACTTAACTCGCTTCCCGGGATAGGAAAGAAGAGAGCCGCGCGATTGGTAAGGGCTAGACCCCTGAAGGGAGAAGAGGATCTTATGCTGGCTCTAGGGGACAAGAGCCTGGTGGAGGAGCTGGAGAGCATGCTGAGCTTCCGGTTCGACAGCGGTGAAGCTTAATATTCTAGGCCACCATTCTTCGACTAATGGATGCCCGCAACCTGGCCAGATTTCCGTTCCTGAAGGAGGCTTCCGCGTTCGTGAGGTCTTATGGTGTGTCCATCCAAGAGCTTCTAGAGGGAAGAGCATGTGAGGAGGCCAGGGAGAGAGGCATGGGTAGAGTACTTAACGCGCTGGAGACGGGGGAGGTCCCGAATAGATCAATGGCCACGGAACTCGAGAGGGTGCAGGAAATACTCTCATACCCCATCGCAAGGATGCTGGTGTCAAGTGTTCCCGACCCCTTCCTGATCAGAAGATACGCCCTCGCGGAAGCAGTGACCATGAATGGTCGCCTCAAGGAGGAGAGTCTGGAGTTCATCGTGCAGGTGGCCGAACAACTCGATGTCAGGGCGGTTGTCGTGGATGGATCCCTCATGATAAGGTTCACGGACTACCTCCGCTTCACCTCCAGGATACGAAGCAAGGAGTGGAAACTGGTGAACAACGAACTTTTCAAGGGTTTCGTCTTCCTCTCCAAGTCCAAGTTCTGCAGGGTGCTCCAGCAGGCACTCCAAGATAGGCTGGAGGAAGAGCTCCCCATGGAGGTCAACGACCAGATCCTGACCTCTCTCCAGGAGTATTGGAGGAAGCTGAAGGTCATGGTGGAAACCTGGCGGGAGCGTATCAAGGCGGAGGATTTTGGCAAGGCCAGCATAGTCAAGTTTCCCCCTTGCATGAAGCGACTGGTAGCAATGACCCAGGCCGGCGAGAACCTACCGCACACCGGAAGATTCGCCCTAACCTCTTTTCTTAACTTCATAGGCCTCTCCTCGGAGGACATCATGAAACTCTTCTCCGAATCCCCGGACTTCGACCCGTCCAAGAGCAGGTACCAGATAGAGCACATCACGGGAGAGATCTCTGGCACCGAGTACACGCCGCCCGAGTGCTCCACCATGAAGAGCTACGGCATCTGCTTTGATGCCGACTCCCTGTGCCGACATCCCAAGGTGAACCACCCCCTGACCTACTACAGGATAAAAACCAGAAAGAGGCAGGATGCCGAGGATGCGCAGGAGAACAAGGCTGAAGAGAAGGATGAAACTCAGGATTGATCCTGCTCGCCCAGCCTCTTCCATACTGTGACGCCGCGCTGCACCGCGGTGAAGTTCCCAACTACGGCGAAGTAGACCATCATGAGTTCCATTATTGAGAAGGTGTACGAGCCGATTGTGAACCAGCCTGTCGTATAGAACATGACGGCCCACTGGATCAGTGGGACCACGGTGAGAAGCACCACCCTGTCCGCCCTCCCTAGGAGACCTGCATAAAGGCGGCCTGCTCCCAGAGCCTGAGCCTGGGTTCCCATATAGCTGGTCAGCAGCACACCGACTATGGCGAGAATGCCCACGAAGGGACTGCACCATGCACTTATAGCCACACCGCCGATCATGAACACGTCGGCGTATCGGTCCAGTACGTGATCGACGAAATCACCCTTCTTAGATGCCTTGCCGGCGAGCCTGGCAATCTTTCCGTCAATTGCATCGAAAAAACCGCTGACTATAACCAGAATTGCTGCCAGGGGAAGAAGCAGCTCCCAGTTCTCGAAGCTGAAGTAGAAGGCCGCTCCCGACAAGAACGCGAGAATTATGGCGACCGCCGAGATGGCGTTTGGATCCACCCTTATGAGCTTCCTGGCAATGGGTTCAAGGAATGGATCGGCACTCTCCCTCTTCGAGTCTAGAACCAGTCAAGCACCTCCTCGCTCCAGTCGATATTCCCTGGTGCATACTTCTCCCTTTCCCCCTGGATGATATCCTCCACCCCGTCAACGACTGAATCTGGTGAGAGCTTGGTGGTGTCTATCTCACACACATCCAGACCCGAGTCGAGCGCCTCTATTAGGATGACGTCGCAAGCCTCGGCCTCCAGGTTCTCCTGGACCTTTGACTCGCTCCATCCTCTGCCAGAAAGCCTCTTTCGAAGAACTGAGGGACTACATCTCAGGATGATTACTAGATGGACGGAAAGAAGGTGTGAAAGGTGCCCCACAAGGATAAGAGGACGATCCTGGGGAAGCTCCAAGATCTCCATGTCCAGCTTTTCAACGTCCACCTCGTAGGTCTCCCTGGCTTCGTCGAAATCGCCCAGAAGATCTTTGTCTTTGATTATTCGGGAGAGCTCCATTACCTCATATCCTCTCTTGGAGAGCATCGAAGCGACCGTACTCTTGCCCACACCTGGAGTACCTGTTAACGCGATCAGCACATCACTGAATGAGCCTGCGGGGAAAAATAGTTGTTCGCAGGATCGAACCCTGCGAACGTTGCCCCGCGGGCCTTTCTCCATCTACTCCATTGTTTGGAGTATGAAAATCAACTGAATCGGTTTATAAAAAGACTGTTTGAGCATGCTACAGTTATTTTTAAATATGATAATAACTCGCGGTCGTCTATCGATCGGCGGGTAGACACTTATTGGTCAGTTCTCTGTAGAAATCCAACCTGAGGAATGCGTCCTCCTCTCTGTCGCTAATCTTCCTCTTGAGCGTCTTGGGGCATTGGATCTCAAAATCGAAATGGTACTTGATGTCCATGAGGCACAGGTTCTCTGGACTCGCCAGCCCAAAGGATTTGTCCTCCCCTTCCAGAGCTTTCTCCAATTCCTTGATGGTGGCCGTACCCCTTCCCACCGATTCCAGTGCTGCCACCATCCTACGGACCATGTTCCTGAGGAACTCCCTGGCTTTGAAATCGATCACCAACCAGTTGCCCAGCGGAAGTACCCTCACCTCCTTCAGTATCC
Source organism: Methanomassiliicoccales archaeon (assembly GCA_035529155.1). GTDB lineage: Archaea > Thermoplasmatota > Thermoplasmata > Methanomassiliicoccales > JAAEEP01 > JAAEEP01. Next base: position 42,567 of record DATKXF010000077.1, on the reverse strand, counting down.
TCACTGTATTCCGGTCGTCGTTCTTGCAGAATCTCCTGAAATCGTGCTTTCCCTTGAGTATCGAGGCTGCCGTGCACACCGTGTCCACATCGATTCCTGCTGAAGGAAGGACGAACCTGTACCACCTTTCACTAGCCCGCCTGGGCGAGAAGATCGTTGGCACCTTGGCCATTGCATAGTAGAACACCTCACTTGAGACCGCGTTGAGAGCCCTGATGAGCTGATCCTCGTCGAAATCGGTATCGAAGGCCACCACATTTCCAAGAGCGCTAACCCCCCGGTCGGTCCTCGAGGCGACCTTGAACCTGGCGTGTGGCAGGGACTCTATGGCACCGATCTTCTGGAGGGACCTGATCATTTCTCCCTCGACCGTATACTTATCCGGCTGCCTCTGAGACCCCATGAAACTATGGCCGTCGTAGGCGATCTTGACTGCTGCCCTCCAAACCATGCTCCTTAGAAAGTATGAAATCACTATAAGACTTCCGAGGAGAATATGCCAAGGTTCAGGGTGGTCCTGGTCAACCCCAAGATCGATGGAAACGTGGGGGCGGTCGCCAGGGTCATGGGCAACTTCGGATTCAAGGATCTCTGGCTGGTTGACCCCTGTGAGATAACTGACGAGGCTCGTAAAAGGGCAAAACACGCCAACTACATACTTGATGATGCGAAGGTGGTGAGTTCTCTGGACGATGCTTTGGATTCGGTATCGATGGCCGTTGGCACATCGGGGATAGTGTCTCCCGGAGAGAAGCATTTCATTCGGATTCCGATCACGGCAAGAGAGTTCGCCAGCAAGATGGGGGGTCACGAGGGCACGGTGGCCCTGCTCTTCGGGAGAGAGGACCTGGGCCTCTTCCAGGAGGAGCTGCTCCGCTGCGATCTCCTGGTGCACATCCCTACGACCGAGGCGTACCCCGTTCTGAACCTCTCCCATGCGGTAGCGGTCATCCTTTACGAGCTGAGCCTGCTGGGGGGCGATGTTCCCTCCCCGCCCGAGGCCTCAGATATCGAGAGGGAGAAGCTGTTCGAGTTCTTCGCGGACCTTTTGGACGCTATAGACTACCCTGATTTTCGGCGGGAGAAGACGGAGGTCATGTTCAGGAGATTGATGGGGAGGGCGGTGCCCACAAAGTGGGAGTTCTACACGATCATGGGGGTGCTTGCAGATGCGGCGGACCTCATTAGAGAGGAAAAGGAAAATCGATGATCTTCTCGGATCGTGATTTCACTTGTCGACCGTCGTTGCAGGAACTCAAGGATCATATCGGACCAAAGCGCCTTCGATCCCCTGATCGACCTCAATCTCATCCTCATAGGCCGAATCCTCAGCAATATCTGCAATTCCCGTGATCACGGCCATTACCCTTATCTGCCCCTCATATGCCTCGTCAATCCTGGTTCCACAGATGAGATTGGCTCTTGGATCTAGGTACTGAGAGATTCCTTTGATGATCTTTTCGACCCTTCTCAGGGTCAGGTTGTTCCCGCCTGTGATATGGATGAGGGCTCCAGTGGCCCCGCTGAGGTCGATGTCCAGAAGAGGATTGTTGAAAGCGTCCACCACCACGCCCTCCGGGTCCGAGCTCTCACCATATAGCAGGGTGGAGATGCCGCCCTGGCTGAGAACGCTGCAGAGGTCAGCGAAGTCCAGGTTGATGAGGGACGGCTCGGTGATTGCCTCGATGAGGCCTCTTATGATCTCGGAGATAAGAAGGTCCATTACTCCCAGGGCTTGCTCCATGGGTAGATTGGGGACCATTTCCAACAGACGGTTATTGTCCAGAATCAGAAGCGTATCGGAGTTTGTGTCCAAACGCCTCAGCCCCCTGGATGCTATATCGGTTCTGTTTCCCTCGAAGCCAAAAGGAGTCGTGGCTATCGAGATCACCAGCGACCCGTGACGCTTGGCCATCTCGGCTACCACCGGGGCGGTGCCGGTACCGGTGCCTCCGCCCATTCCCACCGTTATGAAGGTGAGATCTGCTCCCTGAAGGACTTGATTCAAGGCTCCCCCTGCGTTCAAAACGCAGTGCATCCCGATGTCGGGATTGCCGCCCGCTCCCAGACCTCGGGTGACCTCCATCCCTATTAGGAGCCTCTTATCGGCATTGATCGTCCTGAGATGTCTCTTGTCGGTATTGATGGCGATAGTCTCAGCTCCTTCGATACCGATCCGGTTGAGGCGGTTGATGCTGTTGCATCCTCCTCCACCGCAACCTATGACGAGTATCTTTAACGGGTGAAGCTCTTCCTCTAGGTATTCGTCACCGTATTGGTCCCATTGCAATGCCATCACCCCGTGCATCCCAAACGGGGGGTCACTTCATCTCTTCCATGGCGCGGGTTATCCGCTTGCGGATATACTCTCTGACCGCGTTTCTTATTGCATCATCGATCGATATAGAATCGCCATCCTTGACCAGCCCCTCCAGCTCCACGACGTTACCTTTGGGCAGCTCCACCGTTACCCTCTCGATATAGTCGGGGGTGAAGTGCTTGTCGACGAAGCTCTCGATGGCCGATCTGATGGCATCAGAGACTGTAGGATAAGCTCCTGTCTTCACAAGAGTCTGCAATGCTAGTAGCTTGTCTGAAGGAACCCTAACAGTAATCCTCTCTGTATCGGTCATGATACAACTCTTCGCGCGCGTTTGTCCGACGCTATCACACACACCGTCGGACATCTGTCATTATGTTAGTATATGTATATAATCTTCTCGCAAGTATGGCCGTTCCTTCCTTCGAAAGGAGGCACGACAGAGTTGAATTGATCCCCTACTTGGGATCCTCAAGAAGAATTCCCAATATTGCCTGAGAAATCATCTTTCCAAAAAAGTATATTCAAATAACCATGCCTTAAAAAAGTGAATATTTGATTAAATACTGATTTTAAGAATGTTAATCTATTACTTATGGCACGGCTGCCATAACACAAAAGGTATATAAACGGGTATTTAAATACCCGCCCCGGTGACCTAATGGCCAAGATCAAGATCGAGAACGTCGTGGCGTCGACATCCCTCGGTGAGGAGCTTGACCTCCAATCAATAGCCCTCGCCTTGGACGGCGCCGAGTACGAGCCCGAGCAATTCCCTGGACTCATTTACCGGCTCAAAGAGCCAAAGACAGCTACACTACTCTTCAGGAGCGGAAAGGTCGTTTGTACAGGTGCAAAGAGCCTCGATGACGTCAAGGTCGCTATCAGCAAGGTGGCTAAGCAGGTCAAGGATGCTGGTGTCAAGCTTACCATCGAACCGGTTATTGAGGTCCAGAACATCGTGGCATCCTCAGACCTTGAGCAGGAGATCAATCTCAATGCCATTGCTATCTCACTGGGTTTGGAGAAGGTAGAATACGAGCCCGAGCAATTTCCGGGCCTCGTATACAGGATCGATGTGCCCAAAGTCGTTGTCCTACTCTTCGGATCCGGAAAGCTTGTGTGCACAGGTGCCAGGAAGCCCCAGGATGTTGAAGCCGCGGTGGCCAAGATCACCGAGGAGCTCAGGGCTGCCGGTCTGCTCAGGTAGGCATGAGATTTCCCATACTGGACAATCACATCCACCTGCAACCCAAGGGAAGGAACATAGAGGCAATCAAAGATTTTCAGCGCGTGGGTGGAACCCATGCCATACTTTCCCATCTCCCCTACGGTGAAGTGCCCATAAGGAATGCCGAGGACTTCCGGGATTCTTACCTCATCACAACTGGCATCGCAGAGAGATGCAATCAGGAAACCGAAGTGAGATTGCATGTCACGCTCGGCCCATATCCAGTTCTCCTTCTCAGCCTTTCCAAGCGACACGGTCTGGAAAAGGCAAAGGGCATAATGATGAAGGGGATGGAAATCGCCCAACAGTTCGTTATGGAGGGTAAAGCATTAGCACTTGGAGAGATCGGCAGACCTCACTTCCCAGTCTCGAAAGAGATCTTGGACGCTTCAAATGAGATAATGCTCTACGGGATGAAGCTGGCGCGTGAGGTGGACTGTGCCGTTGTGCTTCATACCGAACACTCAGAACCGGAACAGATGTTGGAGTTCGCCCTCATGGCAGATTCTGTGGGATTGAAGAGAGATCGGGTGGTCAAGCACTACTCTCCACCATTGGTCCTGAAGGAAGAGAATCATGGGCTCTTCCCCTCGGTCCTATCAAGCAGGCCAGCCATTAATGAGGCACTCGAGAAGGGCACACGGTTCCTAATGGAGACCGACTTTCTCGATGACCCCAAGAGACCTGGAGCAGTGATGGACATCAAGACCGTTCCGAGGAGGACGAAGGGGCTGATCGAATCCGGCGTTCTGTCTGAGGAAGACGCTTGGAAAATTCACAAGGACAATCCCGAGAGGGTATATGGCGTGGAATTTGGACTATAGGTCGAAATACCTGGTTTCAAACTTCTGAAAATCGCCGATGAACTCAGACCACTTGAGATCGAATCCATCCACTCGAGCCATTGGATGCTCCTCTCTGAGGCGCCTGATGACCTCGAGTATGTTCGACTCCTCACCCTCAAAGACCGCCCTGACGGTCCCGTCAGGACAGTTCATCACCCACCCCCTGACTCCCAGCTCATTCGAGTATCTGCAGGTGAAGTCTCGGAAGTAGACTCCCTGAACCTTGCCCGTGAACCTTGCATCAGCCCTCTTCTTCATGTCATTGCATCATATCTTTAATCCGTGAAAGAAGTTTTGCCCAGACTATTGCCGGAAACTCCATTGCTTAACGAAAATATAAATATCGGAATCCTCAATCAACAGAGTGAATGGGATGCACGTCTCTCCATATAGAGCGCGCGTTTTAATCTTAAAAAGGTGAAGGGAATGAAATCACTGGTTGAGGAAGCCCTGGCCAGAGAGGGCGGGAATCAGATTCATGGGGAACAGCAGGGTCCATACTCACAGAACAGTTCAATCGAGGCAGAACTCATCGAGGTACTGCAGAAGCTCAAGACCAATATCGCCATCATTGGTGTAGGTGGCGGTGGCAGTAACACGGCCGCCAGGATCTGGGATGAAGGCGTGGCCGGAGCAGAGGTCATCGCAGCCAATACCGATGCCCAGCACCTGCTCGCAATCAACGTGCCAAAGAAGATACTACTTGGAAGGAGGAGCACACGCGGGCTAGGCGCCGGAGCGCTTCCACAGATCGGCGAGGAGGCCGCCAGGGAGGCAGAGGAGGACCTCAGGAAGAGTCTGCATGACAAGCATATCGTTTTCATCACCGCAGGAATGGGCGGTGGTACTGGCACTGGTGGGGCATCGGTAGTTGCCGGCATAGCAAAGGAGTTGGGTGCTCTAACCGTGGCCATTACAACAACACCATTCAAAGGAGAGGGACGCTACAGGATGGAGAACGCCGAATGGGGCCTGGAGCGACTTAGGAATGTCGCCGATACCGTGATCGTCATACCCAACGACAAACTTATTGAGCTTGTTCCAAGACTCTCGCTCACTGCCGCGTTCAAGGTGGCTGACGAGCTGTTGATGCGCGCCATAAAAGGAATCACAGAGCTAATTACCAAGCCCGGACTGGTCAACCTTGACTTCAACGATCTCAGGACGATCATGAAGGGAGGAGGCGTCGCGATGATCGGCCTTGGAGAGGCCGACGGTCACGCCGAGGACAGGGCGATGGAGGCCATAGAGGAAGCCATAAATTCACCGCTCCTGGAGGTGGACATCAGTACCGCGACTGGAGTTCTTGTAAACGTGCTAGGTGGTCCTGACATGACCGTCTCCGAGGCGGAAAAGGTGGCCGAGGAGATACAGCAGAGGGTATCTCCCAACGCCAGGATCATCTGGGGAGCCGCTATCGACCCCGCGCTGGAACATAAGATGAGGGTGATGGTAGTCATGACCGGTGTACAGAGCCAGCAGATAATGGGGAGGAGCACCGCACCAACTCACCTGAAGGGTGCAGAGGTCGACCTAGTTCGATAGTATCGAATCAATCTAATGGGGGCAAGCGGAACCTTGCCCCTTCCTTTCACCTTCAACATCTTAATCCCCGTTAAGATGGTATAGCCAGTCCACCTTTAGATAGGGTTACCGAAACCTATTAAAGTGGCAATGCACGTAAGCCCTCTGTAACTGGGCTATGAGTCCAGTTTTTAGAGGAAAGATAGGGGCCCAGGAGGTATTTAGAATGAAGTCTTTGGTCAGTGATACACTGTCCCGTATGGGTGAGATGACTGAGGAGATGTCACCCTACAAGGAATACTCCGCTGCCGATGAGGAGCTTGAGAGGATCCTCTCGAGCCTGAAGACCAACATCAAGATCATCGGCTGTGGCGGCGGCGGGTCAAACACCATCGACCGCCTGGTAGAGGCGGGAATAATTGGAGCGGATCTATTTGCGGCGAATACCGACGCGCAACATCTCCTTATTGTGAAGGCTCCCAACAAGATACTCCTGGGCAGGAGGAGCACACGTGGGCTCGGCGCTGGAGCGCTTCCCCAGGTCGGCGAGGAGGCCGCCAGGGAGGCAGAGGAGGACCTCAGGAAGGTGCTCACCGGTGCAGATATTGTTTTCATCACCGCAGGTCTTGGTGGTGGCACCGGAACGGGAGCGGCACCATTCGTGGCGCAGCTGGCCAAGGAACTTGGTGCTCTCACGGTCGCGATCTGCACATCCCCCTTTAAGGCAGAGGGCACCATCAGGATGGAGAACGCCGAATGGGGCCTGGAGCGACTTAGGAATGTCGCCGATACCGTGATCGTCATACCCAACGACAAACTTATTGAGCTTGTTCCAAGACTCTCACTGAACGCTGCTTTCAAGGTGGCCGACGAGATCCTTATGCGAGGGATCAAGGGAATCACAGAGCTCATTACCAAGCCCGGACTGGTCAACCTTGACTTCAACGATCTCAGGACGATCATGAGAGGAGGCGGTGTGGCGATGATCGGTCTTGGAGAAGGTTCGGACGAGGACCGCATAGATGAAGCGGTAGACGAGGCGATCAACTCCCCGCTCATCGATGTGGACATCAGCACCGCTTCCGGGGCACTTGTGAATGTCATCGGTGGAGCGGACATGACCGTGTCTGAGGCCGAGAGGGTGGCTGAGGTCATCCAATCCAGAATCGCCCCCAACGCCAGGATCATCTGGGGTGCCACTGTCGATCCCACTTTGGAGGACAAGGTAAGGGTGATGGTAGTTATCACCGGGGTCAAGTCCAAGTACATACTGGGTCCAAGGGAAATGAGGACCGCCGGAGACGTCGATGTCGATTTCATCCGTTGAAGAGGCTAGCGAAGGCTTCGGAGATGAAGAACTATATATGCTAGCTGACAAAGTATTTAATATTGGAAAGAATTGGCTTTGAACCTATAGAGAGCTGTTACCATGGACATCGTGGATAAGTCCTGGGAAGTCCAGAAGGACATCGAGGATCGGACTAGGCGTCTGGGCAAGGGCAAGTACGGAAGGGTACTGAAGATGGCCCGCAAGCCCACCAACGAGGAGTTCATCAGGGTCATCGAGGTCACTGGTCTGGGACTGATATTGATAGGCGGACTCGGGTTCCTCATCTATCTGATTTGGTCTTCAATTCCCGGGTTGTTCAGCTAACACTGCTCACTCTGAGGATTGATCATATGTTCGATGATGAGAAGGAAAACTCGTTCCCAGAGAGCCACATGACCGGCTCGGTGGGATTCACGGGTGATGCCGCCCAACAACTGGTCCCTGCCGCGGGCAAGGCGAGTTGGAACTTCCAACTCCAGGAGCGGGAGGGGAAGCGATTGAAGGCGGTCCTGTCAATTGGCGTCGATGTTACTTCTGAGGTCGAGGGCGCCGCTGAGTGGTCGGTCAGCCTGAGCAACGCCATGGGTGACATCTGGACCGATGATGTGAGCAAGGACCAGATCGAGGTCCGACTCGAGGGGAGACCTATGGAACTGGAGCTCAATGTTGAGGCTCCCAAAGGGGCGGCGTTCGGTGATTATTTGACTGTCACCATCGAGAGCTGGCCCGAGGGAAACCCTATGGACAGAAGCAAAATCACGTTCTCCGCCAGGGCTAGGCAATCCGTGCTCGCGCTCAAGACTTCCATCGGTCACGAGAAGAATGTGGCGGACAGCGTTTACAGTAAAGCAAAGACGGGAAAGAGCGGAATCTTCTCCATTCTTTCCCCGACGAATCTCAGAGGCTATGTGCTCATCGAGGGCATGAACACCGATCAGCTCAAGGAAACGGTCAAGGGTGTCCGAAAGGCCAGAGGCCTGGTCGAAGGCGAAACGACCTTCGAAGAGATCAACCACTTCCTGACCCCCAAGCCATTGGTTTCGGGCATCATGGAAGGCGACGTAGTAGAGCTTGTTGCGGGCCCGTTCAAGGGTGAGAAGGCAAGGGTACATCAGATCGACGAGAACAAGGAAGAGATTACCGTCGAGCTGTTCGAAGCCATGGTACCCATCCCCGTTACCGTAAGGGGAGATCACGTCAGGGTTCTAGAAAAGGAGAGATGAAGAAATGCCAGAGACTATCGAGGCTCTTGTTGATGGTGGTAAGGCAACCGCTGGCCCCCCACTCGGCCCGGCACTCGGGCCCCTTGGAATCAATATAGGGGAGGTCATCGGGGCGATTAACGACAAGACCAAGGCCTTCGCCGGAATGAAGGTGCCAGTTAAGGTGATCGTTGACCCAGCTACCAAGAAGTTCGAGATCAAGGTTGGAACACCCCCCACCACCGCACTGATTATCAAGGAACTTGGAATCGCCAAGGGTTCTGGGAGTACAAGGGTGGACAAGGTCGGGAACCTCACCATGGATCAGGCCAAGAAGATCGCTGAGATGAAGAAGGACTCGTTGCTCGGAAAGACCGCCAAGGAAAGAGTCCTTGAAATCACCGGCACCTGTGTATCCATGGGAATCAACATCGAGGGAAAAACGGCCAAGGAGATGCAGAAGCTGATACGAGATGGTGAGTACGATGAGGTGCTTACCTCTGACGCGGCCCTGTAGAAACCCTTCATCGATCAACACGAAAGAAAAGAGTATACGTCAGCATGATCTGGGACTATCCCGGGACCAATCAGGGTCTGCGTAAGGACAACTGGACCAGGATGGGATCACCTCGTGATGAGCGTTGGAATTGGCCATCGTACGCTACATGATCAGGGTAATAGAGGGGCTGGTGACTTGTGAGAGCCTCGATGCGGAGGCGAGCGGATGTACCGCCACGGAGTCCTGAGTTCGAGGCAGTCATGCGAGTCGCTGTGGCCCCGCCCCGGTGTGGGGATCCACGGAAGATGAGGGAGAGGCTACTGATCTATTCGAGGGTTAGTGTTAGGGGTATTGACGGAGGCCTTCACCGCCCTCAGGAGGACGATGATGCTAGATTTACCATCCCGGAGCACTGGACACAGCGGAAGGTACTCTGATTTCGTGCCCTGGTGTGTGACGTGAAAGTAAGCGTTAAGTAAGATGTGTTCTCTTCCGCTCCCCCATGAAAGCCCCATCCACTACTGGTGCTGTCGCTCCTGCGACAGATGATAGGCCAGATCCCAAGCCTGAAATCACCGAACTAATCGAACGCGCTCGCAACGCAATGAAGGCCATTGAGCACTACACGCAGGCCGAGACCGACGAACTCGTCATGGCGATCGGCTGGCACGTTGTCAAGGAATGCGAAGCCCTCGCGGAGCTCGCCGTCGAAGAAGGCGGATTCGGTAACTATAATGACAAGATCTCAAAGATCCGCCTGCGTGTCACCGGCACGATCCGGGACATGCAGGACACGAAAACAGTGGGCATCGTGGAGGAGGACTCCGACAAAGCCCTCGTGAAGATCGCTAAGCCGGTGGGTGTTGTGGCTGCGATTATCCCGTCCACTGGCCCCGACGCGACTCCGCCCATGAAAGGGCTCTGCGCAGTAAAGGGCAAGAACGCCATCATCGTTGCTGCCCACCCAAAGACGCAGAAATCCTCGAAACTCGCGGTTGATCTCATGCGGAAGGGATGCAAAGCGATGGGAGTGCCAGAGGACCTCATCCAGATCATTGAGCAACCATCCATTGCCAAGACCAAGGAGCTCATGAGCCAGTCTGACCTGATAGTGGCTACCGGCGGTGCCGAAATGGTCAAGTCCGCGTACAGCTCGGGCACACCAGCCTACGGCGTTGGCGTCGGTAACACGGTTCACGTCATAGACGAAACGGCGGACCTCGACGACGCCGCGTTCACGATAGCGAAGGCGAAAACATTCGACTACGCGACAAGCTGCCTGGCCGACAACTCCGTCGTCGCCCACGAGGCGATCTACGCGTCCCTGGTAGAGAAGCTCGTTCAGCAGGGTGCTTACATCTGCAACGCTGAGGAGAAGGCACGCCTACAGAAGGTTATGTGGCCCAAGGGCGGCCCCCTCCCGAGCCTCGACGTCATCGCCAAGCCCCCCGAGCACATCGCGAAGCTCGCCGACATATCCCTCCCAGAAGGGCGCACATTCTTGGTTGTCGAAGAGACCGGCACTGGCCCCGAATACCCGTTCTCGGGGGAGAAGCTCTCGGTCGTCCTCACCCTCTACCGCTACAATAACAGTATCGATGAGGCAGTGGACCTCGTGAACAGAATCACCGAGTACCAGGGACTCGGCCACTCCTGCGGCATCCACACCAAGAACAACAAGCACGTGGACGCGCTCGCATTCGGCACGCGCACGGGCCGCGTGATGGTGAACCAGAACATGAACGAGGGCGCCGGTAGCCCCCGCAACGGCCTGCCTTTCACGCTCTCACTCTCGTGCGGAACCTGGGGCGGAAACATCACCACCGAGAACGTCAACTGCCGGCATTTCGTGAACCTCACGTGGGTATCGCGCGTTGTCCCGAACCCAAAGAAACCACCGACCGACGAGGAACTCTTCTCGGAGTACTGGGCAAAGTATGGCAAATAAGCGCTTCCGTGAGAACAAACGGTAAGACTACCATTGAGGTGGTAGCAATCATCGGGGGTGCCTGTTGGACGGCCCCGATGAGATATTTTCTTTTTTCAACTGATACGGTTGCGTGAGTGGATACTCCATGTCAGGGGTCGTTCGTCGTCCCTGCCAAATGGACCGAGGCTCGGAGCAAGCTTCCCAAGGACATTCTCACGGCAGCATGATCACGGTCCTCTTGGATCGGCGCCCAGAAGCTCATCACCTCCAGGGAGAAGTTGAGGACCTCCTCACTGAAGGGGATGTGCACGACCCTGCCCGCCGGAGTCTTTCTAGCACCTCTTATACAGCTGGGTTCGGGACCGACCTCATGCCATAAATGACGAGAACGGACATCCCAACATCCAGCTCCATTTCCTTGGTCGAGGTAAGCAACCTGGCCGCGGTCTCGACGCCCACCTTGGTGGGGTCGGAGACCAGTAGCAGGACGTCCATGCTCCTGGTGGCCCTTCGCGACAGATGCTCCATCCCTACAAAAAGACGGCGATGGACTATATTCTGAAGGGGCTTGGGTCACGGATCGGCGTGGACTTCTCGAACCATGATCTCAAGAGGACAATGGAGTCAAATGTGCTGTCCCGGGGCATAGGGACGAAGAACAAGGAGCTTATATTTCGTGCCCTGGCATATGATGTGGGAGGGTCGAGGATCTTCTATTCTTTATTGGAGGGTTTCTACATAGCTCCTTATACACAAAGCTTATAAACGGGAGTTTTATTATTGGAAACCCACCGCTGTAGGAGAGCCATTGGCTCGAATGCACTACAGGAGGGATAACGTTGGCTGACAAAGAGACCATAAAAGCCGTCAAGAAGGCTCTAGATAGCAGAAAGAAGCGTGGTTTTCTTGAATCGGTCGATTTGGCCATCAACCTGAAGGATGTTGACCTTTCCGTTCCCAAGAACAGGATACAGGAAGACATCATTCTCCCTCACGGTAGGGGCAGATCGGTCAAGATATGTGTTTTCGGTAGCGACGAGCTGGTAACGAAAGCCAAGAACGTCGCGAACCGTGTGATTACACCTGAGGAGCTTGGCACCATCGCCGACGACAAGAAGGAGGCGAAGAAGATAGCAAACGAGTTTGACTACTTCATTGCCGAAGCTCCCTTGATGCCCACCATAGGTAAGCGGCTTGGTATCGTCCTTGGTCCCAGAGGAAAGATGCCCAAGCCAATACCACCGGGCGCAGACCCCAAGCCCATTATCGACAACCTGACCAGAAGCATCTCCATCCGAAGCAAGGACAAGATGACCTTCCACGCTCCCGTTGGGAACGCTGAGATGGATCCTGAGTTGATTGCAGATAACATCGACTCCGTGATCAAGAGGGTCGCCTCCAGGCTGGAGAGAGGTACTATGAACATCGCTTCCGCTTACGTGAAGACGACAATGGGACCAGCGGAGAAGGTGATGTAGGAGGGTCGATATGGCGCATGTGGCTGCTTGGAAGAAAGAGATAGTAAGTGATCTCAAAACGATCATGACCGAGAACCCCGTCGTGGCCATTGTTAACGTCCATGGAATCCCTGGGCCGCAGATTCAAAAGATGAGGGCTGATCTCAGAGGAACGGCAAAGTTCCTGATGACCAGGAACAAGCTGATCAGGATAGCCCTCGATGAAGCTGCCAAGGAAAAGGACGGTTTGGATGGCCTGAAGGAGATGGTCGATGGTCAGTGCGCCGTCGTAGCTACAGGAATGAACCCTTTCAAGCTTTTCAACCAAATGGAGGGAACCAAGGCATCAGCTGCCGCGAAGCCCGGGGACATAGCCCCCGACGACATCGTGGCCAAGGCTGGTCCCACCTCGTTCCCCCCAGGCCCCATAGTGGGCGAGCTGCAGAAGGTGGGCATTCCCGCCGCTATCGATGGCGGAAAGATCGTCATAAAGAAAGACAAGAAGCTTGTGGAGAAGGGCGAGCCGATTCCAGAGGAAATAGCCAAGATACTTCCCCGTCTGGACATCATGCCGATGACAGTGGGGCTTGACCTATTGGCCGCTTTCGAAGATGGAATCGTCTATGACAGAAAGGTCCTCGACATTCCGCCTGACTACTACCCGTCAATGTTGGCAAGTGCTGCCAGTAACGCGCTGAGCCTGGGTGTTGGGATAGTTTACCCAACCGCCAAGACCATGCCGATACTGATATCGAAAGCCTACCGCGAGGCGATTAACCTCGCTGTGGAAGCAACGATACCCATTGGGAACAGCATAAAGATACTATTGACCAAGGCGGACTCCCATATGCTGGCCCTCGCCTCCAAGATCCCTGAGTTCGCGGACGAGAAATTGAGCGCAAGATTATGCGCCGTACCGCCCGCACCGAAAGAGCCCAAGGATAAGGATGAGGATGAGGAACCCAAGGATGAGGAAGACGAGGAGGAAGAGGTCAGCGAGGAGGAGGCCGCTGCTGGTCTCAGCGCCCTGTTCGGATGAATTAAGGAGGTTAAGATATGGAGTATATCTATAGCGCTTTGGTTCTCCACGCCGCTGGGAAGGACATCACCGATGATGCGATCAACAATATTCTGGGGAGCGCTGGTATAGAGGCCGACACCGCTAAGGTGAAGGCGCTCACCGCCTCCCTGGAGGGTATCGACATCGATGAGGCCATCGCCACCACCGCGTTCGCTGCAGCTCCGGCTGCGGCCGCGGCTGCTGGCGGGGCACCCGCTGCTGGCGAGAAGCCAAAGGAAGAGAAAAAAGAAGAAGAGGAGGAAGAAGAGGTAAGCGAAGAGGAAGCCGCCGCTGGTCTCAGCGCATTGTTCGGCTGATCGGGCTTGTCCCTCCAAACCTTCCGCAGGGGATCACTCCCCTGCCCACAAAACCCTTCCCCATTCTCTGATTTTAGATGCCGTGAGAGGATTCGATGTAACTCCGTCTCTGATTCACGTTGAGTTCCATTCCTCTGAGATCGATGAGATCTAAAAAGTCAAGACGTTGGTGGCTTCACATCTTCTCTATTACCCGCGAGACCTCTTTCTCCAGGAGCGCAGCGATGTCCTTCTCCATCTGCTCCCTCATCTCCTCTGGGACCATGGAGACTCCGAGTTCGGCGGTCACCTTTCCGAGGCGCATGAGCGCGTAGGTCTCCTTCATTTTGGCTTCGATGAGGTCCTTGATGACCTGTTTGGCCTCCGCCTTGAGACGAGGGTTCCCCTCGAGCTTCTGTCTCACATACCTCTTTATCTCATCCTTCACGAGATCCTTCATCGCTTCGACTAGAAGATCCTCGGTATGGATCGATAGGGTGGATTTTAGAAGTGATTCGATGTCGATTCCGTTCATCACTACCAGACCTATCAACGTTCCCTCGCGTATAACTCATTTTCCTCTCAGGTGCGTAAACAACCATTATATAATCTCACGAAGGTATGCGCTCGATTGGCATGAGATTGGAGGATATCTACAGGACCGCGATCGAGATGGGGATCGAGGCCGATCCTCGCTCCAGGGATGAGATCGAGAAACTGCTCGCCCAAGCCAGGGAGAGGTACGATAAGCTGGAGGGAAAGGAGAAGGAGTACTTCGACACCGATGCTTTCTTCAATCCCTATGCCGACAGCAGGCTCCTGGTGGGTAAGGGCGATGAGGATATCGACACCGTCATGATCGGAATTGACATCACCCCGGGAGAGGTCGTTTTGGCCGATCGCCTTCGAGAGAAGGGCAGGGGGATCGAGGCGATAATAGGACATCATCCAATAGGCAGGGCAGCACCCAACTTCTGGGAGGTGATGCACATGCAGGAGAATATGCTCGAACAGCTGGGCATAGGCATCACGGTAGCTGAGGGTATATTCGCACCCAGGATCAACGAAGTCATGAGGCGCGTCCATCCCCGCAACTACAACCAGGCCGTGGACGCATGCCGTCTGCTAGAGATACCTTTCATGTGCCTTCACAGCCCGTGTGACAACCATGTCCAGAGCTACCTTGAGAAGTTGTTCGACGAACGTGAGCCCGAGAAGGTGAAGGACGTACTCGACCTGCTGGGAGAGACCCCCGAGTTCGACCTGGCCATCAGGGAGAACGCTGGACCCAAGGCATTCGTCGGGGACAAGGAGCGAAGCGCTGGAAAGGTTGTAGTCAAGATGACGGGAGGCACCTCCGGCCCCAAGGAGGTCTACGAGAAGATGTCCCAGGCCGGTGTGGGCACCGTGGTATGCATGCACATACCTGACGACCACATCGAAGAGGCGAAGAAGCACCACATCAACGTGGTAGTATCGGGGCACATGGCCTCGGATTCGCTGGGCATGAATCTCATCATGGATAAGATTGAAGAGAAGGGCGTATCAATAGTCCCCTGCTCAGGTTTCATCAGGGTGAAGAGGAATTGATGAACGAATACCCCGGCCAGAAATCCAGATTGTTCATGGACCTGTCAAAGCTCTCGTTCGATTACGTTCCCGAGAGGCTTGTCCACCGAGAGGGACAGTGGGAGAGACTGTGGATGCTGTTCAGGCCAGTGCTCGAGGGCGGAGCCTCCCAGACGGCCTTCCTCATCGGCAACGTCGGGACCGGAAAGACAGCGATGTCCAAGCGATTCTGCATCGACTTCGCCGATGAATACCGGAAGCGGGGAGGGGCTGTTGATTTTCTGGTGGTGAACTGTCGGCAGCGGAACTCGGAGAACGCCGTGCTGCTTCGTCTGGTCACCCACTTCGACGAGGGATACCCTGACAGGGGCTTCTCATCCGCCGAGATGCTCAGGGCAATCAGGAGACATGTGAACAAGAAGAGGCTCCATCTGATAGTTGTCCTGGACGAGGCCGATGTCCTGCTCAAGAAAGGATCTGGAGATCTGATTTACAACCTCTCGAGGTTCGACGAAGAGACCGTGGGGGGAAAAGGATCCATCTCACTCATACTTGTGTCCCAGAGATACGTGCTCGACATGCTAGATCCGGCATCCCTATCGACCTTCAGGAGGGCCAACACCATCAGTTTCGATCGCTACAACAGCGATGAGCTCAAGGACATAATCTCGGACAGGGTGGAGCTAGCCTTCTTCCAGGATACTGTGAGGGAGGATTCCATGGACCTGATAGCGGATATTGCCTCTGAATGGGGAGACGCGCGTTTCGCCATAGAACTTCTGGAAAAAGCGGGCATGCTGGCGGAGGAGGAAGGAGTCGATCTGGTCAACCCCGAGCACGTAAGGGCGGCCAAGGCCCTGACCTACAGTGTGGTCACGGAATCCAGGATAGAAGAGCTAGATACTCAGAGAAAGGTGGTCCTGCTGGCCATAGCCCGAACCATGAAGGACCGCGCATATGTTACCACTGGGGAGGTCGAGGAGAACTACCACATCGCGGCCGAGGAGTTCGGTGAGAAGGCTCGGGGGCACACGCAGTTCTGGTCCTACCTCAAGGACCTCTCCAACCAGGGTCTGATAGAAACCAAGGTCACGGGAGATGCCTCGGGCGGGAGGACCACATACATATCGCTTCCTGACATCCCTTCGAAGATTCTCAGAGAGAGGCTAGAGAGCATCATGTTATGAGTACAAACTAATTAGTGGGCGCTCGAGCCTATTATCGGCCGTCGGCGTTTCCAATTTGGATTTGAGATTTGAGGGTGGAGAGATATGAGGGACAATCTAGTCGATACCCTGCTGGAACTGATGGAGATAGGAAGCGACAATCAGTCGAACAAGGGCTCGATCATTGACTATGCCGTGCAAAGATTGAAGGAACTTGGATTGCAGGCCTCGATCACCGGTCCGGAGGATACTCCTGCCTTGTGGGCATCGTTCGGCGAAGGAGGGATCATACTCTCCGGACACCTGGATACCGTTCCGGTGGGAGAGGGTTGGTCCAGGGGACAAGGGGAGATCCAGGGCGATAGGATCTTCGGGAGAGGGACTTCTGATATGAAGGGAGCGGTAGCCGCCAACCTGGATGCGGCCGAGACCCTGGTGAGGAAGGGTGTTCCGTTCTCGATCTTTCTGACGACCGATGAGGAAGAAGGAATGATCGGAGCCTTGGAGCTGAGTGATCTCGATGTCTTGAAAAAGGCCAGGGGGATCCTTATTGGGGAGCCCACAGGCATGAAGATCGTTGCCCGGGAGAAGGGGGTCTATAGGTTCAGGATAACCACCAAGGGAAGAGCGGGACACTCAAGCCAGCCCTGGCTTGGCGAGAACGCCATCATGAAGATGCACCGCATTATCTCAAGACTGGGTGACATGTTGGAATCTCCCGAAGAGTTCACTGAAGAGCGAACCGCCTCGGTCACCACCATGGATGGGGGAACAAAGAACAACGTGATCCCGGAGAGTTGCAGGGCAGAGATCGATATTAGGTTCCCGCCCTGGGAATCGGTTGAATTGGTCAGAACATCAATAGAAGAGAGGCTTGCTGACCAGGACTACAAAATCGAGACGATCGCGGAGCTTGACTCGTTCGAAGCCCCGGAATCATCGAGCTTGATAAGGGAGGCAATTGATCTCCTGGATACCGAAATGTACTCCGCTGCCTTCGCCACGGAGGCATCAAGGTTCTCTGTTCACAACCAGGAGATCGTCATATGCGGACCGGGAAAGCCAGGTACCTGCCACATCGTTGACGAGTGGGTGAGCAAGGTCGATCTGAAGAGGTACCGCGACTTCGTCATCCACATTGCCAGGTTCTCATCTCAAGGATAGACCCTGGTGATGGTCCTGGGGAATGGAATGGCATCACGAATGTGCTCCAGCCCGCAGATCCAGCGTACCGCCCTTTCCACACCCAGACCGAAGCCGGAATGCGGGACCGACCCGTACTTTCTCAGATCCAGATACCACTGATAAGGCTCTATGAGGATGTCTTCCTCCTGCATCCTCCTCACTAGCAAATCGTGATCGGTCTCCCTCTCGCTTCCTCCTATGATCTCGCCGTATCCATCCGGAGCCAGGAGATCGGCACACTTGTAAAGGGAGGAATCGTCTGGATCCTCCTTCATGTAGAACGCCTTGCACTTCTTGGGGAAGGAGGTGATGAAGACCGGTTGCCTCTTCCCTTGGGTAAGGGCTCTTTCTTCGAGAGTGCCCAGGTCATCACCATGGCAGATGTCCATTCCATTCCCTCTTAGACTTTCCACCGCCTGGGAGTAGGTGACCCTCTTGAAAGGAGATTCGACGGCTTCGAGGGGCTCGACATCCCTCCCGAGGAGCTGTAGCTCATCTCTCCGATCCTGCAACACCTTCTCAAGCATGGCCATGACGAGCTGTTCCTGGATCTCCATGTTGCCCTCGTTGTCAACCCAAGCCTCTTCAAGCTCCAGATGCCAGTACTCCGCAAGATGTCTGGGAGTCCGGGATTTCTCCGCCCGGAATGAAGGGGTGAGTGAGTAAACCCTCCCCAGTGAGAAGCAGAGAGCCTCGAGATACATCTGAGCACTCTGGCTGAGATAAGCATCCCTGCCGAAGTAGTCAAGTTTGAAAAGAGTGGTCCCTCCCTCACAAGCATTGGTAGTGAATATGGGGGGGGTGACCTCTACGAAATCGTTCTCCTTCAGCCACTCCCTTGCACCCTCTAGGATGCTCGCCTTGACCTTCATTATGGCGTTCTGCTCCCTGGATCTCACCCAGAGGTGTCTGTTGTCCAGGAGTAGCTCCTCACTCTGGTACTCGGTGATGGGGAAAGGAAGCGCCGTTCCCACCGTTCTGAAGGAGGATGCACGCATCTCCTTTCCGCCTGGGGCCCTTTCATCTACGGACATGATGCCTTTGATGATCGCCGAGGATTCTATGGAAGCGGCCCTAGCTGCCTCGAACTCATCATCTGGAAGACCGCCCTTCTTGATCGTTATCTGAATTATGCCGGTCTGATCTCGGAGGGTGATAAAGGTGATCTTGCCACTGCTCCTGGTCCTGAATATCCATCCCCTAACGGTGGCTTCAGTACCCGGTTCATGATCGACCAATTCCGAAATCCTAACTGGACCGGACATCGCGCTCATCATCAACATTCTAATATCTTTTCCTTTCGGTTCTCCCGGCCCCAAAACCGGCAATCTTCCAATTTGAAGGCAGTAAGATATAGCGCGGGCCGGATATCCTGAAATATGGTACTCATCAGGAAGGCCGGACCTGCCGATCTCGGGGGAATAGATGAGGTGGAGATGGCAAGCTTCGAGTCCAACCGGTTCGAGAGGGGAGTCCTGATGGTACTACTGACCGAGGAAATATTCCATACCTGGGTAGCGGAGGAAGATGATGAGGTATTGGGATACATTTCAATAATGAATCAGGACAGGGGCAGCGCCAGACTCATCTCGATAGCAGTGATCCCAGAAAGTAGGAATCTGGGAGTGGGAAGATCCCTTATGGATGTGGTGAAAAGACATGTAAGGGAAGGTAAAGGAGACAAGATCGTCCTGGAGGTGCGGATATCCAATGTTCAAGCCATCAATCTCTACCTGAGCGAGGGGTTCAAGATAAAGGGGATGCTAAAGGACTATTACAGCAAGGGCAGATGCGGACCAGAGGATGCCCTGTTCATGATTCTGGATGTGGATTCCGGGGAATGAGGCCCCACAGAGTTTATCTATTCCTGCGGTCACTGTCGGTCTTGGTGTACTAATGGACCTCGATCTGACCGAAGGGCATCGGATTTTTAGAGATGAGGTGAGACTCTTCTCGGAAGAGCAGATATTACCGGTTGCGCGGGAAATTGATGAGAAGGATCTGTTTCCAGATGATGTCATAACCAAGGCAGGGGCGATGGGTTTGATGGGCATCATCACCCCCGAAGAATATGGTGGGATGGGAAAAGACCTCATATCGTATATGCTGGCTATTGAGGAGATATCCAGGGCGTCCCCCTCGGTCGCTCTCACCATATCCGTGAATAATTCCCTGGTATGTTCCCCCATCGTTCAGTTTGGCAGCGAAGAACAGAAGAAGGAATACCTTCCCAAGCTTGCCAGAGGAGAGTGGTTGGGATCTTTCGCCCTGACCGAACCGGGTGCCGGTACGGACGCGGGGGCGCTGTCGACCACCGCAAGTCGGGAGGACGATTCATACATACTCAACGGTCACAAGATGTTCATAACCAACATGGGCAAGAGTTCGGTCATCCTGGTCTTCGCAAAAACCTCTCCTGATAAGGGGGCGAAGGGGATCAGCGCTTTCCTGGTGAGAGCCCCCGACGATGCCCTTGTCACGGAGGATGTCCTGGAAGGTATGGGGATGAGGGGATCCCAGCAGATGTCCTTTCAAATGAAGGATCTGAAAGTCTCGATCCGGAACATGCTGGGCAACGAGGGGGAGGGGTTCAAGATCGCGCTTTGGTCCCTCAATATGGGCAGATTGGGCATAGCCGCCCAGGCTCTTGGGATAGCTGAGGCGGCTCTGGAAGATGCCCTCGATTACGCCTCGAGGAGAGAACAATTCGGAAAGCCCTTGTCTGATTTTCAAGCCATTCAGTTCCGACTAGCGGATATGGGAACTGAGATAGAGGCGGCCAGGTCGATGGTCATGAGGGCGGCCTGGCGGACGGGTAATGGATCAGCGTCTCCCTCGGATCCGGCAATGGCCAAGTTACTTGCATCTCAGGCTGCCATAAATGTGAGCGGCAAAGCACTCACCATCCTAGGAGGAAGGGGGTATCTGAAGGGATCCAGGGTGGAGAAGTTGTACAGGGATGCGAAGATAACCGAGATCTATGAGGGAACTTCCGATGTTCAAAGGATGGTGATTGCTCGCCAAATGTTCAGTAGATGATGACCAACCCAATCTTCCTGAGATTATGGGTTAATATATATACGGATTACTCGACGTCGTTTTCTAATCAACTTTGAATATTATGGTCTGTGAAGAAAAATCATTAAATATGAAATCGGGCATCCCCCGAATATCGTCAACTCTCGCGGAATGTTGGCTAGAGGTGAAGGAAGATGGAAGAGACGCTTTGCAATGTTGAGTTCCTGAAAGATAATGCCTCCTATATCGCAAGAGTTCAAAGCGACCTTGGGGGCCTCAGAGAATACCGAAGCGCAAGCCTGGAAGAGGTCCTGGAACAAGTGATAATGGACCTCCAAGAGGAATTCGAGACTGCTATCTAAATGGCTTCCAAACCCCGTGGGTTAAAGCTTCTTTGACCAATTGCATCTTGAACTACCTCTTGCTACCGCGCGAAGTCAAGGGAGGGGTTGGCATGCAGACTCAAAACAAATCGGAATACGATTCAGTTATGTCCACGTACTATGGGGACGATGCAGTTTCTGCGATCGTTACTCTCAAGGTGGATACCAAAGAGGTGGATACCATTGCCGAGAAGGTTTCAGAGTATCAGGTGGTGGAGGACGTCTTCCTAGTGACGGGGGATACGGATATTATTGCCAAGGTCAAGTTCCAGACCTATGATCAGCTGAAGAAGTTCCTCATCACGAAGATCTCAAACATCCAGGGAATAAAGGACATTAAGACCCTGATGGTGGTGGCTACCTTCAAGGAGAGGGGTGAAAAGCGGTTCGAACCCATGGATAATGAGGAGAATGAATAATCGAGGATACCATCGATTGGAGGTGGTAATATGGAAACAGAAGTTAAGCTCAAGCAGATCATAGAGGTCTTGGACCAGCTCGCTGAGGACACGTCGGTCCCCAGGAACATTCGTAGGGGTGCCACAGAGGCAAAGGATAGGATACTACAGGAGAATGAAGCACTTGATGTTCGGGCAGCAAGCGCAATATTCATCCTTGATGAGCTGGCGAATGATCCCAACATACCTCTGCATGGTCGCACGCTCATATGGAACATCATCAGCCAATTGGAGACGGTTCGCTGATTCTGCTATTTTCACAGAGACTTATAGCCAAGTGGCTTGGTAAAAAGGATTAAGATTGAGCTCGTGAATCTAGAGCAGAAGCGGCCGTAGTCTAGTGGTTAGGACTGAGGCTTCCCAAGCCTCAAACCCGGGTTCAAATCCCGGCGGCCGCATCTAATTATTTCTTAGTGGGTTTCCTCGAGAACTCGATGATGACGTACACCACTATCATGATTATTCCCACGAAGAAGCATATTCCCACGATCAATCCAACAATAATGAAGATGACGCCCAGAATGAGAAGGATCCACATGTCGTCCCTCTTGCTTTCCTGGTAAGTCTCTAAAGGAGGCGAGGTTTCGAACGAGTCGGGCGTGCTCACCGGATTGCGGCACTTGGAGCAGAACCTTGAGCCGGGGGAAAGCTCAGCCTGGCAATGAGGGCACTTTAAAGGGAGCTGATGTCCACAGGACGAACAGTACTCCCAACCCTCATCTAGACTCTCCCCACACTTTGGGCAGTAGGCCATGACAACTTCCCCATTGAAAAGCATTCTAGAGACTATATTTAAATTATGTCAGATTCTGTACGTAGAATTCTATAATATATTGAAAAAAAAGAAAAAAGTGGGGATGGCCGCATAAGCGGCCATTGGGCTATCAGGCTCTCTTCTTTTCGAAGAGTCCCTCAACTGCTGCGAGAGTTAGGGCTGCAAGATATTCTTCAGCCCAAGCATCGGTGCAGTGTGGGCAAATGATCGCGGGACCTAGTCTTTCCACGGTCATGTAGGTCATCTGAACATGGCCCTGTTTAGCTATGCCTCCACAGTCCGCACAGGTCCAATCCGAATCATGGGTTGCGTTCATGACCTTGCCCATCGCCATCCTGTGGGAGTAGGCGGAGTTCAAGGTTGCACTGCCCCCAGTCATGCTGTAGTCAGCATATACTGTGACCTCGCCGACTATCTTCTTGGCGATGTATCGAGATCCATCCTTGGAGGCGAGCTTCCTCTTGGTAGCTTCTGCCGTTTCAATGATTGCCGTTACATCCTCCGGCTTGATTCCCCTTTGCGCAATCTTCTCCTTTATGTCGTCCGGGATGATGACGTTCATCTTTCCAACCCCTTTCTCTGGCGCCTTCGTTTCCTTCTTCTTGCTAAACCATCCCATGTTATCACCACGTACCATAGGTCCCGACATCTCGGGCGGCCTTGACCATCGCCAAGAGGTTACCAGGTATGGTGTAGGGCGGGCATTC
Source organism: Methanomassiliicoccales archaeon (assembly GCA_035529155.1). Taxonomy (GTDB): domain Archaea; phylum Thermoplasmatota; class Thermoplasmata; order Methanomassiliicoccales; family JAAEEP01; genus JAAEEP01. Next base: position 19,612 of record DATKXF010000077.1, on the reverse strand, counting down.
GCAAGCGTTGCCAAGGATGTAGCCCTTGGGAGAGTCGCGGCCACCGATAATCTGTGCCTTTGACTGCTCGTAGACTGCTTTCGGGTTCGGATTGATCATAATCTTGGTGTCAACTGACCCCATGATTGTACAGTATTTGCCGAACTCCTCTCTCAGGAAATCTGAGGGGAACACATCCTTGCCCTTGTATCCAACGTGGAATACTGTGAAGGGCGACCAGATGAGCTTGTCCTTGAAGACCTTGTAGTCGGTCTGGTGGTTTCCGCAGAGGTGGTAGAACAGCTGTGGTCCAGCTCCGCCTCTGAAGCACTTGTCCACGTAGTACCTCATGTAGTTCGCAGAGTACTTCTCCACGTACTCATCAGAGAAGATGTCGTTGTTGGCGAGAACGGAACCGATGATCAACATCGCCATTCCGTACCTCTCCGCCAGTCCAATGGCACCATTCACTGAGGTGTCCGTATAGGTCTTCACCAGCTTCTCCGCTTGTTCAGGATCGGTGAACGTCCACATGATGAAGTTCTCAACACCGCAGATTTCTGCGGCCGCACCGACCAGGTCGAAACCGTAGGAGATAGGTACAAGCGTCTGGGGGAGGTTCTTAGCTACGTAATCGTAGATGTTGTAGAACATTGGAAGGGTCCAACCCTTCTTCAGATCCTCTGTTCCCACGACTTCAATGCTGTCTACCTCACCTGGATCCGAGATGATGGGACCAGTAGGTATCGGAGGTAAAGTCTCCTTATACTCTAATGTGAGTCCCAGTTCGGTAACCCAGGGTAGGGAGAAGAACCAGTGGGTAACAGGCAGCAGATCGTATAGCTGAGAGATATACCCCACGCAGTGTATGCCTAACTCGGGTTTCTCGTAGAAATCCCTTATCGTATAACCACATGCTACCGCCGCGTGCGATAGTATGATGGGATCGACGTCTATCCTATCATGAGGGACGTCGACGAAGGGACTTGCAAATCGCTTAGCAGCATTTCCATGCCACTTTTCGTCAATTCCAGGGAATAAGTCTTCATATCCCATTTGAATCCCTATGTGTTGAAGAGCCTATCGCGTATATAACGATTGTTTCCGCAACAACGTTGCATTGCATAGTATTAACACCGTTAATATGTTGTGATTATTTTCGTTCTTTATGTAATTGTGTTATGTTCGTTACATTTGATTGAAATTTCTTGCTTATATTCTGAAGTGGAAACAGGGGCACTAAGGCGCTATCCTTTAGTCAACAAATGGTCAACGGCCTTAAATTATACGATGTTAATACATATTTGATTAGTTCATAAAATTAACAAATATTAATTATTAGGACGTTATATAATTTGTTAAGATTATTAATAATCGATTATATGTAACAATCGTTCTATTTGAACAACAATAAGAAAATCATATTGAACTGTGTTAATACAATATTATGTAGGTTGTTTCCTGACCTTTTTATCTTACGAATATGCAGCGAGAATTGGGTTTTAAAATTATTACCTAAATAGGTCAAACACAGGACATGTCAATCTATCATCCTTTAATACATGTTTTCTAAAAAGTGAAGAAAGTGTTCGCGAGCATCTCACATCCACTTTCCACGATCCTTTCTCCTGATTCTGGAAGGAGCGACCGGTTTTTCCCAGGGAAATTGAGGTTCTGGAACCACCTTTCCCGGAGATTGGATGGGTCTACTGGTCCAAAGATAATGCTGTTTCATCAATCGGATCACTCCCCCCAGATACAGAAGGACCACTATCGAGGCAAGGAAGGGATTGTAGATGAAGAGTAAGGCCATGCAAATGATGGTTAGGAGGCTGATGAAGACGAATGTTGAGACGAAGTGGGCGACCTTTGCCCTGGACCCTGGACCCACGCCCAGATTGGTGTAATTGGTGTGCTGGACCACGGGAAACAGCTCCCTATCGATTACACCCCAGATCAACAGTGTGAGGCCAAGACCCAAGCCAAAGACCACTAAATGAAGGGTGCCAGTGGTCGCTATGAGCACAGTCAGCACAAGGAAGTAGAGTATCAGGGCGAATCCTAGATGTCTTGGCCTCTGATAAAGACGGAGATTGGCTGGCATCACCAACTTACTGAGGGTGCGGGCGATGACCGCCCCGCTGTACTTCATATAGTTGGGCAATCTCCTGGCAAGACCCTCGGTGATAGTCACACTGTTTCTCATGAGAAGGGGAGTGATGACACTCATGACAAAGCAAAAGGCTCCAGCAAAGGGGAAAAACTCTGCTCCCTTCGTGGTGCCCACTGCCCTGCTTCCCACGCTCGCGTACATGACTGATTCTGCACCCCTTCCGCAGAGAGAGGTCCCCATTGAAACCGCTCCCTTTGCCGAGAAACCAAGGAAGTAGGCAAGCGCTGCGGTTATGAAGACATCGTTGATTATGACAAGCGGTACTGCTATGACGACTATCCATATCACGCTGGAGAACATGGCGGGATCTATGAGCATCCCAAACGAGACGAAGAATACCGCCACGAAGGCATCCCTGAATGGTGATATCTTCTGCTCGAAGCGCTCCGATATCTGAGTCTCGGCGAAGACCATGCCTATGAAGAACGCCCCAATGATCGCTGGAACATTTGAGATCTCGGCCAGCGCGGCGGAGAGGAACACGATGCCGAGGGCGAAGAGGACGAACATCTCATCGCTTTTAATCTTCTTGAGCTGCTTAACAGTACGGGGTATTATCCATATTGCCAGTATGATGAAGAAGACATAGAATACCAGGATTCCCAAGGCTAGAGTGGAAAGTGAAAGAGGCGTTGCGCCGGACTTGATCACCAGACCACCTACGATCGTGAGAAGCACCATGGCCAGGAAATTCTCGACGATGACCATTCCTAAGAGGAACTCGGTCTCGGGGTTGGCAAGGCGCTCGAGCTCTATCAGAGACTTGGCGGTTATGGCGCAGCTGCTCATTGCGATGATGCCGGCGAGAAAGATGGTATCGATAATTGGCCATCCCAAAAGCGTACCCAGTATGATCCCTGCGAACATGTTGATGCCCAGGTTGATGACAGCGAGAATCGTGGCCGGAGCTTTGGTCTTCTTGAGCTTGCTGAATGAGAACTCAAGGCCAACAAAGAACAGCAGCAGGATCAGACCAAGCTCGGACATTGCCTCGATGAAACTCGTGTCCTCAAGCAAGCCGTCGTAGACGATCCCGCCCAACTCGAAATGCATGTTGGGCCCAATGAGGATCCCGGCCAGAATGTACCCGAGGATCACGCTCTGCCTGCTTCGCCGGGCTAGACCTGCCCCGATGAAGGCAATGAGCATTATCACTCCTACTTGGAACATCACATTGTCGCCGGTAAGCATGTTCTCCTCTCGTCACTGGACGGGGATGTTGTGGGAAGCCGAGCTCTTAGGACTCGGGGTTGAGCTGCAGTCATCTATGCCCCTATTGTTTGGATGAATTCACCCGGGTAGTCTTCATAAGGACTGTCGATGGCCCAGCCTGTCGAGAGCTTTATCACATCCCATCCGCAAGCATGGTGGCCTGGTGCATCCCGCAGACGTTGTGATTTCCAGACTATACAAAAAGCTTTTCTCGAGAATTGCACAACTGGGGAAAGCTAGGGGGAAAGATATCGAAATCACCATGGAGAACGTGCATTTGGTCTGAGACAAGACAGGGATTAGTGATGAACTTGGAAAAGATTTTTCAACGACTCAGCTATGTCTACTCATCAATGGACAAGGAATGGCACTCGTCTTCCAAGGAGGAAACCCTCAAGCTATTGGGGACATCTGGGAAAGGACTCTCGGATGAAACGGCCAGACAACGGCTGGATGAATACGGTCCCAATGAGTTAGTGGAGACTAAGGGAACATCCCCCCTAAAGCTATTCCTCCAGCAGTTCAAAGAAGTGTTGGTCATCATTCTTATCATCGCCGCATTGATCTCAGCGGGCATAGCCATCGTGCAGGGGACGTTGGAAGAGTGGTTCGACGCAACGGTGATCATGATCATCGTCTTCCTGAATGCCATACTAGGTTTCGTTCAGGAATACAAGGCTGAAAAGACCATGCAGGCTCTGAAGGAGCTTGCGGCTCCAAGGGCCAAGGTGATAAGGAACGGCATCGAAATTGAGATACCCTCGAGGGATCTGGTTCCCGGAGACATAATCATGCTGGCCACCGGTGACAAGATCTCCTCTGACGCCAGGCTCCTTGAGTCAGTCAACCTGAAGGTGAACGAAGCTTCGCTCACAGGTGAATCGATTGCCATACGCAAGAACGCAGAAGCGGTACTGGAGAAGGATGTGTACCTAGGCGAGAAGACCAACATGGTGTTCTCTGGCTGCATCATCGAGTATGGTAGGGGGCGAGCAGTGGTCACCAACACGGGCATGAATACGGCCTTGGGAAAGATCGCAGGACTGATCCAGGCCGATTCGGAGCAGACCCCACTGCAGAAGAAGCTGAAGGTTCTGGGAAAGCAGCTCGGGATCGCCGTCCTTCTGATCTCAGTGTTCATCTTCATCGTGGGACTTATCCAAAAGGTTGACATCGTCAGCATGTTCCTGACATCGGTCAGCCTCGCTGTAGCGGCCATTCCAGAGGGCTTACCCGCAGTGGTAACCATCTCACTTGCGCTCGGGCTTCAGAGGATGGTCAAGAAGAATGCCGTCATACGGAGACTCCCAGCAGTCGAGTCTCTGGGAAGCACCACTGTGATATGCACCGACAAGACTGGCACCCTGACAAAGGGCGAGATGAATATTAGGGAGATATTCGTCGGAGAGACCATCTTGGTCAGCGGAGAAGGGTTCGAGCCGGTAGGTGAGTTCACCATTGATAAAAAGAGAATCAATCCGCTGGACAACGGCAGGCTCAAATGGCTGCTGAACGCGGGCATCCTCTGCAACGACGCGACACTCATAGATGACAATGGAAAATGGCGAATCGGCGGCGATACCACCGAGGGAACGCTGATAGTCACCGCCAGAAAGGCTGGAATCGATGAAGACCAGTTCATAGACGACCATCCTAGAATATTCGAGATACCTTTCGATTCGACGAAGAAGAGAATGATCACCATCAACCGGTTCGGTGAGAAAAAATACGCATTCTGCAAGGGAGCCGCCGAGAGCGTTCTATCGCTGTGCAACCGCATCTGCATGGACGGGCAGGTCTTTCCATTGAATGAGGCCGGGCGTACGGCCATCAAGAACAAGGATTCTGAGATGGCGTCCAGAGCCCTCAGAGTACTAGCCCTGGCCATGAGAGAAGTTGATGATGACGATCTTTCCGAGGATTCGCTGGAGAAGGAGCTCGTGTTCCTGGGCCTGGTGGGAATGATCGATTCGCCCCGTACCGAGGCCATCGAAGCCATCAGAATCAGCAAAAAGGCTGGCATCCAGGTCAAGATGATTACTGGAGATCATGCCCTCACGGCAAAAGCGATCGCCATGGAGATGGGCATCGATCCCAGGAAAGATGCTCCGGTGATGACCGGCAGAGAGCTGGAAGAGATCAGCTTGGAGGAACTATCAGAAAGGGTGAAAGAAGTCAACGTGTACGCCCGTGTAGCGCCGGAGCACAAGGTGAAGATCGTCGACGCTCTCAAGCACAACGGGGAGATCGTCGCCATGACCGGTGACGGCGTGAACGATGCACCGGCGCTCAAGAAGGCGGACATTGGGATCGCCATGGGGATCACTGGAACCGACGTGTCCAAGGAGGCGTCGGAGATGGTACTCGTGGATGACAACTTCGCCTCTATCGTCAGCGCCACCGAGGAGGGGAGGGGCATCTACGACAACATCAAGAAGTTCGTGTCCTTCCTTCTCTCCTGCAACGCGGGCGAGGTGGCGACCATGTTCATAGCCACACTGATCTTCGTTGACCCTGAGATGCTTCCGTTCCTGCTTCCCATCCAGATCTTGTGGATCAACCTGGTGACCGACGGTCTTCCGGCCCTTGCCCTAGGGGTCGAGCCCACCGATCCAGACGTCATGGAAAGATCTCCCAGAAACCCCGACGAGCCTCCTGTAACCAGGGCAATGGCCTACCGTATAGTGATCATGGGATTGATAATGGCCATCGGCACCCTCGCCGCATTCTGGATAGAATACAGCGATACGGGAAACATCGCCAAAGCACGTACGGTGGCCTTCTGCACCCTCGTGCTGTTCCAGCTGTTCTACGTGTTCTCCGCCCGTTCCGAAAGGAGGACACTCTTCGATCTGGGGATCAGTTCGAACATTAAGCTGGTCTATGCGGTGATTGCATCCGTCGCACTGCAGCTTATGGTGGTCTACCTACCATTCCTGAACGAGGTGTTCAGGACGGAACCAATAGGGTTGACAGAGTGGTTGATTACGATACCGATCGCCCTCAGCGCCTTCATCATCAACGAAATATGGAAGATGGCAAAGAGGAGGGCGGCGAGGGCGGAACCGTCATGAGAGCGTTCCTGCTCTAAGGTGGAATGATGATCGATGTCGATGGCTCTACGGGCGAGGGGGGTGGTCAGATTCTCAGGATGGCCGTCGCGCTCTCGGCCCTCACAGGAAAGGAATGCAGGGTTTCCAATATCAGGGCGGGAAGACCCAAACCTGGCCTGGCAGCACAGCATATCGCTGGAATAAGGGGGGTGGCCCACCTCTGCAATGCGGAACTATCTGGGGACAAGATAGGTTCCGCGGAGATCGTGTTCAAACCGGGTAAGATCCGGTCCGGTGATCTTAGACTTGATGTGGGAACTGCCGGGAGCATCACCCTGGTCATGCAGGCCTGTCTCCTCCCCGTGATAGGCTCGGGCCATGAATCGCGTCTAACGATCAACGGGGGAACGAACGTCAAATGGTCCCCTCCTGTGGATTATCTCGAGAGACTTCTCTTACCCATGCTGGAGAGGATGGGAGTGAGGATGAGCATCGATATCCTCAGAAGGGGGTTCTACCCCCAGGGTGGGGGATCGGTCACCGTCCAGGTTACTGCTCCAGAAAGGCTTGCGCCTCTTGATCTCGATGTGAGGGGAGAGCTGATCACGGTGGAAGGTGTTTGCTTCTCACAGAACCTTCCGGACCACATCTGCAAGAGGATGTCTCATACGGCCAAGAAATTGATGTTGGACAAGGATCTAAAGATCTCCTATGACCTGAGAGAAGGCCCCTCCACTGGGACCGGGATATGCCTCTTTGCAAGGTACGAAAAAACCATCCTGGGAGCAGATTGCCTGGGAGAGAAAGGATTGTCCTCAGAGAAGGTTGGGGAGCAGGCTTCACGGGGCCTCACTCTCGAGATGGAGGGGGCCGGAACCTTGGATGTCCACGCGGCCGATCAGCTTCTTCCATACATGGCCTTGGCAGAGGGACCTTCAAGGTTCCGGATCAGAGAAGCAAGCCAGCATCTTCGTAGCGTGGCTGCCCTCCTTCCAGAATTCATTGATATCGAAGTCCGCATCCGAAAGAGAAATGAGGACTTCGAGGTGATCGTTGAGCCTAGCTATACATGATGGACTTGCTCTTGGGGATCTCCTGTTCCTTCCCGGCAGTCTTGTAGAGTTGCTTCAGGTGATTCTCGATGACCTCCGCCTCGGTTATCAGCGGTTTTATGTCCAGCTCGACCTGGAGCAGCATCTTGTCGATTGCCGATATGCAGGCGGCCGCGGCCCTGGCGTCAGGGTACTCCACATGAGACCATGACAAGATGGTCACCACACCGATGTCCCTGTTGACACCCTCATTCAGGAGCACTCCTGCCAGACCCATTATGATGCCCGTCTCGAAAAGGGGGATGTTGTTCTCCTTGAGCAGATCGGTCATCTGTGGAGTCGAGCCAACTCCGAAGATATTATCGAAGATTGAATCTGGATCCTCGCTCTTGCCCGGGGGTATGATCATTCCCTCAGGGGATATCACCATTTTGCACTTGTTCAGCTCGACCCAATCCATGAGGGTGGTAGCAAGCGGCTTTATGATCTCGGGTGGGGGCTGGAACTCAGAGACGAAGACCACTATCTTGTCCTCTCCTCCTTCTCCCATTTTTCCTCCGTAAATGCGCACTGGACTGTAGGGAATGCCATCGCGGATCAGGGACATAGCGGGAAAGGTCATGGAATCTAGGACGCCGATGAGTTCCAGGTCAAGGAAGCTCACCAAATAATTCGCGGCGATCGACCCCACGAGCCCGACGCTTGGAAAGCCATCGATGACATATGCTCCCCTGACGTCCATCTGCTTGATTGGGATGATATCAATGCCTTGCATCGCAGCCTAATCTCAATCTAGATTACTTAACCATTGGTATATCCTTCCAAACGTTTATCTCACCTCGTCCGCATCTTTCTGGCGATGAGACCCCACGTCACGGTCAACTGTGCAATGACAGCCGACGGGAAACTGGCAGGAAGGAGAAGGAAGCAGGTCACCATCTCCTCGCCCGAGGATCTTGCCCGGGTGAAGGAACTCAAGATTGGGGTCGATGCCATCCTGGTCGGGATAGGCACCGTTCTCTCTGACGACCCGCATCTGACAGTGAAGGGTGCACCCATTGAGGAGAACCCCATCCGGGTCGTTCTTGACTCCAGGGGACGGACACCCGACGACGCCCGGGTACTGAATGCACGGGCAAGAACCATAATTGCCACCGTCGAGGGTTGCGACAAGGTCTGGAGAAACGCGGAGGTCCTGCGCATAGGGAAGGACCGGGTAGATCTTGACCTCTTGCTCACAAGGTTGCATGAGATGGGCGTGAGGACCATGCTGGTCGAGGGTGGGGGAGAGGTACTCTGGTCATTCTTCAAGGAAGGCTTCGTGGATCATTACTCCGTGTTCGTGGGCAGCAAGATCATAGGAGGGAGAACCGCGCCCACCCCGGTGGATGGAGAGGGGTTCGACGATCAAGAAATATTGAATCTGAAACTCGTTGGGTGTGAGTGGCTGGGGGACGGGGTCTTACTCGAATATGAGGTCTGCAATGATGACTGATAGACCCAAGTTCTCAGTCGATGAGATGCTTGGATCCTTGGCCAGATGGCTGCGCATCATGGGGTACGACACCATCTATCACAGGGATCAGAGCGATACCGAGATCGTGAACACCGCCTTAGAGGAGGGGCGCTTTCTCCTCACCCGGGACAAGGAGCTGACCTTCAGGGCGGGTGACGCAGGGCTGTTCATCGAGGATGACGAGGTCATTGGGCAGCTCAAGCAGGTATCGAAGGTGCTAGGGCTGACCCTCGATGAATCCCTGACCAGGTGCACAATGTGCAATGGGGAGCTCGAGACGATCCCCCTCCATGAAGCAAAGGAACTAGTCCCAGAAGGTGCGCTTAAGAATAATGATGAGTTCTATCGTTGTGTGGGATGCGGTAAGGTATACTGGAAGGGCTCTCACTGGCTCGACATTAGGGCTCGTCTAGAATTGGTTGATCGGGTGGATGCTAAGGATCATACGCCTCTGTAGTAATCCTCGCTGATTATCTTCCCTGTCCCGGCATTGATGATCATGACCCCGTGGACACCCTCGATGCACCATACGGGAAGGTAGAATAAACCCTTTCCAGCAAGAACAACGTCCTCCGGACTGGGAGAGAGCACCTTCTTCTCCATGACCGTGACCTTTCCATCGTCCTTGATGAGCTCCTTCTCGTAGGTATGGAGATGGATTACCTCCTCCTGGACAGCCGCCCGGGCTTCGTCGATATCGATCATCGGCTCTAGGCGCCGGTGGTTCAATTCGATGGCGTACACCGTATCAAAGTCCTCCTTCCAGACCTCGACCTTACGGGTCAGCGCGTTCACGGCCAGCGTGCCGCTCTTCGAGACCATCTCCTCACCATTGACATCCAGCCTGCATCGGTACTCGAAGACATAGTGAGGGACCAGCTCCAGCCTGTGTCTGAAACCTCCAACGGTCTGACGTGAGATCTCCTTGATATCGTCAATACCGATGACCGGGCGAATGATCCTCTCCCCCACCTCCGCGACATCCATCATCTCGAGCTCTTCTTGGGAGACCATCTGAGGATAATCGTCGGCGGAAATCTCGTCAAGGAGGCCGTGATCCTCCTCACCTAGTATCTTCTCCACCCTGGTCCGGCCGATCTCGTGCTCGATCGCTTCCCTGTCCCAGAGGAAGACCCCTTCCTCTGCCTCCCTTGAGGGCGTGTTGTCCAGGGTGGCGATTATCTTGGTGCCCTCGAACCCCTCATGTCTCTTCAGAAAACGTCCCGCCAACTCCCTGTCGTACTCGGGTAGAATGCAGAACACAACATTGACGTCCCCCTTCGTTCCGAAGATGTCATCGTCCTCCTCCCAGACCTCAAAATCTCTGGAAAAAAGTATCTCGGAGATAACTCTCTTTAAGGAGGTCAAAGGTGCACCCAGGCCCAAATCAAGCTCTGGAAATAAAAAGATTGGGGACATGCGGCTATATATATAGGATGGAAAGACACTTTTCATTAGGGGAGATGAATGAAGGGCAAGAGTGGTAGGGTCCGCGGCGCATTGAGCATCCTTTCAGTGATCATAGGGGTGCTCGGAATATGGATCTTGGTCTTCCTATCCTTCATACCAGGCATGTTCACTGTGATCTTTGCGCTACTCGTTTTCCTGACCTCTGCAGGCTTGATAGGGAGGGGCGAGACAAAGCACACCAGGTCATTCTGGGTCTTCGACCGCAATGAGAAAGGTCAGTGGGAGGATGTTGACAGAATCATCCGCAGGTAGCTTGAGAAGGAAGATAATATATCCTTCCATGCATCAGTCACCTGTTGAATGATGTCTAGAAAGCTAGTCAGGGCATCTGGTTTGATCCTGATCTCGCTGTCCGTCCTGCTTCTAATCGTCGCCGCAATCAGGGGCGATCTCGAGCTGATCCTGATCTTCGTCATCCCCGTGATAAGGGGTGAGGGTTTGCTGCCCGCTCTTGGAGGCATTCTTCTATTCCTCGGCATATTGCTGATCTTCCTGTCATTCCTGGTGGGCGCCTATGAGGTTCGAGAAGAGTCTGCGTTGGGAGAGCCCATAGAGTTTTCAGGTGTAGAACATGAGCGCAGGGGAAGGTTCGGAGGTTTGGTTCTCATAGGGCCCCTGCCCATAGTCTTCGGGTCCGACCGCGGGATCGTGTTGTGGATGGTGGTCATCGCCATTGTCTGTCTGATCGCGATTTCGCTTTCAATCTTCCTCTGGTCCAATTAGCCGCCTTGCAACCTCGTGGATATCCATTTCCCCGTTTCGGGTTTCATCCCGAAGGTCGGATATCAATCGGATGTAATCTTCGAAGGATCCGCCCTGTTTCTTCACAGCCCTGGACAAGGCTGACTCGAAGGAATCCTTTCTGTGCCAGATGCTCAGAGCATCCCTCAAGACCACCCTGTCCTGCTCGCTCAACTGTGCCATTCCTCGACGACCCTTAAGAAGTTCTTGAAGATCTCATAACCGTTCTCGGTGTTCTCAACCTCTGGATGGAACTGCAGTCCGAAGATTGGCCTCGACTGCATCTTCACCGCCTGGATTGAGCAACTATCAGAGTGGGCCAGGACCTCGAAGTCGGACGGAAGATCCTTCACCTCGTCGTTGTGACTCTCCCAGACGATGAACTCCTGAGGGAGGCCGAGAAACAGATCGTCCTCCTCGTCGACATAAAGAGTGGTCTTGCCATATTCTGGAACCTCGGCCGGTCCCGTACTTCCGCCGAAATGGCCGGCCATGAAATGAAGACCCGCACATATTCCCAAGATGGGGAAGTTGGCCCTATCCAGATAGTCGCCGTTCCTACCCATTCTGGCTGCATCCATGGCGACCCGGGGAGCCCCTCCAGAGAGAACCAAGGCATCCACGTCTTCGATCTCCTCGAATGGCGTGTCGTTCGGAACTATCTTGGTGTCCACCTTCAGATACTTGAGCACCCTCCATTCCCTGTGGGTCCACTGGCCACCGTTATCCACGACAAAGACCTTCATCACGGGTGAAAAGGCGGAGACCTGTATTAAGGATTTCACCTAGTGGAGTGAGATTCAGGTCAATCAAAAGGTTAATGACCGTTGCCAGCATCCATATCAAGGATGAAGGCGGTAGTTTTCGACCTTGGCCATACGCTGATCGATTACTACATCGATTGGAGGGGACCTGAGAACCGCGCTATCTCTGATTTTTACCGTGTCATCGCAGAGAATATGGATGACCCTCCAGAAAAGAACGTATTCGTAGCAACCATGATCCAGGAGCTGGAAAATGCCCGGAGCAGACGGAGGATGGAGATGATCGAGATCCCGCTTTCCACCTTCCTGGGTGAGCGACTGAAGCAGTTCGACCTTCGGTACGATGAGGAAGTGATACAGGAGGGGCTTGAGATATTCTACGGTGCGCTCCTGGAGCATAGAAAGCTGATTCCCGGTACCTTGGAGATGCTCCAGAACATCAAGAAAAATGGCTATAAGGTGGGCCTCATCTCGGACGTGGCGTGGGGGCTGCCATCATACTTCCCCAAGAGGGACATGACATTCTATAAGTTGGACGTCTACTTCGACGACCTAGTCTTCTCCACCGATGTTGGGTTGAGGAAGCCCAACCCCAGAATATTCAAGATCGCACTAGAGAATCTTGGGGTCGGGGCGGGAGACGCAGCCTATGTGGGGAACAGCCTTCAGTCCGACATCAGGGGGGCGCTCGACTCAGGTCTTAAGGCCATACTAAAGAAGTCGAATTATTTCTTCCCGGATGATAGCGTCGTTCCTGACGCCTACGTGGATGACTGGTCTGAATTGAAGGGCATACTGGATGCCCTGTGATCACTCCCACTCGATGGTTGCCGGGGGCTTGTTGGTGATGTCGTACACCACTCTGTTGACCCTATCCTTCATCTCATTAGTGATCCTTCGGGATATCTTGTCCAGTACATCGTGAGGTATCTTTGAGTACGCGGCGCTCATTCCATCGATGGACTCCACTGCCCTTATGGCCACGGTGCCACCGTATGCCCTTTGATCACCGTGGACGCCCACGGACATCACGGGAAGGAATGCCGCAAAGTACTGCCAGGGCAATTCCATCTCCCCGCGTGCAACAGCCGCTTCGATCTCCTCCTCTGCGATCGCACAGGCCTTTCTCACGATATCTATTGAGTCCTTGGTCGCCTCGCCTATGACCCTTATCGCAAGGGCCGGTCCAGGGAATGGCTGCCGCTCGGAAACATCGATGCCCAGGAATCGGGCGACCTTCCTCACCTCATCCTTGTAGAGATCCCTGAGGGGCTCCACCAGCTTGAGATACATGTCTTCTGGAAGGCCTCCGACATTGTGGTGGCTCTTGATGGTGTCCCGAGCATGATCCCCGCTCTCGATCCAATCGGGAGCGATTGTACCCTGGACAAGAAAATCGGCATCGTACTCCCTCGCCTCCCTTTCGAAGACCCGGATGAACTTCTCACCGATTATCTTCCTCTTTTCCTCGGGATCTATCACGCCCTTCAAAGCGTCCAGGAACTCGTCCTCCGCATCCACGATCTTGTAGTTGACCCCCAGGCGGGTAAGGATGCCAATCACGGTTTCGGTCTCGCCTTTCCTCATCAACCCGTTGTCGACGTAGATTGTCAGAAGGCGGCCCTCGATGGCTTTGCTGACCAAGACTGCGGCCACGGTGCTGTCAACGCCACCAGAACAGGCGATGATCGCCCTCCCCTCGATCGAGGAGCGTAGCGCTTCCACCGATTCACTAACGAACTCCTCTGGATCCATCATTGGCTTTCCACCTCCATGGAATCCTTGATCACTTTTTCCAATAGCTCTTCCCTGTATTCCAGGAGCTTCTTGTTGAGCTTCTCGTCGGAAAGCGCTAGGATGCTTATCGCTAGTAGTGACGCGTTCTCCCCACGGTCAAGCCCAACTGCGGCCACGGGAATCCCCGGAGGCATCTGCAGAACGGACAACACGGAGTCGAGATTCATACTGCCGCTGACAGGCACCCCAATGACCGGCTTCGTTGTAGTGGAGGCGACCACTCCCGGCAACGCGGCGGAAAGCCCTGCTATCGCGATAAAAACCTTGGCAGGGCTGGTATCCACTATCTCCCTGACCCGTTCAGGTGTGCGGTGTGCGGAAGCAACGACCATCTTTGCCTTTACATCAAATAGTTCCAGAATTGCAATAGCATTTCGGCCGACATCGAGGTCGCTTTTGCTTCCCAGAATCACGAGGACATCTGGCATTAGTATTCACTCAAAGAGTAATAGAATAAAAAAATTTCGAAAGGCTGAGTCGTTAAGCTCAGCTCAGGATTTCATTATTGCTACAAGGAATATGCCAACCGCGATCAAGGCCCCGATAATTGCGGCCAGGATGTAGAGGAAGGCGTTCCAAATAACATCCGCAAGGGTCACGTCGATGATGTCGGAAAACCCCGCAAGATAAACCCAGATTATTCCCACCACTAGGCCTATGATCAGAAGCGCTGCGCCGATAGCCCGGCTCCTCCCACTTCCGAAATAGGCGGTGAAGGCCCCCGCAAGCACCATGAACAATGCGAAGACCAGAATGACGATTGTTATGAATTCCCAAAATCCCATCATTGTAGTCACCCATTAGAATTTGATACCGGTCAACGTTTTCGTGTCTATGACGCCGGGAATGGACCTGATCCTGTCGACCACGACCTGACCGAGAAGATTGAAGTCCTCAGCCTCGATCTTGGCGATGAGATCGAACTCTCCAAACAATGGATGGAGCTCAACAACCTCCTTGACCTTGAGCAGCTCATTGTATACCTCGTGCTCTTTGGCCGGAGCGGTACTTATCAGGACAAACCCCACTGCCATATTCCTACCTGTCGGCCCTCTACGGCTTGATTGGTCTTAAATATTTCGTTGCTGGTTCATGGTATATTGAAAGGTTTCTGGGTGTCTGGGTTCCCCCCGTTATTGAACTAGCAGGCTCTCCGCTCGTTCAAGGACCCTCTCCCATATTGGAATGTTCGATAGGCCCCCTATGGACTCCACCGCAAAGGAGGAGGTTGCACTTCCAAGAATGGCGCAATCGTGAAGGTCGTACCCGCGGTATCTCCCGGCGTAGAAGCCTGCCCTGAAGGCGTCACCCGCTCCAGTTGTATCCACCACGCCTTTGGTCTTGATGGCCGGAATATGGATCTCCTCCTCGCTGGTGTAGATGACACTGCCTTCCGCGCCCCTGGTGTTAATGATTACCCCCACATGGGTGAGCATTTCCTGCGGCTCCTTCACACCCATGTAGCGCATGGCGGTTTCCAGCTCACCCCTGTTGGCGAAAAGGATGTTGCTCATCGGGAGGGCTTGGGAGAACGTCTCCTCTGACCAGATGTGGTGTATCTCCTGGGCCGGATCGAAGGATATTTCGATGCCTTTCTGGGAGAGCTCCCTCATCAATCGCATGTAATAGCCTGGTCTCCCGGTGTAGACATGAACCTCCTTCGATCTTACCGCCATTTCGGTCCTGATCTCGTAGGTTTCCATATCCTTCATCGCCCCCTGGAAGACATATGCTATCTGGTCGTGTCCAGCATCGGATACCACCCATACAGTGGGGGTCTGCTTTCCCTCCACAACCACCAGGTCGTCCAGAAGGACCCCTTTCGAACGCATGAAATCCTCGAAGTCCTCAGGGAAGTCTTCCCCCACATAGGAGACGATGGCCGTTGGAACCCCCAGCACGGCCGCCGTGGTGGCGAGGTTGGCGGCCGTGCCCCCAAAATAGAGCCTCTTGTCCAAAACATCTATAGAGGTGTTGATCGGTGGGAAGCGCTCCAGGGAGATTATGTAATCAAGGGCCACGTGGCCATACACGGTCAGGTAGGGTTCGGTCATGTTCCCTCTTCCCATCCCAAGAGATACTTCCTCTGCGCCTCGGTGAGCTCATCTATCTCGATTCCCATGGTCTTCAACTTGAGCCTAGCCACGCTGTCATCGATCTCGGGCGGAACGTCGTATACCAGGGGCTCCATCACTTCCCAGTTATTGGCGAGGTACTCCAGGGAAAGGGCCTGAATTGAAAAACTCATGTCCATGATCTCTACAGGGTGGCCTTGACCTGCGCCCAGGTTCATGAGGCGTCCCTCGCTTATAAGATAGGCCTTCCTGCCATCTGGGAACCTGTACTCGTCCACGAAATCCCTCGCCCTCCTGGAGGATGTCGCACGCTCGGACAGATACCTGCTTGAGATCTCGTTGTCGAAATGTCCCGAGTTTCCCATCACGCATCCGTCCTTGAGCACCTCGAGGTGCTCGGGTCGAATGATGTCCTTGTCCCCGGTGGCGGAGATGATTATATCGGCGAGCGGGGCTGCCTCAATCATGGGCATCACCTGGAAACCGTCCATTACCGCCTCTATCGCCCTGATGGGGTCGACCTCGGTGACGATGACGTTGGCACCCAAGCCCTTCGCCCTCATGGCTATTCCCCGGCCGCACCAGCCGTATCCGGCGACAACTAGACTCTTTCCCGCCACCAGCAGGTTCGTGGCGTTCATGAAGCCGTCGAAGGTCGATTGCCCCGTGCCGTACCTGTTGTCGAATAGGTACTTCATGTGTGCGTCGTTGACCGAAATCACGGGGAATCGCAATACCTTCGCGCTGGCCATGGACCTGAGTCGGATGACCCCTGTGGTGGTCTCTTCGTTACCCCCCTTCACCTTCGAGAGGGCGTCGGTCCTGTCTGTATGGAGCATGGTGATGAGGTCCGCCCCGTCATCCACCACGAAATCGGGAGAGAGATCGATGACCTGGTTGAGATTCCTGTAGTACTCATCATTGGTCTCGCCCTTCCTTGCGTAGATCTCAAGACCATAATGTTCTTTCAGCGCGAGAGCGACAGAATCGTCCGTAGAGAGGGGATTGCAGCTTGCGAGACGGATCTTGGCGCCGGCCTCTGCGAGGGTGATTGCCAGAATTCCGGTCTTGGCCTCCACGTGCAGAGCCATTCCCACTTTGAGTCCGTCCAGAGATCCATCCCTGGTCATCCTGTCTCGAATATCCTTCAACACTTTCATGTGAGTGGATGCCCACTCCAGCCTGCGGATTCCCTTCTCAAGTAACTCGCTCAATGGAACACCGTCACCGAATCGTCCATTTCGGGCTTATGCTTTCCCCTGATCGATATCCTCCACGAGATGGCTGCAAATCCTCCGGGCCACTCCCTTGAGATTTGCCTGGTTGTCGAAGTCCCTGATGAGCCTGCGTCTCTTGTCTGGATGGGATCTCAACTCGCTAACGAAACGTTCGATATTTGGAATCGCCCTGGTCACCTCATCCACGACCGATACCGTGGCGGTCCTCGAGGTGCGGGACAGCGGGTTGAGATCTATGGCAATTGCGACCTTTCCTGCCGCCATAAGCGCCTCCGCCCTGTCACCATCCTCTAGGGGTACGAGTACGACATCCGCCGAATGAATGCCTTCCCGGGTGCAGAGGGCTCTATCCGAAGTTATCCCTTCCAGCCGGGCATCTGGTCTTCTACCCAATATCCGCTTTGCCCCCATGGATTCCATGTACGAGCAAACGGCCTCGATCCGCTTTTCGCTCCTGTGAAAGAGATTGACCTCCATCTTGGCGGGAACCGCCTCGGCAAGGGAGATTATCTCCTCGGCACAGAGGGCCGCAGCGTTGCCATTCACGGATATGACCGGATTGACGGCCTCGAGCAGATGCGCGGCGGCAACCTCCTCGGCCTTCTCCCCCTCTGGAACCGTCATCTCGCCTAGCAGATAGTCGTAGGCTTCGCCCCGACCATGGGCAATGAGGCCAGTGGTGGCCACTATTCCCCTTTGCGACAGCTCGGCCATCCTCTCTCTTATTGCCAATGATTTATATCTCGGGTGGTTCTTGGATATCTCCACGACTGAATGAATGAACATTGCAACTTATATGCTTTGATGGGCGACCGTAGGTCGATGTTTCTGGGAGTCCTGTGCTGTGTGTTAACATGGATTCCTAATATAGCCAGATGTTTTTCTGGGATAACCGAAATATATTAAGTCTTTACGAAATGTTTATATACTAACTCTAGAATGTAGAGGGAAGTCGTCGGTCGATGCAAGTCTCTTACGGTGAGGAAATGAAGGTTCTTGGGACCGTCCAAGAAATCGCTTGTGACGGTAAAATGATTGTAAGAGGGAGTACAACTCCGCCTCCCAAATCAAAGGTCGTGGATAACCGCAAGAGGACTCTAGGCCGAGTGAGGAGGGTCTTCGGACCTGTAGACGCCCCCTACATCTCAATAGATACCACTGGAGAGATCAACCTAATTGGAATGATTGGAAAAAAGGTCTATATTGAAGGGGTTGATAACAATGGCAAAGGTAAGAGAAGGCACCGAAGAAATTGAGTGCTGCCCCGAGTGCTCAAGCAAACACCTCGTTCGAGATTACGAGCGGGGAGAACTCATATGCGAGGATTGCGGACTGGTAGTAGATGATCAGTTCATAGACCAGGGACCCGAATGGAGGGCCTTCGACGTGGAACAGGGAGAAAAGAGGGCCAGGACCGGAGCGCCCATGACCTACACGATCCATGATAAGGGTCTTTCCACCGAGATCTCGTGGAAGAACAAGGATTCTTACGGAAAGAGCATCCCCACCAGGAACAGAGCCCAACTATACCGGCTGAGGAAGTGGCAGAGAAGGATCCGTGTGTCTAATGCCACGGAGAGGAACTTGGCCTTCGCGCTCAGCGAGCTGGACAGGATGGCCTCCGCCATGGGGTTGCCTAGGAATGTGAGGGAGACGGCGGCCATGGTGTACAGGAAGGCCGTGAACAAGAACCTGATCAGGGGAAGGAGCATCGAGGGCGTCGTGGCCGCTTCGCTATACGCAGCCTGCAGGCAGTGCGGTGTTCCCCGGACACTCGATGAGGTTGCAAACTCCTCACGCGTCGGTCGCAAGGAGATTGGCCGTACCTACCGGTTCATGACCAGAGAGCTCAAGCTGAAGCTAATGCCCACTAGCCCACAGGATTATGTACAGAGGTTCTGCTCCGAGCTCAAGCTCAGTGGAGAGGTCCAATCAAAGGCGGCTGAGATACTGAAGGATGCCACGAAGAAGGAACTTACCTCAGGAAGGGGACCGACCGGAGTAGCTGCTGCTGCGATCTACATTGCCTCCATTCTCTGCAACGAGAGGAGGACGCAGAGGGAGGTCGCGGACATTGCGGGTGTGACAGAGGTCACCATAAGAAACAGGTACAAGGAGCTGACTGAAAAGCTAGGGATCGAGATACAGCTCTAAACATCTGGAATTTCCTGCCCCGATGGGCGGGATTCTGGAAACCTATATAACGCTGGTTCCTGATTCACAGACGAGGTGGAGCCGTTGATAAAAGTCCCTGCCCTTCTGAAAGTGTCAGGCATCTGGATGTTGATTGGCGGGATGATCACGCTGATCTCCCCCCTGTTGCTCATCGCAGACTCACAAATAGACACTGTCATTGGCATCGTCCTTACCCTGGTCTTCATTCTCTTTGCCAGCTTTGAGATAGGGGCCGCCAAGATTTCTTTTAAGGGAGAGATCGGAGGCTGGAACGGGGTGATCAAAGCACTGATGATCGCCTTGCTGGCCAGAGTGTTAATGATTTTCCTAGCAAAGGACTGGTACCTCTACATGAATGCGATAGTCG